>JAAYPR010000023.1 GCA_012519705.1 Campylobacteraceae bacterium
TATTATCCCCTATCATAAAATACTCATTTTCAGGGACTTTTATATAGTAAGCGTTGAAATTTAGTCTCTCATCAAGAGTTGGGAGTTCATCAACGATAGTTGGTGTCATCGCAAATTTATTCGCTGTGAGGTATTTTAAAGTAAGTGATAGTAAATCCACCTTTTCATCGTAGTGAATGCCTAGGTTTTTATACGGCTCTTTGACAAATTTCTTACCATTTAGAGTGACGATATCTTTTGCGTCATAGCTTGCTTCTATAAAGGCATCTCCCTCGTGAGGTCTTAAATACATCTCATTTATAGTATAAATAACCTCATCTCCGCCAACAGCGAAGTTTCTTTTTACAAAATGGACTTTTTTATTATGTGGATATCTAAACACCACTATATCGCCACGCTCTGGCTTTTTACCCCTTATCAAATGCCCATCTTTGTTAAAGTCAGGCAGAATCGGAACTTCAATCCACGGGATATGTGGAGTTGGCACTCCGTAGCTAAATTTCTTGACAAACAAAAAATCCCCTATCAAAAGTGAGTGTCTCATCGACCCGCTTGGGATGACAAAAGCTTGAGCGAAAAAGAAAATTATCAGTAAAACTATGATAATCGTACCAGTCCAAGTCCCTGAAAAATGATACGCTTTTAAAAGTCTATCTTTCATATTTCCTACTTGCTCTTTAAGAAATTTTCAGCTGATGTGATGGTGTTATTTAGAAGCATCGCTATCGTCATCGGTCCAACTCCGCCAGGAACAGGGGTTATGTAGGAGCATTTTTCTTTTAAGTTTTCAAAGTCAGCGTCCCCTGTAAGTTTGCCGTTATCAAGCCTGTTAATTCCAACATCTATAACTATAGCTCCATCTTTTACCATATCAGCTTTTAAGAAATGTGGAATTCCTATAGCCACTACGACAATATCAGCATTTTTAGTATAAAACTCTAAGTTTTTAGTTTTGCTATGAGTTATGGTAACGGTTGCGTTTGCATTTAGAAGTAAATTTGCCATCGGTTTTCCAACGATGTTGCTTCTACCTATCACAACAGCATTTTTACCAGCTACATCGATACCATGCTCTTTTAGAAGTCTCATAACCCCAAGCGGAGTGCAAGGCACAAACCCTTCTAACCCACTTACAAGCTTTCCAACGTTTATAGCGTGAAACCCATCCACGTCTTTTTTAGGGTCGATTCTTTCTAAAACTTTGTTTGTATCGATGTGCTTTGGAAGCGGGAGCTGAACTAAGATGCCGTGAATTTTCTCATCTTTGTTTAGAGCGTCTATCAGCTCTAAAAGTTCGCTCTCGCTTGTATCTTTGTCTAAAACTTTTTTAAGTGAGTAAATTTCGCATGCCTGACATGCTTTTTCTTTTGAGTTTACGTAAGTTTGGCTTGCTTTGTCATCTCCTACTAGGATAACGGCAAGTCCCGGTCTGACGCCTAAATTTGCTAAGTTTAGGGCTTTTTCTTTGACTTCATCTTTAACCTTTTGGCTAATTACTTTTCCATCTATTAGTTGCATAAAAATCCTTAATTAAATTTAGGCTCTCATAATACCTAAAAATAGATATAAAAGAGTTGAAATTTGGGCTAAAACTTTTTAAATTTAGGATATTTACCAAATTTTAATGAGATAAATTGTATGATAAGCTAAATTTTTTGTGAGGTTTAAGTGAGAGTTTTTTTAGGTTTAACTTTGTTTTTTTCACTGCTTTTAAGTGAGAGTTTTATAACTGACGTTGAGTATGGCAAAATGCTGTATAAAAATCCTCGTGGAATAGGGTGCGATAAATGCCACGGTAAAAAGGGCGAGGGCTCGCTAATAGCTAGTTATAAAGAGTTTAATAAAACAAATGAACAAAAATATGATGTCAACCTAACAGCTCCTGCTATAAACAACCTAACTCTTCAAGAACTAGCCGATGGGATACATGACAAAAAAGGCGTTATGCCGACATACTTTTTAACTCAAGATGAAATAATTGCGATATATAAATATTTAAAGGAGAAAAAATGACAAATCACGAAGCTTTTAGTGAAGCAAAAAGCGTTATACCAGGAGGCGTTGACTCGCCTGTTAGAGCGTTTGGAAATGTCGGCAGTGAGCCGTTTATGGTAGAAAAAGGTGAGGGTGCTTACATTTATGACATCGAGGGAAATAGATACCTTGACTTTGTTCAAAGCTGGGGACCGCTGATTTTTGGGCACTGCGATAAAACCATAGAAGAAGCTGTTATAAACACAGCGAAAAAAGGGTTAAGTTTTGGTGCTTCAAGTCCTTTAGAGACCAAACTAGCAAAGATTATGTTAGCTGACTTTCCATATCTTGATAAAATTCGCTTTGTTTCAAGCGGGACAGAAGCAACAATGAGTGCTATAAGACTTGCAAGAGGGTTTAGTAAAAAAGATGGGATTATTAAATTTGAAGGATGTTACCACGGACATAGCGATAGCTTACTTGTAAAAGCAGGAAGCGGGGCAGCGACATTTGGCACTACAAGTAGTGCGGGAGTGCCAGAAAGCGTGGCAAACCACACTTATGTAGCTATCTATAATGACATAGAAAGTGTTAAAAAAATACTGGCTAAAAATGATAATATCGGAACGATAATCATCGAGCCAATCGCTGGAAATATGGGGCTTGTGCCAAGTAAAGTAGAGTTTTTAAAAGAGCTTCGTAAAATTTGCGATGAGAAAAAAATAGTTCTTATTTTAGATGAAGTTATGAGTGGATATAGAGCTTCTTACCTAGGAAGCTATCCTTACTATGAAGTTGAAGCTGATATCGTTACTTTTGGTAAAGTAATTGGTGGTGGTATGAACGCAGCGGCTTTTGCTGGAAGAGAAGAAATCATGAACTGCATAAGCCCACTTGGACCTGTATATCAAGCTGGAACTTTAAGCGGTAACCCAGTAGCGATGGCAGCGGGAATTGCGAGTTTAACAAAGCTAAAAGAGAGTAAGGATTTATATAAAAACTTAGAAAAACTAGCGGTTAAGTTTATGGATGGGTTAAAAGAAATAGCAAAAGAGAACAACATTCCTATCCAAACTTGTGTTCGTGGCTCGATGTTTGGCTACTTCTTTACAGACAAGAGAGTTGAAAACTACTCTGATGCTCAAACTTCAGACTTAGAGCTTTTTGCTAAATTTCACACAGGCATGATAAAAGAGGGAGTATTTTTAGCACCATCTCAGTTTGAGACAGGATTTATCTGCTCTGTTATGACTGAGAGTGACATCGACTTTGCACTAAATGCTGCTAGAAAAGTAATGGCAAATTTATGAAACTAACTAAAAATTTAAACGAGGTAGTAAAAGACTCAAGCGGACTTAGTCTTGCTATCTCTGTTTTAGTAGCTATTTTGATAGGGTTTTTTGGTGGTAAGTTTTTGTATGATGTGACGGGATTTATCATTCTTTTTTGGTTGTTTCTTTTTATAGGGTTTGCGGCTGCTTTTGTAAATATAAAAAAGGCTATCAAAGCTCAAAGAAAAGATATGAATGAGTTAATGAATGATCCAAAATACAAAGCTTATCAAGAGTATTTAGACTCTCAAAAAAGCTCTGAAAAAACCAGCGAAGCAAAAGAAGACAAAGATAAAACCGATGAAATTCTAGATAGATACTACGAAGATGAGTGGGATAAAGAAGATAGAAAATGGCGAGATGATGACTAAAGTGGATAAAGCAAATAAAACAACAGGCAAAAAATGAGTAAAGAGTTAATTAAAATTTATCTAATCCTTGATGCTATAGTCATCACTGTATCGCTATTTATAGGAAATTTGTGGCTATTAAACACTCAAATTTCCTTTTTGCTAACTATGCTTATCGCCTTTGCTTCATATAAAAGTTATACCAACTTAGTTGACAAAGAGCTTCATAGTGGGAAATATGATGATTTAGATGAAGATGAGGTTTTGAAAGTAGGTAGGTTTAGCAGCCTTGGTGCGTTTCTCTCGCCTTATAAAATAACTTCATATATTTTGTTTGGACTAGCACTTTATCTGCTCGTTAAATTTAACCTTTTAAATGTTTTAGCTATTCTTGCTGGTGTTAGCATTTACCCAGTTGGGACGCTGATTTATGCGTTTTTAAGAGGCTAAACTCTTATCATAAACTCTTTTATAAAACAGTCCTGCTAGGATAAAATGCACCCCAATAAGCATAGTTATCATAAATGGACTAAGCCCTTTTTCGTATAAAAACCCAGTAAAAAGCGATGTTATCGTTGCAAGTCCAAGATAAACCATATCAAGATAAGCTATAACTCTTCCATAAAATCTCTTATCACAGTAAACTTGAACCAAAGTATAAGTATATGACCAAAGTGTTGAAGTACTAAGTCCTGTGATAAAAAGTCCGATAAAGCTAAGATAGAGATTGTGCTGTAAAACAGCCCATGAAAACAGCCCAATGCCTTGAAGGATAAAGAGATAAAACAGGGTTTTTTTGTTAGTTCTTTTACTAAAAATCATAGGACCAACAACCAGCCCAAAAGCTCTAAATGCGTTTATAAAACCGATTACCAAAGCAGTACTAAGAACGCCTTTGTAGCTGTATTTTGCTAGGATATTTATCAAAGTATCATAGGAAGTTACTGCTACGAAGCCGTGTATCAAGATTAAATTTATAAGCAGAGGATTTTTCTTTAGATAGATAAATCCCTCTATCATCATAATTAAAGCACCTTTTTTTATTTTCTCTTGTTTTTCTTTTAAATTTAGTTTTAAAAGTAGGAAAATTCCTATTAAAAATATTATGAAGTCAAATTTGAAAGATGCATAAACTCCAAAAAAGTTTATAAATATCCCGGCCGACGCCATCCCTAAAGTATATGATACTGCCCAGATGATGGAGTGAATTTCATTTGCAAGTTTTAAATCATTTTCATTTAAAATTTTTGGAAGTAAGCTCATCTCGGTTTGGAAGTAAATTCCAGATGTTCCCATTCTTATAAAAACAAGAACTTGCAAAAACCAAAACCAACTTAAATCCCTAACCAAAAGCAGAAGTAAAACGGTAGTTGCTTGGATGGTTAAAAATAGTAAAAACAACGGATACGCTTTAAATCTATCTATTATAATGCCTGAAATCGGAGCTAAGATGACATTTGGTATAAACGCCATAGCAACTGTTAAGCTTATCATCCAAACAGGAGCGTTTAGCTCTATAAGTAGGGTAAAAACCCCAACATGACTAAACCACGCCCCAAAATATGAGAGAAGCTGGATAGTTGAGAGAGTTCTAACTGTTTTGTTTGATTTTAGTAAATTTAGATATTGTTTCATAGTTTCTCTTTCGTGAACTGGGATTATACCTAAATTTTAATACATTTTGGTTTTAGGTATTGTTTAAAGAAATTTTATATAATGGCAATTTATGTTTTAAAAAAGGAATGAATTTGAGACTAACTATATTTTGCGGATCAAGTAGTGGAAATGATAAATTTCATAAAATAGTTGAAAATTTAGGTAAATTTTTGGCTGAAAGAGGGCATACTGTCATTTACGGTGGTGGTGGTGTCGGACTAATGGGAGCTTTAGCGGATGGTGTTATGGGGAATAATGGCGAGATTATAGGTATTATCCCTGAGCTTCTTTATGACAAAGAAGCTGGAAATGAGAAAATAACGAATTTAATAAAAGTAAAAACCATGCACCAAAGAAAAGCTTTGTTAAATGAGATGTGTGAAGCGTTTGTTGTCCTTCCTGGAGGGCTTGGAACTTTAGAAGAGCTTTTTGAGGTTTGGACTCACGCTCAGCTTGGGTATCATACAAAGCCGATTGCGTTTTTAAATTTAGATGGTTTTTATGATAAGCTTTTTGAGTTTGTAAAATTTGCTGGAGAGAGTGGTTTTATAGGTAAAAAGTTTGTAGATATGGTAATAGTTGAAGAGAGTTATGAAGAACTTCTTAGGCGCTTAGAAGAATACAAAGCGCCAGAAGCTAAATACTGATTATAGCGTTACTTTTGCTACATAGTTACCGTGTAGGTTGCAGTAAGTTTTTGATGAGAGTTCTTTTACTCCATCAAGCTTAACTCTTGCACTTAGATAACCTCTTGAAATAACTGGTTCTAAGTCAGCAGTAGCGATAAGCTTATCATCAGCAAAAAGGTCTATTTTATAAATCCAGTGATCAGCATCACTTGGGTGGATGATTTCTTTTTGACCAACTGTAACTTCAACTAAAGTATAGCCTTTAGCGTCAACATTGTTTGTGACTACTATCTCAGGCATATGTTTATACTCATGTTCATTTGGGTTTTTAGGATCATCTAGTTCCATATCATAAGTATTTACGATAAGTTCTTTATCATAAGCATTAAGTGTTGAAAGTGCAACCGCACTTAAACCCATAACCTTTAAAGCGTCTCTTCTTTTCATTTTAACTCCTTTGATAAAAAAGATGGTGAGATTGTAACATAAATATCATTATTTTCTTATTAAAATTTACTTTTTTTGCGATGTTTGGTAAACATAAGATGATATAATTGGATATATTTTTTTAAATGGAGTAAAAATATGGAAAACTTTATCGTTTTAATGGTCGTTATTTGTACTTTTATAGTGCTTTTTTTAAAAGCAAGTGTAAAGATAGTCTCTCAATCAGACCTTTTTATTGTAGAAAGGCTTGGTAAATTTCATAAAGTTTTAGATGGCGGATTTCATCTAATCATCCCTATTATCGACAGAGTTAGTGCAACTCTTACTGCTAGAGAACAGCTTGTAAATATCACAAAACAGCAGGTCATCACAAAAGATAACGTAAATATCGCAGTTGATGGGATAGTATATATCAAAATAGTTGAAGCTAAAAAAGCTCACTATAATGTTGAAAACTATAGATCAGCTATCTCAAATTTAGCTATGACAACTCTAAGGGGTGAAATAGGTGCGATGAACTTGGATGACACTCTCTCATCAAGAGATAAACTAAACGCAGCTTTACAAGTAGCACTTGCAGGGGCTGCTGATAACTGGGGAGCTAAGATTATGAGAGTTGAGATAGCTGAAATTTCAGTTCCAGCAGAAATCGAAGATGCGATGAATTTACAGATGAAAGCAGAGAGAGAAAAAAGAGCCATCGAACTAAAAGCTCAAGCTGAAAAAGAGGCTCTTATTTTAAACGCTGAAGCTTTAAAACAAGAAAAGGTTTTAGAAGCTGAAGCGATAGAAAGAATGGCAGACGCGAAAAAATACGAAGAAGTAGCTATCTCTCAAGGACAAAAAGAAGCGATGGAGAACATCAATGAAGCTATGAGTAGCTCTAAATTTGCAGCTGAGTATCTGCTAGCTCAAGGAAGAATCAGTGCGTTTAACGAGCTATCAAAAAACCCAAGTAAAGACAAAGTTTTAGTTCCTTACGAAACATCGGAACTCATCGGAAGCCTTAGTATAGTAAAAGAGTTTTTAAAGGATAAGAGTTGATAAATTCTTTGATAATGCTAAGTATCGGAGGCATGTTTTGCGTAGCTGAGCTACTATTTATGAACTTTGTGCTTTTGTTTTTTGGGTTTGGATTTATTTTAGTAGGATTTTTAAACTTCATAGTTCCTTTTAGCTGGGAGTGGCAACTGCTAAGTGCATTTGTGCTCTCTTTTATCTTGATTTTTGTTTTTAAAAAGCCTTTAAACAGAGCTTTTCATAGAACTAGTGGAGAGTATAAAGATAACTTCTTGGATGAAAGTGGCTTTGGAGAGATAAAAAATGGAATGGTTTATTTCAAAGGTACTTTTTGGCAAAGCGATGAGATAGACGAGCTTATCAAAAACGGTGCAAAAGAGGGCGATAAAGTTAAGGTTTTAGGTAGTTCTAATGGGAAGATTAGGGTGGAGAAAGAGTAGAAAATCTTTTTCCCGTCATTGCGAGATGGACGAAGTCCATCGTGGCAATCTAGACCTTAAATTCAAAATAAGCTTTAAACCAAATTTAAAAAAAACCTAAAAACCAAATTTGCTAAACAAAACTCTAAAATTTCAAAAACTAGATTACTTCGTTACTTCGTTCCTCGTAATGACTGTTATCCGTCATTGCGAGTTTGTGAAACAAACGAAGCAATCTAGTGATTGAGCTATAAAATATATTAAAACCAAATTTGCTAAATTTCAATTTCAAAATTTATAAACTAGATTGCTTCACTAGCGTTTGCAATGACGGAATGGAGAGCTTTTAAGGTTAAATTTATCAAATAAGACTTTAGAATTTCAAGAACTAAATTGTTTCAACCTAAAGGTTTCGCAATGACGCGTGGATAGTGGTTTTTTATGGTAATAAATAGAATATTTTCCCAAATTTTAAAGAAAAACTATACAAATTTCTGCTAATATTTAGTTTTGTTTTAAATTCATAACAATTAATTGATAAAATAACAAAAATTTAGTAAAAAGGTTAGTTTTGAGCGAGATATTAAGTAAAAGATTAAATATAGACGAAGCAGTTGATTTGATAGAAAATGCGGATTTAACCGAGCTTGGCAGGATGGCGTTTGCCAAAAAGCGTGAGCTTCATCCTGATAAAATCACAACTTTTATAGTGGATAGAAATATCAACTATACAAATGCGTGCTGGGTGGATTGTAAATTTTGTGCGTTTTATCGCCATGTAAATGAGAGCGATGCGTATTTGCTAAGTTTTGAAGAGATTGGCAAGAAAATAGAGGAGCTTATCGAGATAGACGGGACTCAAATTCTTTTCCAAGGCGGAGTTCATCCAAAGCTAAAAATTGAGTGGTATGAGGATTTGGTAGAGTATATCGCCAAGCACTACCCAACCATCACGATTCACGGTTTTTCAGCAGTTGAGATAGACTATATCGCTAAAATCAGCAAAATTTCAACCCTTGAAGTTTTACAAAGACTCCAAGCTAAGGGCATGTACTCTATGCCAGGAGCTGGGGCGGAAGTGCTAAGTGACAGGGTTAGAGACATCATCGCACCGAAAAAATGCGACACTGCGACATGGCTAAGAATCCACAAAGAAGCCCACCAAATCGGCATGAAAACAACGGCAACTATGATGTTTGGCACGGTTGAGACCACGCGTGAGATAGTTGAGCACTGGAACTATCTAAGAGAGCTTCAAGACGTTACTGGCGGGTTTAGAGCGTTTATTTTATGGAGTTTTCAAGGTAAAAACACAAAGCTTTTAGAACAGCATCCAGAAATTATGAAGCAGTCATCAAACCGCTATTTAAGGCTACTTGCAGTTTCAAGACTGTTTTTAGATAACTTTAAAAATATCCAAAGTAGCTGGGTGACGCAAGGTAGCTTAATCGGGCAACTTGCACTTAAATTTGGAGCAAATGACTTAGGTTCGACGATGATGGAAGAAAACGTTGTAAAAGCAGCTGGGGCGGCGTTTAGAATGAATCAAGATGAGATGATAGAGCTTATCAAAGACGTTGGCGAAATCCCAGCTAAAAGAAACACAAACTACGATATTTTGGAAAAATTTGCATGAAGATAGAGTATATTGATATAAAAAACATAGCCATTCCACTGTTGTATAAATTTGACAACTCAATGCCAGTTGTAAATTTTAAGCTGGTTTTTAAAGCAAGTGGAAGCGTTAGAGACGCAGACAAAGCTGGACTTGCAAAGCTTACAGCAAAACTTCTAAATGAAGGTACGAAAACGCACGGAGTTAGTGAGTTTTCAAAAGCTTTAGAGATAAAAGCGATAGAGCTTTACGCTGGGTGCGGGTTTGAGACATTTACTATCGAGATAAACTGTTTAAAAGAGCATTTTGAGTATGCCCTTGGTCTGCTTGAGAGTTTGTTAAGTGACCCAAATTTAACTGAATCTACACTTGAGAAAATCAAAACCATCGCAAAAGGTGAGCTTGCTACAAAGGAAAACGACTTTGACTACCAAGCAAAAGAGGAGTTAGAAAAAATCCTTTTTGCTAACACTCCTTTGGCAAATAAAATGAGCTATGAGAGTGTGGATAGCATAAGCTTAGATGATATAAAAAACTTTTTAAATGAGTTAAGCTTATCAAATTTATATATAGTTTTAGCTGGTGATGTGAGTAGCGACATTAATTTGAGTAAAACTTTAGATGCTCTAAATTCAGGCATAAAAACCGAGCTTGAGGTTTATAAAACAAGCTTTGATGAAATCACTAAATTTGTAAAAAAAGAGAGTGAACAGGCGTATATCTACTTTGGAGCACCTTACAACGTCCCAAAAGATGAGCGTTACCTCTCAAGTGTAGCGACTTTTATCTTAGGAAGTAGCGGGTTTGGAAGTAGGCTAATGGAAGAAATTCGCGTTAAAAGGGGGCTTGCTTACTCGATTTACGCAAGGTCAAGCTTCAACCTTAGTTCTAGTTCTATTTGGGGCTATATGCAGACAAAAAATGAAAACAAAGAAGAAGCCATCAGCGTTATAAAGGATGAGTTTTTGAAATTCGTGCGTGATGGAGTGAGTGAAGAAGAGCTAAAAGGAGCTAAGAATTTCTTGCTTGGAAGCGTTCCGCTTCAAAAAGAGACGATGTTTCAAAGAGTTTATATAAAAGAACAGGAGTTTTATCAAGGGCTTGAGTTTGGGGAGTTTGAGAGAAATTTAGAGAGAGTTAAAAACTTAGATCTAAAAACTCTAAATGAGTTTATCAAAAGCCACGATGAAATTTTAAAACTAAGCTTTGCAGTAATTTACAATGAATAAAGAAATAGAGAGCTCAGCAAAAGAGAGCTTTAAAAAACTAGGGGTTAGAACGGCGATTGATTTGGCTTTGCTTTTGCCAAAGAGCTTTGAGGATTTAACCCTTAGCGAGCTTCCAAGTGAGGGCGAAAACACCGTAGAGATAGAGTGTAAGTTCCAGCAGTTTAGAGGCTACATCTTAAATATCACGGCTTACTGCTTCACTTGGGATATGGATGTTAAAATCGTGATTTTCAACGCAAAGCCGTGGCATTTTAGCACTTTTAAAGCTGGTAAAAAGATGTTTATAAACGGCAAATCCAGCATTTACGCAAACACTTGGCAGTTTACAAACCCAAAAGTTGTAACAAAAATAGGAGAAATTCTCCCTAAATACAAACTTAGCCTAAGAGATGACAGAGTTAGGAAACTAATCAGTGAAAACCTTAAATTTGATGATTTGATAGCCGAAGGGCTTAACGAATACGAAGCAAATTTTTTACTAAATTTACATGAAAACGGCAAAGAGAGTGTAAATTTAGTAAGAAATTTAGAACAAAACACTCAGGCTTTAAATACTTTAAAATTTATAGAAATTTTTAACTATATGAAAAAGCTAAGTAGAAAAAAGTTTATCTTTAAAGCTAAAAAGATAGATATTTTTGATATAGATGAGTGGTTAAAAACTCTGCCTTTTACTCCCACAAACGACCAAATAAACGCCCTAAAAGATGTTAAAGTTGACTTTCTAAGTGGCAATGCATCAAGGAGGGTTATAATGGGCGATGTTGGAAGTGGTAAAACTCTAGTGATGCTTGGAAGTGCTTTGATGGTGCACCCAAAAACAGCGATTTTAATGGCACCAACTAGCATTTTAGCCGAGCAAATTTATAATGAAGCCCTAAATTTACTACCTGATTTTATGAATATAATGCTTGTAAAAAGCGGGGATAAAGATGTAAATTTTAGCGGTGTGAATTTGATAATCGGAACTCATGTTCTCTTGTACCAAAAACTACCAAAAGCAAATTTGATAATGGTCGATGAACAGCACCGATTTGGCTCAAATCAAAGGCAAAAGATAAACACTCTTACAAAAGATGGTGAGTTTTCGGCTCATTTTTTGCAGTTTTCAGCAACGCCGATACCTAGAACTATGACGCTGATTCAATCAAACGTAGCAGATCAGAGCTTTTTAAAACAGATGCCGTATAAAAAAGATATAAAAACCATTATCATAAATGCTAGTGGTTTTCCCACGATGATAAGCCATATAAAAGATGAGATTTTAAAAGGCAAACAAGCCATCATCGTCTATCCTTTAGTTGAGGAAAGCGAAGTTATCGACTATCAAAGCTTAAATGAAGGTAGTAGCTACTGGTATAAAAACTTTAAAAATGTCTATTTAACTCACGGTGGTGACAAAGAAAAAGAAGAAATTTTAAAAGAATTTAGAGAAAAGGGCGATGTTTTACTTACAACAACTGTTGTAGAGGTTGGAATTTCACTTCCAAGACTTAGCATTATAGTTGTTGTTGCCCCTGAGAGAATGGGCTTAGCCACACTTCATCAGCTCCGCGGGCGAGTTGGAAGACAGGGCGGAGAGGGCTGGTGCTATCTTTTTACAAAACTAAAAGAACCACCTTTAAGACTAAAAGAGTTTGCTAAAACTTTGGATGGGTTTAAGGTTGCAGAGATTGACTTGAAAAACCGTCAAGGTGGGGATTTGCTTGATGGAAGTGTTCAGCACGGCTCACCGTTTAAGTTTTTTAACTATGAAGAAGAGATAGCAGAACTTGCAAAAAATAGACTTACTGGGCTGGTAAATTTAAAACAGTAAATCTTTACCAAATTCAAGGTTTTTTCTTTTCTAAATTTAGAGTTTGCTTTTATAAAAAGTAGAAATTTTGTAAAATTTTATCTACCAATCTCGTCATTGCGAGATTTTCGTAGAAAATCGTGGCAATCTATTTTGATAAAGTTTGAATTGAATTTAAGGTGTTTTCTCTATTAACTTTTAAGTTAAAAATTTTATGAGTAAAAAATCTTATAAATTTATAAGATTTTATTTGATAGATTACTTCGTCACTTTGTTCCTTGCAATGACGACACTACGGGGTTTGGTGTTTTTGCTACTTTAAGGTGCAATTAAATAAATTCACTTAAAATCACGAGCAATTGGAGTTTTGGCGTATTTTCTATTTTAAACGATGACTATTAAGTAGAGTTTTAATGCATTTGTTTTTTTGATAAGTAATGATATTATTAACGAAATATTATGTAAATTTTGTAGAAAAAGCAGAGCCAAAGCTCTGCCTTTAGAAAATTATTTCTTTTTCTTTGAAGCAGCAACTGCGTCTTTTAGTTGCTTGCCAACTTTAAATTTAACTACATTTGTAGCCGGTGATTTGTAAGTTTTGTTTGTTCCTGGAACTTTTCCTTCTCTAGCAGCTCTCTCCGCCACACCAAAAGAACCAAAACCGATAAAACTAATCGAGTCACCTTTTACTAAACACTCTTGAATACTCTCAAGTATCGCATCAAGTGCTTTTTCTGTATCTTTTTTAGATAGCTCTGCTTTTTCAGCAACTAGTGTAATAAATTCTGCTTTTTTCATACAACATCCTTTTAAAGTAAGTTTCTAAGCACCATTCTACAATACTTTTGGTAATAATACAATACTTTTTATTCTAAATTTAGCTCATAAATTCGAATTTATGCAAATTTAGAGCAGATATCGCTAGAAATTCGCTATTAAGAGCTTTTTATAAACTTAAAGATTTCTTAAGTATAAATTTCAAAAACTATCTCTTTTTTATTTTTTTGCTCTTTTATCTCACTTAGTTTTAGGTTTTCAAACTCAGTTTCCATAAGCTCACCGAAGTTTTTAACGTTTTTAAATGCGATTTGCCTTAAAATTTCTCCTCTATAATGTTTAGCATAGTGACTTACGACTTTGCTGTCTTTGATGAATTTAAGTGTGAGATATGGCTTTTTTATAGTATAAAATTTCTCATAAAACCCAGCCCTTAAGTCCAAAATATCATCATCTTCTAAAAACTCATCTAACGCTTGGCTAAAGTTATCTTTGTAAAATTTCTCAACGTTAAAGTTTGGAAGTTTTGCACCTTGTTTAAATTTATACTCAGGAAGTGGGTCTTTTGCAAGAAGTGGACCAAAAAGGTTTGAAAAAATCACTACATTTTCATCCACGTATTTTTTAGCACTCTCATCTAAGCTTGGATAATCAAGTGCTTTATAGGCAACTCCGGTGTATCTTAAAACCGCTTTTATGCCAACATTTTCTTTAAAGCTTGTTTTATAATGGGCTACCAACTCCTCATCTTTTAAACCAAAAAAGTTTGCTAAATCAGAAGTAGTGTTGATAAAACTCTCATATTCGTTTAAAACTATCTCTCTTTTGTCACTATTAAAACTAAAATTTGGATGCTTTAAATTTCCTTTAACAGCACTTTTTGCCTCGCTTGGAGCAAATAAAACTTTCATAAAAGACCTTTGTGGTGGATGTTTGTGTAGAAAAGAGTGGTACGCCCTAGAAGATTCGAACCTCTGACCTTTTGAACCGCAATCAAATGCTCTATCCAGCTGAGCTAAGGGCGCACGAATTAAAAGTAGTTATTTTACACAAAACTAACTTAAATTTAGCAAAATTTAGTGAAATTTAGCCATTTTATCCTAAATTCAACCTATTTATACTAAGATAGTGCAAAATTTATTGTCATATAAGGTTAAAGAAATGATACAAAAAATTCTCATCGCAAACCGTGGTGAAATCGCCGTTAGAGTTATAAGAGCTTGTAGAGATTTGCACATTGAAAGTGTTGCTATCTATACAAAACCTGATAAATCATCTCTTCATGTTCGTATTGCAAGTGAAGCGTATGAGGTTGGTGAGCACCCGATGAATGGATATTTGGACCCTAAAAAGATAGTAGAAGTTGCAAAAGCGTGCGGGGCTGATGCGATCCACCCAGGGTATGGGTTTTTAAGTGAGAACTATGAGTTTGCTAAAGAAGTCGAGGACGCTGGGCTCATCTTCATAGGACCAAAACCTGATGTCATTAGAAAGATGGGAAATAAAAACATAGCAAGATATTTGATGAAAAAAAACGGTATCCCAGTAGTTCCAGGAACTGAAAAGCTAAATAATGAAAGCATGGAAAACATTAAAAAATATGCTAGAAAAATCGGCTATCCGGTCATCCTAAAGGCAAGTGGTGGTGGCGGTGGTAGGGGTATCCGCGAAGTCCATGAAGAAAAAGATTTAGAACGCCTACTTGAAGACTGTAAAAGAGAGGCGAAAGCGTTTTTTAACAATGACGAAGTTTTTATGGAAAAACTCATCATCAACCCTCGCCACGTTGAGTTTCAAATTTTAGCTGATAATTACGGAAATGTTATCCACCTTTGTGAGAGAGACTGCTCAATTCAAAGAAGACATCAAAAGATTATAGAGATAGCTCCAAGCCCAACAGTTAGTGAAAACCTAAGAAAAACTATGGGTGTTACAGCTGTAGCAGCTGCAAAAGCTGTGGGTTATACAAGTGTGGGAACGGTTGAGTTTTTATTAGATGACTATAATAATTTCTATTTTATGGAGATGAATACTAGAATCCAAGTTGAACACGGCATAACCGAAGTTATCACAGGGATTGACCTGATAGGCAGACAAATTCGCTCCGCTGCTGGAGAAATCCTAGATCTTGAGCAAAGTGATATCAAGCCACTTGGATTTGCCATCGAGGCTAGGATAGTAGCTGAAGATGCATCTAAAAACTTCACTCCAGCTCTTGGAAAAGTAACTGGCTATTATCCAGCTTTAGGACCTTCTGTGAGAGTTGATAGTCACCTTTATAAAGACTACAATATCCCGCCATACTACGACTCTCTTCTTGCAAAACTTATGGTAAGCGGAACAAGCTATGAAGAGGCGGTTAGTAAGCTAGAAAGAGCTTTAGAGGAGTTTAGCATAGAGGGCGTTACCACAACCATCCCACTGCTTTTAGCTATAAGTAAGAGTAGGGACTTCAGAAGAGGGTTTTTTGATACATCATTTACTGATATTCACCTTCCAGAACTTCTTGAGGAGATGGAAAAGTATAAGTTTAAAAAGAACAACTTTAAAAAAGAGGATGAGTTGAGTGTGGTTATAAAAGAAGCTATTGAGATATTTGAAAGCGAGTTTGAAGAGGAGTTAGTTGATGAATGATTTTTTCGATGATTTAAAAGCGATAAAAAAAGATATGATAAAAAGTGACGAGGCTAAAAAAGAAAAAGAGAAGCTTGATCTTGAAAAGGAGAGCATTAAAGCAAGAGAAAAAAGACTTGAAATCGAGTTTTTAGAGTATGTAAAAGGTCAAGATATAAGGAAAATATGAAAACCTGTATCCCCTTTTGCACTCTTGATGCTCAGTGTCCTTATCTTGATGATAGAAAAAACAGAACTCAGTATCTATATATAGAAGAGTGTGGTTTTAACCTAAACTCAGAGCTAGTAAAACGAGGATATAGGCGGTTTGGAAGGTATTTTCAAAAGCCAGTTTGTAATGGTTGTGAAGAGTGTGTGAGTGTAAGAGTTGATGCTTTTAACTTTAAACCTAGTAAAAGCCAAAGAAGAGCGATAAACAAAAATAAAAGCACTCAAATTTTGCTCTCACGCCCTCTTGTAGATAACGAGCACGTTGAGCTTTTTAAAAAGTATCATAAGTTTATGTATTATAAGAAAAATTGGAAATATTATGATATTGATTTGATAAAATACTATGATTTATACATCGCTGGATTTGGGAGTTTTGGCAGGGAAATTTCGTTTTATGATGAGAATGGTAAGCTAATTTGCGTTGATTTAGTAGATGTGGTAGATGATGGGATAAGTTCGATTTACTGCTACTATGATCCTGACTACTCTCATCTAAGTTTAGGTAAATTCTCTCTTTTAAAGGAAATCGCGTTTGCTAAAAAGTTAGGTCTAAGATGGGTATATCTGGGGTATTATGTCAAAGGCTGCGGGAGTTTGGAGTATAAAAAAGAGTATATGCCCCAGCAAAGCCTCAAAGAATATGTTGAGATAGGGGAAATAGCCCAGTGGAAACAGTTTATAATAGAATAATTTACTAAAACCCACTAAGCTAAATTTAGACTAATCAACCACCAAAATCAACATCATTTTAAATTTAGTTATAGCAGTTACATTATGAGCGATATTTTTAGGAAAAACAATTTGTTTATCTTCTTCTACCTCAAACTCTTCATCGCCGACTAGCACCTTGGCTTTACCCTCTAATGGCACCACTAGAGCATCACCTGGTGCTGAATGTGGGCTTAGTCCTTGCCCTTCATCAAACGCCATAAGCATTATTTTAATACCTTTTTGTGAAACTATATCTAAATTTGAAATTCCACCCTCTACATAGTCAATCTCGTTTTTTAACGAAATAATCTCTCCTGTGTTTAAGTTTTTCATGTTTTCTCCTTTTGAATTTACTGAAATTTCTAAAAATGCACTATTTTCATAAGCTTTAATATCAAACAAGCTCAAAGGCTCACAGATAAAAAGCTCATTTTTGCTTAATTTGGAATTTTTTATCTCAATCACTCCTCCTAAAATGAAGTAAATTTTATACTCTTGATATAACTCAGAGCTAATATCTGTATTTTCATACATAGAAAAAAGAAAAATATTTTGCTCATCGCTAAGACTGATTCTTTTAGATATAGTTTGATTTTTTCTATAAGGAATTTGATTAATTAAGCTTAAATTTTTACCTTTTATTAAATTTTGCACTTTTTAATCCTTAATATGGCTTTTTTGAAATTATGGCGATATAGTTTATCTTGCCACTGGTCGTGTTTTTAAGCATCCTATTAAATTGCTCTTTATTTTCATCTTTTGCAGCATTTTCATAAAATTTAGCAGCTCTAATAGGTCCTTCATCTTTAATTATCGTTTCTTTGTCAATCAATCCAAAATCCCCTGTCTTAAAGCTTATAACTCTAAACCCAAACGACTCAATCAAAGAAAACCATTCATCTCTTAAAAGAGGTCGAGCTTGCAAATTTACAGCTTTAGAGAGATTTTTTTCTATTAGCTTTGGCTCATCATCAAAAACTTTTACTATATCATGAGTTAAAAGAACTCCGCCTGGCTTTAAAACTCTAAAATATTCAGATATGACTTTTTTCTTATCGTTTGGACTAAGAAGTGTAATCATTGCCTCATTTATAACGATATCAAAGCTATTGTCGTTAAACTCCAGCTCTCTTGCATCCATTTTGAAAATTTCAATTTCCTTATCAAACTCTAAAATTTCAAGATTTTTCCTACACTCTTTTAAAGCCTCTTCATCTAAATCAATCGCTTTTATATCGCATTTATACTCATTATAAATTCTAATTAAATTATCGCCGTGATTACAAGCAACTTCTAAAATCTTATCTTCACACTTTATACCAGCTTGTTCTATAAGCCAATTAGTTATAACGCCACCACCAGGTCTAAGCCTAGTTCTGCCAAGGCTTTTCATAAATGTATGCCCTGGTGTTTTTTGAGAAATTTTGCTCATAAAATTATCCTTTTTAAATTTTATTAATTTTGGTTGGTGTAATTATACATAAATTGATAATCTTTATCAGTTGCAACGGCAACAAAAGAACCAAAATCTAAATTATTTGAAATTAATCTGTGATAAATCTTTTTTAGCTTACTCTGGATCATCGCTAAACTCATTATCTTTAAAAATAAAAAAGAACTTAACCATATAAAATGTATAAGCAACTATAACTAAAAGAGCTGGAATTTGTGTGTAAAAAAGAGGGCTAAAATATCCAAAAACTCCCCTTAAAATCGCAGCTACAACTAAGAGTATAAAGCCAAATTTAATAACTCTTGGATAGCTTAAAAGCACAAATCCACTATGTCTAAGTCCTGCTGTGGTAAAAACAAGATAGATTATTCCTAGGATTCCAACTATGGCAATGATATGTAAAATTTGAGACTCTAAGCCAGTTGATAAAACCTGACTTAGTCCAAATCCCACATAACCAACACCAGTTAGAAGTAAAATCGTGTAATAAAACAGCACAAAATGGCGTTTTAGTAAAACTGCATAGTGCCACTCTTTTAAATTTGCCAAGATCACAAAGCCAACACCGGCTGCGATATATCCGCTTATAATCTGGCTTTTTAGAAAAATTTCAGAAAATATATAGATAAATAAAAACCACGAAGCTAAATTTTTATGTGTGAAATTTGCCATAAACAAACTATCTTCATCCCCATCTTGCCTTAACGCTTCACGCCCCAAAACTATACCTATACGAAAAGATACGACTAAAACGGCGATGATATTTATGTGAATTTGCAAATTTAGATAGTTTTCATTGCTAGTTAGTGCATAGAGCAGGCTCAATGCAAAAAAGCTAAAAAGGACAAAAAGTATGCTAAAATTATCATTATTGCGAGCTAAAACGAGTAAATACGCCGAAAAACAAAGCAGATAAAGCCAAAACAAACTTACAAAAATCATCGTTATTTTTAGGCTTATAAAAATTCCTAAAAATGCAAGTAAAAACAGAGCCAAAAGCAAGATATTATGCGATTTTAACGCACCTTTGTAATTTGTCCAATCAGGCAAAGCAGTTAGCAAAAACCCACTGTAAGCAAGCATTGGTAAAAAACAAAGAAAGAAAATTTTATGCAGTGTTATAAAATCCAAATTTGTAAAAAACAGCGTCCCGCCAAGCATCGTTACAAGTGAAGCAAGTAAGAAATTTGCTCTCATTGGATGGGATAAAAAATCATCAATCATAATAAATAATTCCTTTAAAATTCTCTTCGATATTTTTTGTGATATAGGCATTATCACGCTCTTTTATAGGCTTTTTTAACTCCAAAATTTTATCAATTTGCATAAGCTTTGGGCTTAAAAATAACACCTTGTTTGAAAGAAGCAAACTCTCGAATCTATCGTGAGTTACTAGGATTATGGCTAGGTTTTCATGCTCTATTTTTTTACGCAAAATCTCTATAAATACTCTTTTTAAATCCTCATCAAGCCCCACAAATGGCTCATCAAGCAAGAGTAAATTTGGTTTAGCTAAAATCGCCCTTATAAAAGCCACTCTTTTTGCCATTCCACCGCTTAATTCGTAAGGGTATTTTTCTGCGTCTTTTTTGCTAAGTCCTAGCATTTTAAAATTTGCTAAAACTTCGCTAGTATCGGGATTAGGCATAGTTAAAAGCACATTTTCTAAAGCTGTTAAATTATCAAGAAGTCTGTTTTCTTGAAAAAGATAGATGGTTCGCTTAAAATCATTTAAAATTTCCCCACTTTTTGGCGTAACAATTTCGCTAATCAGCCTTAAAATCGTTGTTTTTCCACAACCTGATGGTCCAAAAAGCGTGATAACTTCCCCACCTTTTACCACTAAACTAAAATCTTTTACGATTTTTTCTCTAAGAATCTCATACTCTATATTTTTAAGCTCCAGCATCTCGTCTCCAAGGCATTAAGGCTATAGAAAGAGGCTTGATGATAAGATACTCGCAAAGCCCGATAAATGTGATAGTTATAAGAACGTAAGCTAAAACCATATCCATCTCTAGCATAATTCTTGCATCGCCTATTTTTCCACCAATCCCATCTGTTCCGCTTAGCAGTTCAGCCATAACGACTATTTTAACACCCATTGCGATAGCAACGCTTAAGCTTGATATGATAAAGCTCGTTAGATGAGGCAAATAAAGATAGCGGATTTTCTTGTAAATTCCTAGTTTATATGCATCAAACATCTCGATTAGCTCTACATTAACACTTGCCATTCCTATCATTGATGATGAGAAGGTAAGTGGAAGCACAGTTAGGAAAATAGTAAATAAAACGCTTACTCCACCAAAACCAAACCAAAAAAGTGCTAAAACTATCCAGATAATTGGTGGCATTGAGAGTAAAATTGTCGCAATTGGCTTTAAAAAAACTCTCATGCTTTTAAAATATCCAGCAATCAACCCAAAGAAAATTCCTACAACACAAGCAAATCCAACGCCTAAAATAGAGCGTTCTAAACTAAGAAGTAGGTCGTGGTTTTCATATTCTTTTAAAACTTTAACTGATTTTATAAAGACATCATAAGGAGCTGGAAGCAAAAAATCTCCAACTCTCTCATGTCCTAATTGCCATAAAGCAATAAGCATAAAAACAACGCCAAGGGTGGAAAATCCACCCCATAGATAGTCAACTATCTTCCAAATAACTGCTCGTTTTTTATCAACCCCATCAGTTTTTATCATAAGAAAAACTCATCATTTGGTAGTTTTCCGCCAAGAAGTTTTGGATTATATTCCATTATAATCTCAAATAAATTCATCAATTCACTCTTTGCCTCACTTGCTTTTACGACGATCAAATCTGAGTTTTTAAAAGCTTGAGTTAGAACAGGTGCTTTAGCTGGTAGGTAGTTTTCACCGATTTTTCCAGCTGATTCTGGGTTTTGTTCTATCCACTCCATCGCCATTTGTAAATCTTTGTGAAAAATTTCTAAGCTCTCTTTCTCTTTTTCGTAAAAGTCCCTTTTTACGATGATTCCAGCTTGTGGGATAATGGGCTTGATACCAAAAGCCTCGCCCCAAATATCTTGCATAGGTCTCATTCTAAAAACCTTTATACCGCTTTGTTTTGCTTTAAAAGTTGCAGCAGTTGCCATAGGTTCAGGCAGAAGTGCTGCGTCATAATCTTTAGCTAAAAACATTCCCATGCTCTCAGGTGGAGTTGCTGTGTAGTCAATGCTGATTTTCTTAACATCAACACCAAGTTTTTTGCAAAGTGCGTTAAAAATGATATCAGGCATGTCATTTCTAAAAGGCATTATGAGTTTTTTGCCCTCTAAATCATGAATGCTTTTTATATTTTCATCTTTGGTTACAATGTCTTGAACGTTAGCTGTTAGTAAATTTAACATAGCTACATCTTGCCCTTGATTTGC
Source organism: Campylobacteraceae bacterium (assembly GCA_012519705.1). GTDB lineage: Bacteria > Campylobacterota > Campylobacteria > Campylobacterales > Campylobacteraceae > Campylobacter_B. Next base: position 21,648 of record JAAYPR010000023.1, read on the forward strand.
CAAATTTACGCCTACATTTGATGGGCTCATCATCACTTGCATAGTGCCATTTGCAACCCCAGCACGAAGCTGTTCTGGGGTTTTCCAAATTTGAAGGCTTAAGTCTTTTTGTTTTTTAAGCTCTCCTCTAAGTACAGCAACTGCGATTATAACGCTTGGAATTGCTGGTGCTCCATAAATCGTCAAGCTCTCTTTTGCAAATAAATTTGGTGCAAATGCACTTGCCCCAAGGGCTAAATTTAGCCCTATAAACTCTCTTCTTTTCATCTCTTTCTCCTTAAAAATTTGCATGAACGCTTAAGTAAAATGTTCTGCCTGGTGCATTTACTAAGTTCGGCGCAACCGCTTCTACATGAGATCCACTTATAAATTCAGCATACTCTTTATCAAAAAGATTATTTACTCCAAGTCTTACGCCAACCTTGTTTTTAAACTCAATTCCAGCGTAAATATCAGTTGTAAAAAACTCCTTGCTTGCTTCTTTTAAATCAATCCCTAAGCCAGTTTTTTTATCAAAATCGCCCCTTGTTTGTTTGCCAACATATCTAAAATTTACACCTATGTTATAGCTTCCAAAACTTGCATAATCCATATAGTCAAGTCCCAAATTTGCCTCAAATGGGCGAATTTGATAAAGTGGTCTGTTGTCAGTTTCATTCTCTGCGTAAGTATAGTAAAGTCCTAAATTTAGGGCGTAGTTTTGGGCAAAGTTGTAGTTAGCATAAAGATGAGAACTCAAAATCAAAGCATCAACATTTCTACTTATAACGCCTAAATTCTTAGCTTTTACGCCATTTTGCCCTCTTGCTCTATCAAGGATGATTAAGTTATCAACCTTATCAATCATCAAATATCCGCCAAAATTTAGCCCATCTCCATTTAGTGAGTTTAAATAGCCTTTATAGGCTTCGTTTCTTATATCAAAACTAAGTTTTGCGTAGTTGTGATATTCTGGTTTTAGAAGTGGATTTGCGACAAAAAATCCAGCAGGATTAGGTGCAAAAAGTGCTGAAAATCGCTCTAAATTCTCAGCAAATCTACCTTTTCTAGCAATTTCTAAGCTATAGGTATCAAGCGAATTTGGCGTAAAATCGTATTTTAAAGCTAAATTTAAAATATCATCATCAACGCTTCCATCAAAATCTATACCATAATACTGCTTCCATAAATTCTTTGCATTTGGGAAAAACTTCTTACCGGTCATCATCTGCATAGGTTTTGGCACGGCTAATTTGGCATTGTATTTACCAACTTTTGCATCGTTATAAAGATACTCTAAACCAAAACTAAGCTTGTGAAAATCATCAAATTTATAAGAGATAGTATCAAAAATACCAAAAGTTTTATTTGTAACATCCGCGTATCGATAAGCGTTTAAAACATTACCAAATTTCGCCTTTGCATAGCGTTTATGTAGGTGATCATCATGCACAAAGGATAGCCCAAAAGTATTGTGAAATTTACCAAAACCGTAATCATACTTAAGAGAATTTTCATAAACATCTCTATCCATATTTGCGAAAAAATTATTTGGCGAAGTTCTAAGTTTGAAATTATTTGCTTCTCTTTCAACTTTTCTGTAAAGAAACTCATAACTCAAAGTATTGCTAAAATCCGCCTCTCCAAGACGCAAATTTAGCTTAGTTACAAGCCTATCGGTATCTACTGCATCAGCTCCGTGCTGTGGCTGCTTGTCATCTTTGATATTATCGTGTAAAACAGTTAGACGAATTTCGCTAAGTTCAGTCGGTAAATATCCTAAAACCATGCTTTGCCCAAATCTCTCATAGCCAAAATTTACTCTTTTTCCAGCTCCGTCTTTGTAGGAATTTGCGTTGGTGTGGTGTAGGTTTAAATTTACATAAGTGTTAGAATCACGATATTTAAAAAGCCCAGAGTTATAAAAACTCTTCCCATAAAATCCACTTGATAAATGAAAGGGTCTCATAGAGTTATCAAGTAAATTTGTCACATAATAGCGGTTTTGCCTATTGTTTTGATCAAACTGATTTTCTACCATATAGCTTTGTGCGATATTTGGCGTTATAAGTGGCGGTGGTCCAAAGTTTTTAAGTGGCTTAAAGTCACTTAAAGCCAAATTTACGCTAGGCTCAGATGCCGTAAGAGCAGCAGCAAGGGATAATAAAGCAAGTTTTTTCATAAATTTATCCTTTTTTTGTAATTTCATTAAATGTAGTTTGATACAATTATATAAAAAATGATAATCTTTATCAGTTGCAATAGCAACAAAAATTGATTTATGAGTAAAAATAAATTTTAAAGGCAGATAATGGAAAGTGTTTTTAAAAACTCGTCTCTGTTTTTTGGACTAGATGATGACAAGATAGAAAGAATTTTAAACTGTATAACTTATAAGGTGATGAGTTATGATAAAGATGTCTATCTTTATGAGTTGAGTCAAGGTTTTAAGACAATTATTGTAGCAAAAGGTGTTGTTGATATGATTTCTCTAGATGATGATGGAAAAGAGATAATCGATAATAGATTTGTTAAAAATTCAAGCGTTGTTTATGATTTTATCAAGGATGAGAGAATTTTAAAAACAAAAACAGACTCAACTTTAATTTATATGAACACTCAAGTCATCTTTAGTGAAAGCAAAAAAAATTGCAAATATAGAGCTTTGTTTATGGAAAATATAATTAAAAGTTTAAATAGTTCATTAAATCATCTAACTTTTAAACTTAATCTTTACTCAAAAACACATTTAAGGGATAGGATAATTTTGTTTTTAAAAAATGAAATGCTAAATTCAAACTTTATAGAGCTTAAATTTAACAGAGAAGATTTAGCAAAGTATTTAGCTTGTAACAGATCAGCTCTTTCAAGAGAGCTTTCGTTGATGGAAAAAGATGGGCTAATAGAGATAAGAAACAGAAAAATTTTTATAAAAACTTAATTTTCTGTTTTTAAACACTCTAAGCCTTCAAAGCTAAATATATTAAAGCCTTCTTCATATCTATGAGTAAATTTAAGCTTATGAGCTTTTATGATATTATCCACTATATAAAGCCCTAAGCCAAAGCTATTTTTCGCATCTTCACCTTTAGAAAACGGCTCTATATAAACCTCAAGCTCTTGCTTTAGCGGCTCGCCTAAAGTATGGAACTCAATAGCATTTTTGGTTATTTGAATTTTAACTTTTTTATCAGTTGAGTATTTCATACCGTTATCTATAATGTTTTTTATAGCGATACTAAAAAGCTTGAAATTTGCTTTTATTTTGATATCTGTATCGCCTTGAATTTCAACTCTATCTTCCTCTATCATCGCTAATTCAATAGCTTCGTTTATCAGACTTTTTATATTGCACTTGCCACTTTGTGAGAGCATTTTACCTGAGGTTGTCTCTTCAACAGCTGCAAACTCGTTTATCAAATCCTCTAGCCTTACAAAGACAGAGATAAGTCTTGCTTGATATTTATCTTCTGGAAGCATCTCAGCTGTGATTCTGCCTTTTGTAATGGGGGTTTTTAGCTCATGCATTATATTTCTTAAAAATAGATGTCTTGAGTGATTTAACTTTTTTATCTGCATAACCGATTGATAAAACGCCTCTGCAACTTCGCTTATCTCGTCTTTGCCGGTGCTAACATTTACTATATCTAGGTCGCCTTTTGCAAATTTATCAATCTGCCTTTTTAACTTCCTTAAGGGTTTTATCTTTCTTATGGTAAAAATATAAGCCATAAGAACTATAATAAAAACAAATGAAAATATCACTTTTATTATATGATATCTATATGGCTGATAGTCGCTATCTTGAAAAAGCATTTCACTATTTTCATGTTTTATACTTAAAAAATGGTGTCTGTTGTAGAGCAAAATAGCGGATGTGCCTAGTTTTGTGCTAACTTCTTGAAGAATGGTTGCGTTTTGTTTTATTTCATGTTTCGTGGCGTTATCATCTATGATAGCCATGTTAAAATGCCTCATTTGAGAACTATACTCAGCTTCGCTCATCAAATTTGCAAGTTTATATAAAGTAGCGTTTGAGACTATAGAATAGCGAGTATTTAGCTCTTTTGTGTAGTTTTGCTTATCATAGTTCATAAGCCACAAAAAAGCTAAAAATATACTGATAGACGCTAGTAAAAATATAAATGTTATGCTGTAAAAAAGTGATGATCTACGCATTATGGCTGGGTTAGTTTATAGCCCACACCTCTAATAGCGTGGATATATTTTGGGTTTTTAGAATCTTCGCCAAGCTTTGCTCTAATTCTGCCAATTATAACGTCTATGCTTTTGTTTGTAGAGTCTTCGCTAATCGCATCACAGTTGTAGATAAGCTCTTCTCTTGATATCGCTCCGCCTTCTTTTCTTATTAGGTAGGCTAAGATATCAAACTCAGCAACTGTTAGTTTAAGTGGCTCACCTTTTAGAGTGATAGTGTGCTCAAACTCATTTATAACCAAATCTTTTTGAGACTCTTCTTTTTCTCTAACAGAGCTAAGCTCCCCATCCGCTCTTCTTATTAAGCTTTTTATCCTAGCAAGTAGCTCTTTTGGATCATAAGGTTTTGGGATGTAGTCATCTGCTCCAAACTCAAAAGCATTTATTTTGTCTGTTAAGTCATGTCTTGCACTAGAGATTATGATAGGAATGGAGTTTGTTTTTCTTATCTCTTTACAAACCTCAAGCCCGTCAAGCCCGGGTAGAGTTAGGTCTAGGATAACTAAGTCAAACTCTTCTAAATTTAGCTTAGAAAGCCCGATATATGGGTCATCTGATATAGTTACGTTAATTTTGTTTTTTTCTAAATACTCGGATAAAATTTCAGCTAGCTCAACATCATCTTCAATCATTAAAACTTTCATTATTTTCCCTTAAATTTTAGGTGATTATATCTAATTTGAAGTTTTATTTCAATCAAGAAAAAACATAAGGCTAAATTTAACCTTACGTTTTTATAGAATTACTCTATAACTAAGCCTTGTGGAACTCCACGTCTTAAAACCCAAACGAGAGTTTTGCCGCCACTGTTTTGAGAAAGAGCAACATTAAACTCGCTTATGTTTTTTACCTCTTTATCTCCAACTTGGATGATAATATCACCATGTAAAAAGCCTGATTTGCTAGCTTTTGAGTTTTCTTTTACATTAGTAACTAAAACACCGTTTGAAACACCCTTTAGGTTGAACTTTTTAATTATTTCATCATCTAAATCTTTTAGATCAAGACCGTCAAGTGAGCTCTTAGTTGATGAGACTATTCCTTTTGTGGCGTTTAAATTTCCTAAAACTACCTCTGTTTTGGTAATTTTTCCACCTCTTTCATACTCTAGTTCTATCTTTTTATTTGGATCAAGTGAGCCGATTAGGTTTTTTAGGTCATTTGACGATTTTATCTCTTTGCCATCAGCTTTGATAACTAAGTCACCTCTTTTTAGGCCTGCTTTGTAGGCTGGCATATCATCTTCAACACCCACTATTAGAGCACCTTCTTTATTTTTATAAACTTCTTTTTGCTCTTTTGTTAAATCAGCTATCAAAACTCCGATATATCCACGCTCAATTTTGCCATCAACAATTAGTTTTTGAGCTACATCTTTTACCATATTTGATGGAATCGCAAAACCAACTCCGTTGTTTCCACCGCCTCTACTTAAAATGGCTGAGTTTATCCCAACTAAAGCGCCTCTGCTATCAACTAACGCTCCACCTGAGTTTCCAGGGTTGATAGAGGCATCTGTTTGGATGAAATTTTCGTATTGATTAAGTCCGATGTTGCTCTTATTTAGAGCTGAGATAATGCCTTGTGTTATCGTTCCGCCAACTCCAAAAGGGTTTCCTATAGCAAATACAATGTCGCCTTCTAGGACTTTTTCAGAGTCTGCAAATTTGATAGCATTTAAGTTTTTCTCATCTATTTTTATGATAGCAATGTCAGTTTGTGGGTCAGTTCCGATAACTTCAGCCTTATACTCTTTACCGCCTTCAAAAAGAGTTATCATCACTTCATCAGCTCCCTCAACCACGTGGTTGTTTGTAACGATATAGCCATCTTGTGAGATGATAACACCAGATCCAAGTGAGCCAAGCTCTCTTTTTCTCTCTTCCGGAATTCCAAATCTAAAGCCAAAAAATTGCTCAAAAAATGGATCGTTAAAAAACTCATTTCTTCCGCCCATGCCGCCCATTGACACTGTTCTTTTTGTAGCGACGTTTACAACTGCTTTTTTAGCATCTTGAATTGATGAGTTGTAGGATAGGATTACGCCGTTTTCTTGACTAGGGTTTAGTCTAGTAAAATTTGAGTCTATATTTTGAAACTCAATACTAGCAAAGAGCGAACTTGCAACGAAGAGTGAAATTAAAACTGTTCTTTTTATCATATTTTCTCCTTATCAATAGTATAAATGTAATTATAAGCTTAAAAATAAAACATTTTTTTAATATAAATTTTAGCTTAGTGAATTCGCACCTTGTTGTTTAAAGTTGATTGACAGAGACTAAAGTTTTTGATATACTAACATTTAATTAATTTAAGATATAAATACTCATATTTGAAAGGATAGCGATGAGCGATAGTTTATATGAAACTCTAGGCGTCTCAAAAGATGCCAGTAGTGATGAGATAAAAAAAGCTTACAGAAAGCTTGCTAGGCAGTATCATCCAGATATTAATAAAGACCCAAGTGCTGAGAATAAATTTAAAGAGATAAATGCTGCTTATGAAATCTTAAGCGATGAAGAAAAAAGAAAGCAGTATGACTTAAGAGGCGATAGTATGTTTGGTGGGCAAAATTTCAGCGATTTTGCAAGAAGTGCTGGGGATTTTGGTGATTTAAACGACATACTTAGAAATATCTTTGGCGGTGGTGGATTTGGTGGCTTTAGTTCAGAAGGGTTTAGTGGTGGTTTTGGTGGCTATAGTGAGAATTTAGATGTAATAGCAAGACTTAGAATAGACTTTGATTTTGCATTAACTGGCGGAGAGAAGCAAATCACCGTTGGTGATGAAAGTTTTAAAATTAGAGTTCCAGCAGGTGTGAGAGACGGCGAAAAACTTAGAGTAAAAGGCAAAGGAAAGCTCTCTTTAAGTAGTGGGAAAAAGGGCGATGTTATTTTGATACTAAACGTTGAAGAGAGTAGTGAGTACACCGTAAAAGGTGATGATTTATATAAAAAAATTAATGTGCCTTTAAAAATAGCTCTTTTTGGTGGAAAAATTGATGTTAAAACATATAAAAAAGAAGTTACTATAAAAATAGGTGAAAACACTAAAAATGGACAAAAAATTCGCCTAAAAGGCTACGGTATCCAGAATAGAAGTAGTAAAATTTACGGCGACTTGTACTTGGAGGTAAATGTAGTACTTCCTGACATAAATGAACTTGATGAAGAAGCCATCAAAGTTCTTAAAGAGAGATTGTAATTAAAATAATTTTAATAGGAAAAAATATATAGCAAAATTTAAAAAGGAAATTTTATGAACAATTATGATGAACCAGTATATATGATAAGTGTAGTAGCAAAGATTTTAGATATTCATCCCCAAACTTTAAGACAGTATGAAAAAGAAGGTCTTGTCGAGCCAGATAGAACAAAAGGTAGGATGAGACTCTACTCTCAAAGAGATGTAGATAGGATAAAAATGATACTTAGACTCACTAAGGATTTAGGGTTAAATTTAGCTGGAGTTGATGTTGTATTTAGGCTAAAAAGCCAGTTTGATGAGCAAGAGCAACTCATAGAAGAGCTAAGAGCTGAGATAGAAAGACTTTCAAATAGCAGAAGTTCGACTAGAAACGCTCTTGTAAAAAGGCAGACTAGTTTTGATCTGATATTTTTAGATAAAGATAAATAGCTTAATTTTAGATAAATTTTTAAATTTTATAAAGTCTTTTTATGGTAAAATGTTTAATTTTAATTTACCACAGAAAGGCTTATTTATGAATGAAAGATTTAGTAAGATAGGTTTTATCTTAGCCGTTGCGGGCAGTGCTGTAGGGCTTGGAAATGCTTGGAAATTCCCAACTCTTGTTGGGACAAATGGTGGTTCTGCGTTCATTGTTTTATACTTAGTTTTAACTCTTCTTGTTAGTTTTGTTATATTTTTAGCTGAGATGTCGATGGGTAGGATTAGTAGAAAAGACGCTTTTGGTGCGTTTGAAACTCTTGCTCCAAAACATGGCAAAATATGGCGCTACGCTGGGCTTTGTATAGTTGGTGCGATTTTGATATTTTCGTTTTATAGCGTTATAATGGGTTGGATTTTAAAGTATGTAGTAAGTAGTGGGTTTTATCTACCAAAAACTATGGACGAGAGTGCTGCTATTTTTACAAAGCTTTTAACTAAGGATTTTGGTCTAAATTTAGTTTATTTTACTATAGCAGTTTTGATGTCTTTTTGGGTTGTTTCAAGAGGAATTAAAAGCGGGATTGAAAGGCTGAATGTTTGGATGATGCCAGCTTTATTTATAATGCTTATTGTTATGCTTCTTTACTCAGCTACTATGGATGGGTTTGGTGAGTCTGTTAAATTTATGCTAAAGCCTGATTTTAGTGCTTTAAATAAAGACTCGGTTCTTATGGCGTTAGGATTAGCGTTTTTTACTCTCTCTTTGGGTGTTGGGACTATCATGACCTACTCAGCAAGCCTTCCAGAAGATACAGATTTAGTAAAAAGCTCACTCTCAATTGTATTTATAAACATCCTAATCGGCGTTATGATGGGGCTTATAGTTTTTACATTTATCTTTGAGTTTGGCGCAAACCCAAGAGAGCAAGGTCCTGGGCTTGTGTTTATCTCGCTGGCGACTCTGTTTTCAAATTTAGGTGCATTTGGGAATGTTTTTGCAGTTATGTTTTTTGTCTCACTTCTGTTTGCTGCTTTAACAAGTGCTGTTTCTATGATAGAGCCAAGCGTGCTGTATCTTATGAACAACCACGGTTTTAGCCGTAAAAAAGCGTTAAAATATATCTTTGTTTTTGTCTATGTCATGGGAACGTTTTGTATCCTTTCATATCAGAGTGCAACGAGCGAAACATTTACATTTTTTGGAAAGCCGTTTTTTGACGTGCTTGATTATCTTACTTCAAATATCATGATGCCTATAACTGGAATACTAGTTTCTATCTTTGTTGGGTTTGTGATGAAGCGTGAACTTGTATATGAGTTGTTTGTTCCATATATGGGTGAGGCTATGTTTAAAGTATGGTATTTCTTGCTTAGATTTGTAGCTCCGACAGCTGTTGCTATCATAATGATAAATCAACTCTTTTTTGCATAAGTTTTGCTATGAAAAAAGAGTTTTCAAAGATAGGATTTATCTTATCGGTTGCAGGTGGTGCAGTAGGGCTTGGGAATGCGTGGAAATTCCCAACTCTAGTTGGCACAAATGGCGGTTCAGCATTTGTGCTTTTATACGCAGCAATTACCATAACCATAGGTTTTGCTATATTTTTAGCTGAAATTTTCATGGGAAAATCAAGTAGAAAAGACCCTGTAAATGCCTACAAAACCCTAGCTCCAAACCATAGTGAAAAGTGGAGATATGCAGGGTTTTCTATGATAAGTGGAATTTTAGTTTTATCATTTTATTTAGTGATTTTAGGCTGGGTTATAAGGTATATTTTTGTCTCTCTCATGCCCTTGCCAGCTAGTATCGAAACCGCAAGAGCTATGTTTGAGGGATACGTTGGAAGCGACTTTTTAGGAAGCTTGTTTTTCTTTTTTATAGCTTTTATTTTAACTATTTTGGTTGTCTCAAGAGGCATCAAAGGCGGAATCGAAAAGCTAAATGTCTATGCTATGCCAACGCTTTTTATCATGCTTGTTTTGATGCTTTTATACGCAGCTACCTACTCGGGATTTGGCGGGGCGTTTAAGTTTTTGTTTTATCCAGACTTTTCTAAAATCAGTTTTGAGTCGGTTTTGATAGCACTTGGACTTTCGTTTTTTACACTTTGCTTAGGAGTTGGGTGTATTTTAACTTACGCAGCTTCGCTTGACGATAAGACAAATCCAGTTACAAGTTCGTTTTATATAGTCATCATAAATATTGTAATTGGGCTTATGATGGGACTTATAGTTTTTACATTTATCTTTGAGTTTGGTGGAGATCCGCAGGAGCAGGGCGTTGGACTGGTGTTTTTCTCACTTATGGCACTTTTTTCAAATTTAGGCGTTGCGGGGAATGTTTTAGCGTGTCTATTTTTTATAGCTCTGTTTTTTGCTGGCATTACATCTGCTGTTTCTATGATAGAGCCATTTACATTTTATCTTGTAAATCAATATAACTTCTCTAGAGCTAAGGCGTTGAGCATCCTAGGAAGCGTGGTTTTTGTGCTAGGAATGCTTTGTATAATGTCTATAAATGTAAACTTTAGTGAGGCTCTAACATTTGGCGGGAAATCATTTTTTGACATTTTAGACTATGTAAGTTCAAACATCGGACTTCCAATCGGTGCGATAATAAGTGCTATCTTTGTAGGTTTTGTAGTACCAAAAGAGAGAGTTCAAGGCTTTTTTATGCCATTTATGAAAAGTAAAAGGCTTTTTGAAATTTGGTATTTTATGCTTAAATTTGTAGCACCTATTGCTATAGTTGTGATAATGGTTAATCAAATTTGGGGATAGTTTTTGTTAAATATATAGCATATTCTTTAGAAACTCTATTTTGCCGAGATTGCAAGGGAAGTTTCAGCTTTATCCCTTGCTTTAAAGGTGTTAATTTTTTAAATTTTGATACATTTGAAGAATCCTTCACTTTTTTTTAACAACCATGTTAATACTATTTGGCTTATCAGAGCAACATTTTTTATGGCGACTTAGCTGACTTTTAAATTATATCTTAGGTTATCATCACATAAAATTTGGCTACCTGTAACACAACTGTTCTTGTTTTTACCGATAAGCCACATAATAAAATACAGTCACGACTTTATAAAAACTATTCTTTAGAGTAAGTTTATTTGTTATAAATTGTTAAATTTAAGTTTAAATTCATTAATAAGTTAATACAATTATGAAATTAATTATCATAACTATATAAACAAAGGATGTTTCTATGAACTATACAAATTTTGAATTTGCACTTAGAACTTTTATTGGTGTTTTTATAGGATATTTTATAGCTTATAAATTTGCTGTAAAGCTACCTGAAATTTTAAATTTATCAAATGCCGATAAGCTTCTTTTTGCAAA
>JAAYPR010000024.1 GCA_012519705.1 Campylobacteraceae bacterium
AAGTCACGTGAATGGATAAGTCCGTGAACTTCATCTTTTTCTGTGATAGTTGTTTTTTGAGCGTTGATTACCGCACTTCTATCGCCTTTTGTGATTCTAGTCCATGGAACACCCCAGCTAGCTAGCTCTCTAATAGCTTTTGGTGCTGTTTGACAAAACATTCTTGCAACTTCTTGGTCACATCCCCAGTCGCTTCCTTTTACTGTATCTTCAAAGTGAACATCTTCGTTGTCGCCCTCACTCATTTTTGAGTTTCCAAGGCTTGCTTGCATACCGCCCTGAGCAGCTGACGAGTGAGATCTTCTAACTGGACAGAGGCTTAAAACTATAGTGCTATTTCCATTTTTTGCGGTCTCAACTGCTGCTCTTAGTCCTGCAAGTCCACCGCCTATGATTAAAGAATCTGAGTATATTATATTCATAAAATTTTCTCCTTTTTATTTCATTAGCCAAACAATATCTGCTATAACTGAAAGAGCAAAAAGAGAGCCCCAAACTATAAAGTTAATTTTTCTAAATTTAGCTCTTTTTTCTATCATCTCTTCTTTTTTAGCACCTTCAATGCTCACCCATTTAACATAAAGTCTATATGTGCCAATAGCTGCGTGTGAAACAGTGAAAACTAAAAGTGCGATGTAAAATAAGTGTAGTTGGTGAAATCTTGCGATTGATAGCTCAGCTGTGATTTGACTACCAAAAACGATAGTGATAATGTGAGCACTTGCAAAGAAAAATAGTAAGAAACCAGTAATGAATTGATACCACCAAAGCGTTGTATCAGCGTGGTTAAATCTAATTTTGTGTGCTTGAAAAGCTCTAAAAGCTTTATAGTTTTGTGGAAATTTTCTCATAGCTAAAAATCCATGAATCATAAAAATAACTAGGATAATAGCCGCCACAATGTTGGTAATCTGCCAAATCCCAAACGGCTCAGCAAAGCTTACAACTCCCTCAAATGCACCTTTTCCAAAGATAATCGTCCCCGTAAAAAGCATATGACAAACCATAAAAGCAGCCAGTATTAAACCAGTTATGCTTTGAAGTTTGTCCTGAAGTGCTGGGATACGACTCTTTTTTCCCTCAACGGATTTTCCTAGAAAACCCTCTATCTTGCCTACCATAAAAACTCCTTTAGACTAAAATTTTGCGTTTTATTGCAATCAGTTTTAATTATATCTTAAAATTTCTTTTTACTCACTTAAACTAATCTTTTTTTTAAACTTATTATAAATGTAAATATATATAAAAATACCAAAAAACAGCATTAAAAATGATAAAATTTGACCCATACTAAGCCCAAAAATGTATGTTCCCATCTGAATATCTGGTTCCCTGAAAATCTCGCTTATAAATCTAAACAAAGAGTAAAGAATGGTGTAGAGTGCGATAAGCTCTCCATCAAATCTCTTAAATTTTCTATATGTAAAAAGTATGATAAATAGCACAATCCCTTCTAAAAACCCCTCGTAAAGCTGGCTTGGATGTCTTAGCACACCGTCCACATAAATCCCCCATGAAGCCGTAGTTGGCACTCCAAAAAGCTCTTGGTTTAAGAAGTTTCCAACCCTTCCAAAGAAATACCCAAGCGGGATTGAAAGAGCTACTAAGTCAAGTAGTAGCCACTGGTTGGCTTTGTGTTTTTTACAAAACCAAAGAGTTGCTATAACAAAGCCAATCACCGCTCCGTGATAGCTCATACCACTAATTCCAACAAACTCGCCATTGTAAAAAGGATTAAATATTTCCCACGGATGAGTTAGATAAAAAATTTGAGCATTTGAATAAATCAAAATATATCCAAGCCTAGCACCTAAAATAACACCTATCTCAACCCAGATAAAATAGCTTTCAAGCGTGGCATCACTAAATGGAAATTTGTCTTTTTTAGCTATCCATTTTGCCGTGTATAGTGCAACTAGCAAGGCTATGACATACATTATCCCATACCAGTGAACCTTAAGTCCAAAAATCTCAAACGCCACAGGGTCAAAATGGCTATAAATGTTGTTCCAAAAGCTCAAATTTTTTCCTTAAATTTTAAGTCCAAGGGTGATTTTTATCATCTTTAAATAGTCATCCAAAAACCAGCCAAGTGCTTTATAATAGTCACTTTTAGCATCTTTTTTAAGGCTCTCTGCCAACGCTCTAAAGCTTTCCATAAAATAATTTGTTAAATAAAGCCCCAAAAAGTTATGAGCTTTTTCATCGGTATGAACTTTAAAAATAGCCGCAAGAAGTGCTAGCATATTTGCACTATGGCTTGCATTTAACTCGGTAAAAGGCTTTTGATACCTAGCTTTTTCAAAAAACAGCTTAACATCAACTTCATTTATAAGTTTATAGTAACTCATCTCAAAAAGATGTTTTAAACTTTCATAATCTTTTTCTATCTCACTATACTCACTCTTAACCGCCTTATGCCAAAGTTCGTGAGCTTTTTTGTTCTCTTCGGTTTCGTTTTTTAAAACCCAGTTTGGGGCAATTTTATCAAATTTATCTTTTTCTATCACGCCTTTGAAATTTGTAGCGAAAATTATCGCTATCATCGCATAAATATCTTTAACTTTCATAATCCAACCTTAAATCAAAATAAACCGGCATTTTAGCGAATTTCGCCTTAATCTTTTATCTCTTTTGCAAAAATAAGCGAGTCGATGCCGTATTTTTCCCTTATACTTTGCACAGCTTTATCGATTTTCTTACTCTCGTTGCTTTTATCACTAAAAAGAGTTTTTTCAACGCTTTCTACAAACCCACCTGCCCCAACGCTTACGTAAATAATCTTTTTACTCGCTCTTATGTCGCACCTTAAAAACAGCTCACTCATCGCTTTGTGAAGCAGGCTTTCACTAAAAACTTCTTTATATGTTAGAGCTCTTGAAATGGTCTCTCTATCCTCATAGCGAATTTTTAGGTCAAATTTAGTTGGGTTTTGTCCGAATTTATGGATATCATAGTTTAGATAACGGCACAAAATTAGCACTCTTCTTTTTACTTCTTCTCTATCACTTTGAGCAGCGAAGGTTCTACCGTGAGAGAAACTTTTCCTAACTCTGCCGATTTCAAGCTCATTTGAGCCAGTTCCTGTAATGTTTTCATAAAGTTTTATATAGTTTTTGCCAAGTTTTGTAAAAATTTGCTTTGCTCCACGAACATCGCCAAGAGTGAAAATTCCGTGCTTATTTAGAACTTTAGATGCACTTTTTCCAGCTCCAGGGAATTTGGAAATTTCTATATTTTTTAAAGTAGTGTCTATCTCACTACTCATAATGAGCCGAACCCCAAACGGTTTTGCAAGGCTAGTTGAGAGTTTTGCTAGATATTTCGCATCGCTAAGACCGATACTACAAGGCAAATTTAGAGTGTTTAAAATCTCGTTTTGAAGCATTTTAGCAAATTTAATGGGCTCATCTTTTGCTTTAATCCCACTTAAATCTAAGAAAAACTCATCTATGCTAAACTGCTCAATGTCGGGAGTGTATCTGTATAAAAACTTAAAGAGTTTATTAGAAAGCTCTTTATAAAAAGCGTGGTCGGCTTTTACTAAAACTAAATCTTTGCAAAGTCTTTGAGCCTGCCTTAGAGGCATAGCAGATCTTATACCAAACTCCCTAGCCTCATAACTAGCACTTAAAACCACACCACCTAAAGTGTCATCATCGCCAAATATCTTACTACTCCCGCCCCCAACTACAGCTACTCTTTTGCCTACTAAACTCCTGTCTTTTATCCTAGCAGCAGCAACGAAAAAGCAGTCAAGGTCGATGTGAAGTATCATCTATAGCCTGTGATATTTAGCCCAAACCCACTAAGTCCAGCAAACTCTTTATCTTTGCTTTTGCTTATAACTGTTAGCTCTTTTATATTTAGATGAGCTAAAATTTGAGCCCCGATTCCAAAGTTTTTAATCTCATCTTCGTTTTGCTCATCAAAGAAAATTAGCACTCCACCATCAGCTTTTAAAATTTCCATTGCTCTTTTAAACTCGTTAAATTTAGCCCCACTTAAAAACTCATAGTCACTTATGGTTTGGTGAAATTTAACATTTGTTTTGCTTTTAATCTCGCCAAAAACATAAACTTTATGAGTTCTACCTTTATGGTCTTTTACTTCGTAAAAATTTGTCTGCTCTCCAGCTAAAAGTCCAGTTTTTAGCTCACTAAATTTAACCAAAGTCTCATGTTTTAGTCTGTATTTTACAAGATCAGCGATACTTGCCATATTTAGCCCAAATTTCTCACAGAAAATGTCTAAATCATCTCTTCTAGCCATCGTGCCATCTTCGTTTACTATCTCACAAATCACACTAACCGGTGCAAGCCCAGCTAAAACACATAGGTCAATGCTTGCTTCAGTGTGACCTATTCTTTCTAATACCCCGCCATCTTTTGCTATAAGTGGGAAAATATGCCCAGGGGCAACGAAGTCATCAGGGGTTGAGAGTTTATAGTTTGTGATAAGCTTTATCGTTAAATCTCTCTCCATTGCACTAACCCCAGTCGTTGCCTCTTTTGCATCAACTGTTATGGTAAATGCGGTTTCGTGGTTTGAAGTGTTGTCTTTAACCATCGGTTCAAAACCAAGCTTTTTTGCAACTTCCTTGCTTACAGGGGTGCAAACCACGCCTTTTGCATGAGTGATAGCAAAATTTACCTTCTCAGGTGTACTAAATGCCCCTGCGAAGACGATATCGCCTTCATTTTCTCTATCTTCATCATCAACGATGACAACCATCTTTCCGTTTCTTATATCTTCAATTGCTTGTTCTATACTTACTAATGCCATTTCAGTCCTCTTTTAAATTTTTAAATCCATCTTTTATTTTTTCATATAAATCGCTAAATGGAACTCCATTTACTCTAACACAACCTATCGTGGTGATGAAATTTGTATCGCCTCTCCATCTTGGAACTAAGTGGTAGTGAACATGCCCGGCTATGCCAGCTCCTGCGGTTTCGCCTAAATTCATCCCTATATTTACCCCAGTTGCTCCAATTTGCTCTTTTAAAACTCTAACGCCAAGTCTCACGTAAAAGCTCATCTCTTGCCAAATTTCAAGCTCTAAGTTTTCAATATTATCAATATGCTTATAAGGTATAACCATGAAAGCCCCAGGGCTGTAAGGAAAGAGATTCATCACACCAAAGCAGTATTTTGCTCTAAAAAGCACTCCATTTTTTGCGTCATTTTCAGGGCTGTTTGTCACATCACAAAAAACACACTCGCTCTTTTTTTGGCTAAAATACTCACTTCTCCAAGGAGCACAAAGATACTCCATTAGTTAGTTCCCTTCATCTTTTTAACCGCTTCGCAGACATCACCCTGCCTCATAAAAGTTTCGCCTATTAAAAACGCATCAACGCCGATTTTATTTAGCTCTTTTAGTTGAGAGTTATCTCTTAGTCCGCTTTCAGCTACGATGATTTTACCTTTTGGGATAAGTGGAACAAGTTTTTCACTTAACTCCATATGCATCTCAAAAGTTTGTAAATCTCTATGATTTATGCCTATTATCTCAGCGTCTGCGTAAAGTGCAGACTTTAAATCCGCCTTATCATGCACTTCAACTAGAGCGTCAAGTTCTAGTCTTTTTGCAAACTCAAGCAGGTTTTTAAGCTCATCTTTTGTTAAAGCTTTTGCGATTAGTAGGATAAAATCCGCCCCGTAAATAGCAGCTTCTAAGATTTGATACTCATCAACTATAAAGTCTTTTCTTAAAATCGGCGTGTTTGTGTAACGGCGAATTTGTGGGATAAACTCTAAATTTCCCTGAAAAAAGTGTGGCTCAGTTAGAACTGAAAAAGCATTTGCCCCGCCTTTTTCATACTCTATGGCGATATTTACAGGCTCAAAGTCTTCCCTTATAACTCCCTTGCTAGGGCTTGCTTTTTTAACTTCTGCTATGATTTTATACGGGTCGTTTGGTTCTGATTTTAGAGCTTGCTTTACATCTCTTGGCGAGAATGGGTTTGCCGATAGGCTTCTTCCTAGGGTGTCAAAAGGAAGTTCTTTTTTTCTTTTTTCTAAATCCTCTTTTGTTTTTTCTAAAATTCTATCAAGTATCATTTTCCCTCTTTTTTAGTTTTATTACTATCATATCTTTGTTTTAAACACTCTTCTATTGCTTTTATATGTTCAATGGCTTCTTTGCTTTCAAAAAAGCTCTTCTCGCTTAAATCAATGCTTTTCATTATGGAGTCAGCTTTTTCACACTGCCCAAGCTTGTAGTATCCCCAAGCTAGAGAGTCAAGATAGTAAGGCGAAGTTGGCTCTTTTTTAAGGGCTTTTTCAACTAAATTTATCCCTTTTGGCACGTCGATAGAGTGGTCGATTAACAAGTAGCCATAGTAGTTATCATACATAGCGTTATTTAAGTTTCCAACTGACTTTTCAAACTTATCAATAACTTCTTTTAAAATTTCCTCTGTTAAGTTCTCTAAGTTTTGCTCATGTTTTATGATGGCAGCTAGGGCTAAAAACTCGCTATTGTTACTATCTCTATATGAAGTTTTTGCTTTTTCAAACGCCTTATCATACTCTTTTTCATAGATATAAATTTCAACTAGTGTCCTATCGTCATAAGATGTTCGCTCAAGCAGTTCTTTTGCACTCTTTAAATCTTCAAAATAAAGATAAAACCCTAATAACTCCTTTACATAAACAGGGTCATTTGTTATCTTATAAAGCTCTTCATAAATTTTTATAGTATTTGGGATATCTCTTTTGGCTACATACAAATCAGCCAAAGCCATGCAAATTTCAGCAGAGCAACCATACATCGCTCTATAAGTCTCCATCTCTTTTATAGCATCATCGGTTTTACCCATTCTATTAACTAAAAGATTTATTATTCTTAAAAAATTTTGCTCACTTGCTTCAAGCTTAAAAGCTTCTCTAAAGCTAGCAAGGGCGTCGCTGTTTAAACTCAGAAGTCCTTGAACCACCCCTAAAAGTGAGTAGTTTTGAGCGGTTGGGTCAAGCTTAGCTATCTCTTTTGAAAGAGCCAAAGCTTCATTTAAATTTCCTAAATCAAGCAGATACCCAACTCTCATCCTTAAATACTCGCTGTCTTTTTCAAGTGGCTTTTTTCCTCTTTCTATAAGCCTAGTAAAATCCTTATCCCCATAAAGATACGCTAGCTTTATGGACTCTTTTAGATACTCAGTTTTGTTGGTATCATCGTAAAGTTTTTCAAAAACTAGCATCGACATTTTTGGGTCTTCTTTTTGAACATAAATTCCTTTAAATATCATCAAGGTTTCACCGTAAGAGTCATGATCAAAAGCACTTACATTTAAGCTTAACAGTAGTAGTAAAAATAGCTTTATAAAAGCTTTACGCCTATACATTCTCTCTCCAATTCATCATAATTTTTCTTAAAATAGTCCCAAAACGGAAACGTTCTACACTGGTTGGGACGACACTCATAAATAGAGCAGTTTAGCTTCTCCTCGTCAAAAAATATACATCTAAAACCATCTTTATAAACTGCCTCTTTTATACTATATCTTGCTCCAAATTTATCTAAATATCTCTCTTTAAGCTCATCTATGCTTATATTTAGATGCTTAGACAAATTTGTCATTTCTTCATAGTTTATCCAGATATAGCCACTCTCTCCTGTGCAACACTTGCCCATGCACTCATCACATCTGCTTGGGTCAAATTTATAGCAAAACCCATCCTTTTTTAAACACTCATTCTCTTTTAAAAGTTCTTTTTGTTTCAAAAGTCCCTGCTTTCTAAATTTGTATTTTTAAACATCGCCTGAGCTTCTTTTGTATAGCCAAACTCATCGCTTAGGTAAAATGGACTTTCTATGTCACAAAGCGACTTTGAGCTTTTTTTAGCTTCGATTAGAACTACTTTTGCACTCTTGCCAACTTTTGGATAAATAAACTTAAGCTTTGTTATAGAGAATTTATACTCATGTAAAATTTTAGCTATTTTCATTATCTGCTTTGCATCGTAGCAAAATATCAAGCTTCCGTGTGACTTTAGGTGAGAACTAGAGTTTTTTATAAGCTCTTTTAGGCTTAAATTTGAAGCGTATCTGCTTATATTTAAGTGTTCATTTTCACTCTTTATAACCCCGTCATGATAAAAAGGCGGATTTGAGATAATCGTGTCAAACCTTTTGTCACTTTTATACTCTCTAAAGTCACCATGTATTATGTCGCAGTCTAGTTCGTTGGCTAAAGCATTGTGTTTGCAAAGTTTGATATTGTCTTCTTGAATGTCCATAAGAGTAACTTTTAACTTTGGAATCTCTCTTTTTAGAAGAAGTCCAAGCACGCCAGAGCCTGCTCCAACTTCTAAAATTTCGCCCTTAAGCTTCAAACTAAGAGCGAAATAGTAGAGCATTATAGTATCGCTATTGTAGCGGTAGCCGTCTTTAAACTGCGATATTATCATTTAATTCTTTGATTTTATATGATTTATGATAGTGCTTGAGTGGTTAAGTGCAAAGACAATCGAACCACCTTTTTTAGTAATCAAATCCCCACCGATATAAAGCCCTTCTATATCAGTCTCACAGTATTCATTAACGATAGGAACTTCATCCTCATCTAGCTTAACGTTTGAGTTTTTCATAAAGTCAACCGGAGTGCTTCCGCCAATTGCGTAAATAACTCTGTCATAAACTAACTCTTTACCGCCTTTAAACTTAACTACGACTTTACCCTCTTCGTTTTCTAAACTCTCAATGTCTGTTCCAAGTCTAAGGATTAAGTTTCCATATCTCTCTTCATACATGATATCTCTTAGGTTGATATCATTTAGTCTTGAAAACTCATTTCTTCTATACGAAAGGGTTACAAGGTTGTTTCTAGCTAGACCTATAGCATACTCAACAGCTGAGTTTCCACCACCTACGACTAATATTTTCTCATGTGAGCCACATTTATCAAGGTTGAAGTTTACAACAGGGTTAAGTGATCTTGGAATTGTATAGTCAGGCTTGTTTGGTTTACCCATTCTGCCTATTGCGATAATCACATACTTAGCTTTATAGTTTTGTTTAGCTGTAAAAACCTCAAACAACCCATCACTACCCTTAACAACCTTTTCAACTTCCGTGTTAAACTCAGCGTCTATTCCATCATTATCTAGTAAAGTATCAAAGTAGTTTAAAACGTCCTCTTTTGAGCCTGTCTCAAACTTAACTCTACCGATAGTTTCACTCTCCATTCCCTTGTACTCTTTGTCAACTCTTTTGTTATCTTTATAAAAAACTCTGATTGTTTGAGAGTGGTTTGTTCCTTTTTCTAAAAGTAATACATCTTTAAATCCTGCAATGTTTGCTTCAACAACAGACGCAAGCCCACATGGACCACCGCCTATGACGATTATGTCATAAAGTTCTTTCATATTTATGCCTTTATACAAAATATTTTAAAAATTATATTATAATAAATTTCTTACAAAAAAACAAACAAAGGTTCAAAAGATGGAAAATTCACTTAAAATTGCCAAAGAGAGTCAAAAAGAGTTACTAAACTTAACTCCTAAGCTCAAAGAAAAACTTATCCTAGATATCGCAGACTCGGTTAAAAGCTCAAAAGAAGAGATAAAAAAAGCAAACAAGATAGACTTGGAAAACGCTAAAGACTTAAGCAAAGCTATGCAAGATAGACTAAAGCTAGATGACAAGGCACTTGAAAGCATCATAAACTCACTTATAGCTACTGCTAAATTAACCGACCCAGTTGGTAAAATCCTAGATGGCTGGGTAAACTACGCTGGGCTTAAATTTAGCAAGGTTACTATCCCGATAGGTGTAGTTTGTGTCATCTACGAAAGCCGTCCAAATGTGACAACCGAAGTTGCAAGCCTATGTTTAAAAAGCTCAAATGTCTGTGTTTTAAAAGGTGGAAGCGAGGCAAAACACTCAAATTTAGCTCTTATAAAATGCGTCCATGAAGCACTAGAAAAAAACGGAATTTCAAAAGAAGTTGTGACTTTTTTAGATGACTTTAAAAGAGAAGATACCATAGAACTTATCCAATATGACAAATACATAGACGCCATTATCCCAAGAGGTGGAAGCTCACTAATACAGTTTATAACTAAAAACGCGACGATTCCGGTTATAAAACACGACAAGGGAGTTTGTCACATTTACGTAGATGAGAGTGCATGCTTTAAAGAAGCTATTAAAATCTGCATAAATGCTAAATATCAAAAACCAAGTGCTTGTAATGCTGTTGAGACTATTTTAGTCAGTGAAAAAATCGCTGATGATTTTTTGCCGAAGTTAAAGGCGGAATTTGATGCTTTAGGCATAGAAATTTATGGATGTGAAAGAGTACCGTTTGGGTGTGAAAAAGCGACAAATGAGAGTTATGAAAATGAATATCTTGATTTAAAAGTCAATGTTAAAGTTGTTGGGGGCGTTCATGAGGCAGTAGAGCACATCACTAAATTTGGCTCATCTCATAGCGAGGCGATTTTAAGCAACAACGCTAAAAATATCGAGTTTTTCCTAAACTCACTTGACTCAGCGTGCTTGTATGTAAATGCTTCGACTAGATTTAGCGATGGGTTTGAGTTTGGCTTTGGTGGCGAGATAGGCATCAGCACAAACAAACTTCACGCCAGAGGCCCAATGGGACTAAACGAACTTACAACTTATAAATACAAAATAGTTGGAAACGGGCAGATAAGAGAGTAGTTTTACTCTCTTTTAAACGTCTGGTTTACTATCAATGACAATCTCTCTATCCAGTTATTGTAAGATTTAGTAAGTAAAATTTATTTAAAAAACTCTCTATTCGTCATTGCGAGACGGACGTAGTCCGGCGTGGCAATCTAGTTGTTAAATTAAAAATAAACTCTAAGAGCCAAATTTATAAAAACATTATCTAGCCGTCATTGCGAGCTTGTAAAACAAACGAAGCAATCTAGACCTCGAATTAAAATAAAAACTCAAGAACCAAATTCGCTAAACAAAACTCTAGAATTTTAAAAGCTAGATTACTTCGTCGCTTCGCTCCTCGCAATGACGAATGGAGCATGTTATTGTATAAATTTATCACATTTTATTCGTTATTGTGAAAATTTACGAAGTAAATCGTGGCGGTTTTCGCTCTCCTATCGTCATTGCGAGATTTACGTAGTAAATCGTGGCAATCCATTTAAATAAACCTGGAGTTAAATTTAAGATATTTTCTTTATTAAATTTATTACTAAATTTTTCTTAAATAGAAATCTTATAAATTTATCAAGCTTTTATTTGCTGGATTGCTTCGTCGCTTTACTCCTCGCAATGACGATGGAAAATAAAAAAGTAAAATTTTTGAAATTATTTTAAATATAGTATATAGAATCTGGTGCGACTGTAAGCCGAGTTCTGTTTTTCAAACGATCATTTATCTAGGCTAAATTTTGCAATTTAGCTCAAGCGAAGGGTTTATCATACTAAGACAAAAACCATCCCTTCTTGCTGCAGGTTGGGTTTACATAGCCGTTATTGTTACCAAAAACGCTGGTAGGCTCTTACCCTACCCTTTCACCTTTTCCGCCAAAAATAGCGGTAGTTTCCTTTCTGTTGCACTATCCCTTAGGTTGCCCTAGCCATCCGTTAGATGGAACCATGTCTTAGAGCAGCTCGGACTTTCCTCGTATAGACGCGATCGTTCATCGCACCAAAACTGTGATTTTAGCCAAAAGTTGATAAAGAGTTTATGAATTTAGGAAATTTAAGTAAAAAATAAAGTTTTAAATTTAGTAAGCAAGTTAAATTTGGCTCGCTAAACTAGAGCCAAATTTATGAAATAGTTTTTAGCTGTAAGCCCCTAGCACTTCCCTAGCACACTCTTTTGAGTTTTTGATACAGTCATTCATCGCAACGCCTTTATATGCGTTTGAGTTGAAGTAAATGCCGTATCTTTTGGCTTCTTTGTAAATTTCACTTACATTTGCCATGTGTCCTAAGCCGTAGTTTGGTATGCCTTTTTCATATCTTTTTACATATGTCATAATCGGCTCTTCTTTTATGCCCATCGTGTTTCTTATGCCTAGTTTTGCAAGCTCTATCAAAGTTTTTTCATCTTTTAAAGCTAAGTCTTTGTCTCTTTGACCGCCGACCATCACTCTTAAAAGCACTTTTCCATCAGGTGCTCTGTCAAAGAAAATCGAACTATCCCAAAGTATCCCTAAAACTGGCTGTTTTGCTGAGGTCGTAGTTAAAAGCCCAAATCCCCTTAAATCATGGCTAACGCTCTCATATCCAAGCCCCACAACTGAAATCGGCGTATACTCAACCGCATTTAGCCTTCTTGAAATTTCAGTTGAAATTCCCTCTAAAAGCTCGCTTGCATTGTGAGCTGGTGTTGAAAATATCACTTTATCAAACTCTAGTTCATCGTTTATGATGAATTTTTCACCCTTTTTCTCTACTTTTGTAACTGTGTAGTTTGTCATGATTTTAGCGTTTGATTTTTCTGCTACGCTTTTTACAAAGGCTTCACATCCACCTTTAAAACTCATCAAAACCCCGCTTGGTGCGGCACTCTTGCTCTTCATCGCAAGCATCGCTTTTATAAGTCCGCCAAACTGTTTTTCCATAGCGACTATTTTTTCAAACGACGCATCAACCGAAGTTTTCTTAGGTGTTGAGCCAAAAACCCCAGCAACCATCGGGTCTAAAAATGTATCGGTTAGCTCTTTTCCCACACGGCGATACCCAAACTCTTCCAAAGTCTCTTCCATATCAGAGCTTTTTTGCGGTACAAAATACTCACACGCAACTCTTAGCTTGCCAAGTGGGCTCATGATACCACTTAACATGAAGTCTTTTACGCCTTCTGGCATCTTGTAAAGTTTATCTTTGTAGATAAAGCGAATTCTAGCGTTATCATTACTTCTTAAAAGCAGATGCTCACATCCAGCGTTTTTGATAAGCTCTAAAGTATCAGGTCTGTTTGATAAAAAGCCGTTTGTTCCCTCTTCAACCAAAAAGCCATCAACGTTTTTTGTTCGCATTTTTCCGCCTATCTCACTCTCTTTTTCAAGAATCGTTACTTCAGGCTTATTTCCGTTTTTATCGTTGCCACCCAAAAAATTTAGATAAAATGCCGTAGATACACCGCTTATTCCGCCACCAATGACTGCTATTTTCATACCTTCTCCCTAAAATTTAAAAACTATATATTACTATAAATTTATAAAAACTCTACTTAACTATGCAAAACTTCTCTTAAAACCGTCGTTGCGTAGCTTCCTTTTTCAAGATAAAATGAAAACTTAAAATGAGCCAAACTCTCATCATAGCTAAACTCTAAGTCCTTTATATAAACCCAAGCGTATCTATTTGTGCCTTCCATTGAATTTGCAAACTCAAAGCTCTCTTTGTAAATTTCATCTTCAACTTGTTTGGCAACACCCTCGCTAAAAAGTGCTTTTTTACCAACCATAAGCCCGCAAATAGTGGTGTCTCGTGTTTGAAATCTCTTTAACTCACTCTGTAAATCCTCGCAAATAAACTGCTTACCAAACGGATAGTGTCCTAGCACATCGCCCCTTAAAAGTTTAAAAAACTGCTCCTGAGATTTCAGTTCTTTTGCGGTTTCTAAGTCAAATTTGTAAATTTCCACCAGCTCTTTTGGGCTAAAATCCCTTGCAAATTTGCTTATCTCCACTCTTTTACTAAGCCATCTGTTAAAAAGCTCACTTTGATAGGCTGAGATAAGTAGGTTTTTAACCTTTGGGTTTTTTATAACTCGCTCGCCTTTTAAAATCTCTAGTCCACTCTTTGCGTTGTCTTCAAACCTGCCAAATCTCTGCTCTCCGTAGTAGTTTGCAAAGCCTGATTTGTCAAGGTTTTTTAAAGCTTGTTCTAGCTTTAGAGCCTCAACATTTCCAACTTTTTTAAGCCTTATAAAGAAGTGATTTCCAGCTAAATGCCCAACTCTAATCTTGTTTTTATGCCTAGTTTGGCTTAAAATTTTCATATTTTCATGAGCGAAGTTTTCTAAGTTTTTCTCAAATTTAGCTGGCAGACTTATAAACTGAGTTGTATAACCATCTTTATCCTTAAGCCCAGCATATCCAAACTCACGCATCTTTGCACCGCTTTTATCAGACAAAACCTTAATGGCATCCATAGTTGTCATATCTTTTTTAGAAATTTCTAAGACTAAGTGCTCGCCATCCCCATTAAACTCATAAAGTGGCACTTCCCTAACCACAAAATCATCTGAGTTTTTACTAAAATACGCATCTATTGGTGCATGGTCTAGGACAAAAAGTGGCTTAAAAATGCCAACTTCTTGCTTGCTTGTTGTATTTTCCATCAATAATTTCTCCAAATATAGTTAAATTTATCCTTGCTTTTTTTGCCTCGTTTATCACTCTAGTTCTATGTTTTTTATCAAAACTAAACAAAATTTCATACTCTTCTCCGCTTGTGAGCTGGGACTTGCTCAGTTTTTTTGTAAATTTTATGTTTTTATTTCTTACAAATTTTGGTAAATCACTCGCCAAACCGTCACTTATATCCATCGCTGAATTTATAAATTTAGCCGTTTTATAAAAAAACTTCTCTCTTAAAACCACATTTTTAAAGCGTGAGCTTTTGCCTAGCTTTCCGCCATTTTGCAAAGTTTTAAGCCCTTTTAAACTCCCGCCTAAATTCCCTGTAAATGCTAAAAGCTCACCTTTTTTCATCAAATTTCTAAAAATAGGTTTTTTTGTATAGCCGATGATTGTCACACTTACGCCAAGTAACTGTGAGCCAACGGTATCGCCGCCGATGATTTCAAGGTTGTATTTTTTGCTAACTTCGTCTATGCCTTTTTTAAGGCTTTTTATCTCATCAAGGCTCATCTTTTTAGGCACTAAAAGCCCGATGAGAGCGTACTTTGGCACTGCATTCATGACAATAGTATCGCTGATATTTACAAGCATCGCCTTTTTTCCCACCTCGTAAGGTGTTAGCCAGCTTTTTTTAAAATGTGTGTTTTCTAAAAAAATATCCTTGCTATAGACATAGTTTCCGATATAAGCAGCGTCGTCGCCGATGAATTTGTTGTCAAATTTTGAGATGATATATTTTTCTTTATCCATTCTTAATATTCTATATAAAAGATAATTAAAAAACTCTTTATAAGTTATTTTTCGGTATCATTTAGCTTATTTTAAAAAAGGAAAAATTATGCTAGAGATAGAACTTTTTAGATTTGATAGAAAAATTGATTTGGCTAGTTATTTTAAGCCTTATATTTATGAAAATTACAGTTTTAACACGCTTCGTGACCTTCTTTTGGACATCCAAGCAAACGACCCATACTTTAAATTTGACGGTGTAAAGTTTGTAAAAATAAATGGCTGCATCGTAAATTTAGATGAGAGTTTAGAAAAAATAATAGAAAAATGTGGAAATTTCATCACTATTTATCCGCTAATCGAAAAAAGAGCTACGAAAGATTTAACCATAAACAACGATGATTTTGTGAAAGCTTATGATAAATTTAGCGAGATTTTAGGCGAAGAAATCGCAGAAGCTGAAAAGGACTACTATCTAAGTCTAGAGCCACTTTTCTACTCAAACAGAGTGCTTAAATTTAAAGAGTGTTTTATAGGAAACTCAGGGCTTGTTTTTGCTAACGCTATGGCTAAAAAATACTTTGAAAAAAAAGATGAAATTCTAAATTTAGTTAAAAACGAAGCACTCTACTACATAAAACCAAAATTCCTTTTAAACGACCCATTTGAGACTGAAAATGCCATAGATGAGCTCCAAAGTCTGCTTGGCATAAAGCCAAATTTTAAAGATACTCTGACTGACTTTAGCGTTTTACCTGAACCTAAAAAAGACTTTTCTAACTTTAACATCGCAGTTTACGCTGATGATAAAACTAAGCAGTTTGTTTCACATATTGCAAGTTTGAGAAATTTCACCCTTGAAAATGAGTTTTTACCGACAAATTTACTAAGCTATGATGAAGAAACTATGCTAAATTTAGCTGGGGAAATTCTCTTTGATGCTTTTGATAGCGGAGCTGACTTTTTACTAGTTAATTCAAGTCAGGATTTTAATCTTTTTGATACAAATGCCAAAAAAATCGAGAGTTTGTTTAATAGAAAGTTATACGACTTCTATATCCTAACGACAACTGAGCTTTTAGAGTTGCTAGCAGGCGACGTTCCAAAAAGCTTGGAAAATCACAACTTAAAGGTAAAACTAATATGAGACTAAAAAACAAAGTTGCCATCGTAACTGGTGGGACGAGCGGTATAGGGGCTGAAATTTCAAAGCTTTTTGTAGAAAATGGTGCAAAAGTTGCAGTTGTAGCTAGGAAAGAAAATGCCAAGTTTATGCAAAGTCTAGGCGAAAATGCGAAGTTTTTTAGCTGTGATGTAGCGTGTAAAGAAAGCGTTGTAAAGCTATATGAGAATATTTTAAAAGAGTTTGGAAAAGTTGATATTTTGGTAAATAACGCTGGGATTACAGGTCCAGCAAAGCCTTCATATGAGCTAACTTTTGAAGAGTGGCAAAGCGTGATAAACCTAAACATAAACGGCACTTTTTTGATGAGTAAATACGCTCTACTTGAGATGACCAAGCAAAAAAGCGGAAGCATTATAAACATCGCTTCTGTTCTTGGGATGGTTGGAAGTGAGGCATTTAGCGTTTATACTGTTACAAAAGGTGCTGTTATCTCGATGAGTAAACAAGACGCTCTAAGTGTGGCAAAATACGGCGTTAGGGTAAACGCGATATCTCCAGCAACAGTTAAAACCGAGCAGGTTGTAGAGCTTGAGAAAACTATGGGAAGCGAGGCGTTTGACGCTGTATTTAACTCACAACACCCACTTGGTGGCGTAGGTGAGCCAAAAGATGTAGCTTACGCAGCACTTTATCTAGCAAGTAATGAAGCTAAATGGGTAACTGGGTCAAATTTAGTAGTTGATGGTGGATTTACGGCGAAGTAGTCTTAAGCTAAACATTAATTCTCTTGTAAATTTTATCTGCCAATCTCGTCATTGCGAGATTTTCGTAGAAAATCGTGACAATCCACTCTCCACCGGTTATTGCGAGCTTGCATTAGCAAGCGTGGCAATCTAGTTTTTGAAATTTTAAAGTGAAATTTAGCGAATTTAAATTTTAAGATTTTGTTTTTAATTTTATGGATAAGAATTCTTTTAAGTAGAAATCTTATAAAATTTCTTATGATTTTATTTAATGGATTGCTTCGTCACTTTGTTCCTCGCAATGACGACTCTGGAAGATTTGAGTACCTTTTTAATTATAAAAAGTTTATATTTTTTATATAAAAATCTTAATTCTCTTATAGATTTTATCTACGAATTTTGCAATGATTGGTGGCGAGTGCAATTGCTAAGGCTTTGCTTTACAATGACAATAAAACCAAATGAGGCAAGGGGAAACCCCTACCCCATTATCTCAAATTTCTTAAAGAACTCTTCATCTCTTTCAAGTAGTCCTTTTTCTATAAGAGTTTCGATTACCTCTTTTGAGCAGTTTGTCTCATCAGGCCAGCCTCTTGTGTAGCCTTCCCACTCGTGTTTCACAGTCGCATCAACACAAATTTGAGCCCCATCTATAAACACATCTCTTAAAGAGTCAGTGTTGTTCGTAGCTCTCCAAATACTCATATAGACATTTTCCACATCGTTATTTGTATCAAAGAAAAATAGAATATTAAAATGCTCTCTAAATTTCAGTAACTTCTCAAAGCTTTTTTTAACGAAATCTTTTTTCTCATAAGCGATAAAAACAATAGGGTTATTCGTGTCAGTCATATGCTGTTTCAAAGCCACGATGTCAGAATCCACGCTTTGAAATTTGGCTAAAAGCTCCGCATCACTTACTGAATTTGGCTTTTCAGGCTTGTTGTCAATCGTCGCATCAACGGCTAATTTCCCACCAAAACATGAATTTGGACTAGCATGGTCAAGCTGATCGCAAACGCCTTCGCTAAAGATTAGGCTATCAGGTGTGATTCTATTTAGAGCGTATTTTGCGATATTTTCATACTCATTTAAATCCCCAGCGTCCTTATCCACAAAAATCGCGTGTTTTACAAAACTCATCTGTCCTACACCCCAAAATGCATGCATCATTTGCCTTGCGTGAGCTGGATACCAAGTGTTGATTTTGCCTAAAATTAAGTTATGAAAAACCCCATTTTCAGGCATTCTATAATCCATCAAATCAGGTGCTGTTACTTTAAATAGGGGCAGGAAAATTCTCTCCGTTCCATAACCCATGTATTTGTCTTCAAGTGGTGGTTTTCCAACCACAGTTGAGTGATAAATCGGCTCATCTTTGTGCGAAATCGCAGTAACTCTCATCACAGGAAACGGTAAAATAGGCGTATAGTACCCAGTATGATCGCCAAATGGACCTTCATCTCTAAGCTCGTTTGGATCTACAAAACCCTCTATAACGTAGTCGCTATCGTGCGGGATATAGATATCATTTGTTAAGCTTTTAACAAGTTTTGCAGGGCTTTTTCTGATAAACCCGTAAAGTAGTAGCTCAAAAATGCCGTGCGGAAGCGGTGCTTGACCACACCAGATATAGAGCGGATCGCCACCGATGGAAACAGAAATAGGCATTTTTTTACCAGCTTTTTTATACTCGTTAAAGTAGTTTGCCCCATCTTTGTGAATTTGCCAGTGCATACCAAGCTCATTTTTGCTATAAACTTGAAGTCTATACATGCCTAAGTTCTGCGTATCGCCGTTTAAGTCTTTAGTATAAACCTGCCCCATCGTGATAAATGGTCCACCATCTTTTTCCCAAGTTGTAAGGTGTGGCATGTCATATAAATTTATCTCATCGCTAAAGAATTTGTGCTTTTGGCACTCGCCCTCGCCTCTTAGGCGTTTGATAAACATCTTTCTTAGGCTAAAAAGATAACTCATAAAATCAATTTTTTCTTTAAAAGAGCCTGGTTTTTTAGGCTTTAAAAGACTTGCAACCTCGTTTGCGATGTCCTCAACATCTCGCCCAAGAACCAAATTTAACGCCTCAAAACTTCCAAATGTATTTGTTAAAACGGGCGGATAAACTTTGCCATTTTTATCAACTGGTTTTGTGAAAAGTAGGGCTTTTGAGTCCTCTTTTTTAACCTCCACATAGCTTAAATGCGCTATCTCTCTATCTATATCAACAGGCGTGTCGATAACCTTTAAAAGTCCAGCTTGTCTAAATTTCTCTATCCACTCTCTCAAAGCCTATCCTTTATGCTGCATCTTATCTGCCATCTCTTCGGCTCTTTTTAGAAGCTCTTTTGCACCTTTTGCTATAAACTCATCAGCTAGTTTTTCCCCAGCGTCTTTATACTCACTTTTTTTGATAGTTTTAACTTCTTTTATAAACTCGCTTCCATCAGGTAGCCCTAAAACAGCTCTGATTTTCACATCATCACCGTTTACTTCAGCGTTTATACCAATCGGAACTTGACAACCACCCTCTAGCTTTCCTACAAAAGCTCTCTCTATCGTCGTTTCTATCATAGAGTTTTCATCGTTTATAAACTCGATTTTTTCTAAGATTTCAGGGTTGTTAGGGCACTCAATGCCTAAAGCTCCCTGCCCCATCGCTGGTATCATCTCATCTTTTGAAAAAGGATAAATATATTTTGCTTCACTCTCTAATCCTATTCTTTTAAGCCCTGCGTAAGCTAGGATGATAGCGTCAAACTCGCCCTCTTTTAGCTTCCTAAGTCTTGTGTTGATATTTCCACGAAGCTGAGCGGTAGTAACATCTGGGCGAAGCATTTTAAGTTGCATTATCCTTCTTAAAGATGTAGTTCCTACAACCGCACCTTTTGGAAGAGCGTCGATGCTATCGTACTTTTCGCTTACCAAAACGTCTCTAACGTCTTCTCTCTCGCTAACCGCACCTAAAACAAGACCTTCTGGGAAAACCATCGGAACGTCTTTTAGACTATGAACTGCGATGTGGCTCTCTCCCTCTAGCATGCTAACTTCAAGCTCTTTTGTAAAAAGACCTTTTCCGCCTATCTTTGAAAGTGGGCTATCAAGGATGATATCGCCTTTTGTTTTCATACCGTTTATCTCTACCTCAATGCCGTGTTTTTTCTCGATTTCGCTTTGGATATGCTCACTTTGCCACATAGCAAGTGCACTTTTTCTTGAAGCTATTATAAGTTTTTTCATTTTTTTGCCTTTCTTGTTTTGTTTTAAATTTACTCGATAATCTCTACATCTATGATGTCATCATTTACAACTCTTTGGGAACTATTTTTGCCTGAGCTAGCTCTATTTGAGTTAGTTCTGTTTGAGTTGCCACCTCTACTAAAACCACTACTAGATGTGCTTCTAGTTGCTTTTATCTCTCCATCTTGTGTATAATAATATGTATAACTATATGTATTATTTTCTGTATAATCTTGTGTATATTTTGGGTTGTCTTTGCTTATAAAATTTACAACCAAAGAGACGATGATTATAAAAAGCCCGATTGTGTCTGATAAAATTCCTGGAAACATCAGCATCATACTTCCTAAAGCTAAGCCAAAATTTCCAAAAATTCCATCTTTTTGTGCGGTTTTATACTCTTTGATTAAGTTTAACACTCCACCAAATTTAGATACCAAATAAAGTCCTGCTATAACGCTTAAAATTACTTCTAAAATAAGGGCTAAAAAGCCGTATTTCCATATAAAAACAGTTACAAAGATAAACTCTAAAACTACATATGGAACGAAGTAATTTTTCATAAAAGTATCTCTTTAACTTTCTCTAGTACTAAGTTTGAAGGGATTTTCTCTTTTTCCAACCCATCTCTTTTGATAAACTCAACTTCGCCGTTTGCTAAGTTTTTACCAACCAAGATAGCATATGGGAAGCCGATTAACTCAAAGTCATTCATCTTAACGCCAAATCTTTCGTTTCTATCATCTAAAATAGCGTTAATTCCAAGACTCCTACACTCGCTATATAAATTTGTAGCAAAGCTAACTTGCTCTTCATCTTTTAAATTTGAGATGATAATATTTAGCTCAAATGGTGCGATATTTCTGTTCCAAATGCACCCTTTTTCATCGTGACTACTCTCAATCGCCACTGCCACAAGCCTGCTAACTCCTATACCGTAGCACCCCATAACAAAGTTTTTAGCTTTACCGTTTTCATCTAAAAATGTAGCGTTCATCGGCTCTGAGTATCTAGTTCCAAGCTTGAAAATATGCCCTACTTCAATGCCTTTAGTTTTGCTAAGTTTTCCACCACAGCATGCACAGATGTCGCCATCGTTTACGCTAATCAAGTCTTTATATCTCTCATCTTTGAAATTTGTAACGCTAAAGCCGATAGTATGGTAACCCTCTTCGTTTGAGCCAACTATCATCTCTTTTTCATCTTTTAGTTCGTTGTCTATGTAAAAATCCACATTTTCAGGAAGTTTTGCTGGACCACAGTATCCTGCTACCAAACCAGCACTCTCTATCTCATCTTCGCTAGCATCAGCAAACTCTAGTGCCCCACAAGCATTTAGAGCTTTTGTTTCTTGAAGCTCATCACAGCCCCTTACAAAAAACACTACTATTTTACTTGCTCCGTCTTCATAAATAGCCTTTTTTATCACAGCTTTTACGGTAAAAAACTTATCAACTTTAAAGAAATTTGCCACATCTTCGATGGTGCTCATCTCTGGTGTGTGAAATTTGCTCATCATATTTGATTCAGGTCTCTCTCCTGTAAATTTCTTTGGCTCTCTTTTAGCTGCTTCGATATTTGCCGCATAATTACAACTATAACAAACCAAGATATCATCCTCGCCGTTATCAGCTAAAACCATAAACTCTTTGCTTCCGCTTCCACCTATCGCTCCGCTATCTGCTTCAACGGCACGGAAGTTTAGCCCTAAACGAGTGAAAATTCTAGTATAAGTTTCGTACATGCTATCAAACTCAGCATCTAAACACTCAGAACTTGCGTGAAAACTATATCCATCTTTCAT
>JAAYPR010000025.1 GCA_012519705.1 Campylobacteraceae bacterium
AGTAACTCCTGCTTTTAAAAGCATTCTAAGTCCAGCGTCCCCATCTCCCTTTGCCCAAACAGCATGAACGTGCGGATCAACTAGACCTGGGAAAAGATATAAGCCTTTGCCGTTTATAACTTTTGAGGCTTTTTTATCAAGTTTATTACCTATTTTTTTAATTTTTCCATCTAAAATATAGATATCTTTAACATCACCTTTTCTTTGATAGTCATAAACTTTTACGTTTTTAATTAAAATATCTTTCATATTATCCCCCTTTTTTGAAAAATTTAATTAGTTTTTTCTATACACTCTTTAAATATAAATTTATGCTCTTCTGGCAGAGCTTCATAAATAGCATAAGCTAAATTTCTTATCTCCCAAAGGGCCGATTTTGAACTTCTTAAAGAGAGAAAATTTTGAAGGCTTCTTGCGTTTATACTCCAAGTTAGTTCAGTTTTATACGACTCTGGAAGGCAGTATTTAACTATGTCTAGACTACATCCATCAGCTAGAATTTGACGCAAATTCTCTAACGCTTTAATTGAGGCGTTATCAACTAGCTCA
Organism: Campylobacteraceae bacterium; assembly: GCA_012519705.1. Taxonomy (GTDB): domain Bacteria; phylum Campylobacterota; class Campylobacteria; order Campylobacterales; family Campylobacteraceae; genus Campylobacter_B. Next base: position 550 of record JAAYPR010000025.1, read on the forward strand.
TTTCCTGTTAGAACTAGATAGCGTGAAGCGTTTTCAAAGTCGTTTTCTTTAAATTCGCTCTCATTTTTAAGCTCTTTTAGAGTGTAGCGAGTCGATTTTACACTTAGGCTTGCTACTCTATGACGGGCAAGTTCTTGTAAAAGTGCTCTTGAAATGCCTTTTATATAGAAGTTATAATAAAGATGTTCTAAAGTGCTAGCGTGTTTAAATTTGTTTCCAACTCTATCTATGAGTTCTAGGTCTTTTTCTCCACCATTATCACTTTTATCAAAGCTTTGCCAACACGTTCTAATGGCATTTGAACAGATTATTAGTGGAGTGTAGTTTAGTAGTGAAACTTCCATTTTTTACCTTTAAAATTTCTGATATCTTAATTATAAATTAAAATATTTTTTTAAATTTTCTTTAAATTTAATGAGCTTTTGATTATACGGTAAATATGCTTTTAAAGTTATAAAAAGAGAAATTTAGCAAATTTAGTTTTATAAATTTTTTACAACAACACATCTACCAATATCGTCATTACGAGCTTGCGTTAGCAAGTGTGGCAATCTATTTGGATAAATTTAGAGTTAAATTTTAGATTGTTTTGTTTTTAAATTTATAGATAAAAGTTTAATTAAATTTACTAACTTTTTGTTTTTTAAATTTATAGATAAAATTTTATTAAGTAGAAAGCTTATAAATTTATCAAGCTTTCATTTGATGGATTGCTTCGTCGCTTTGCTCCTCGCAATGACGTCTCTGGGGGCTTTGGTAGATTTAGATTTTAAGGTTTGTTTTAATAAATTTGGCTCTTAATCAAATTCTAGTTTAAGGTCTAGATTGATTTGTTTATTTCACAAACTCGCAATGACGACTACTAGTCATTACGAGGAGCAAAGCGACGAAGTAATCTAGTTTTTGAAATTTTAGAGTTATGTTTAGTAAATTTGGTTCTAATGTGTTTTATAACTCAAATACTAGATTGCCACGATTTACTTCGTAAATCGCGCAATGACGGATAGAGAGAATTTATCATAATAGAATAGAGAGAATTTTAAAAAGGGCATAAGATAAATTTATGCCCTTAAATTTTTAAGTAGTTTATTTAAAACCTATACTCAGCTTTAACACCGCCACTAATTCCCTCTTTATCTCCTAGATATCCTTGGAAGTTAGCACCAAGGTTTAGGTTAGGTGTTGCTAGGAAGTTAGCACCTAGTTCTAGAACTGCACTATCACCTTTTAGTTCAGGAGCTTCTATATCTTTATTGTTTGTATGGTCATATCCTTTAGCTTTACCATCAAACTCTCTTTCATAAGCAGCACCTGCATAAAGAGTTGAGATATCACTTATGTTATAGTTATATCTAGCACCTACTCTAGTTCTAATTGAAGTTATATCATCAAAGCTAAACTTATCTCCAGCTATTGTTACATCTTCACTACTTAGATTTGTATATAGTAGTTTAGCATAAACATCTATGTTAGAGTTATCGGTTATATCTATGATATTACCTACTCCTATATGAGCACCATAGTATGTTCTATCCATATCAAAGCTAGCAACTCCAGCAAAGTCATTACTCTTATAGTCTGTCTCAGATTTACCTACTCTTAAGCTTCCTTCTACATAGAAGTTATTAACTAGTCCAGTATGAAGCATAATACCTAAACCATAGTAGTCTGTATCTCCAGCTCCTCTTACTACACTAGAGTTTGCAAAGCCATTATAACTATCATAGTCACCAAAGCCTGCTTCTATAAATGCTCCATAAGTAGTGCTATCTACTTTAGATGATACACCAGCTGCTAAGCTTACACCTTTAGTATCTACATATGAGCCAGTTTTGGCTTTTATATCACTTCCACTTACTACTACAAAGCTACCTATGTTGTCACTGCCATCTATAGATGATAGCATTGATTTTACAGCATCATTAGCTATCAAATCAGCACCTTGATTAACAGACATAGTTCCAGCTAGTCCTGCTTCTAGGAAGGATTTGACGCCTTCATTTTGCTTAGCTTGAACAAGTCTAGCATTTAAAGCTTCATTAAGTCCACCATCATCTTCTAACTCAAACTCATATAGAGTTGATACGCCCTTTAAAGCTGATACATTATTGGTCATATCCTCTGGGTAGATAAGATTAGCGTTCTCTGAATAAATTAGAGTAACTAAATCACCATTTTGTAAATTAGGTGTTGCACCATCTATAACTCCAACTCCTATTTTTGATTTAGATAAATCTATACTATACCAATAATCAGTTAGAGTTAAGAGAGTGTCATCTGCATTAACACTATCTGAGAGATAAAAATTTATAAACTCAAAGTTATGGATGTTTTTAGCTGTTAAACCATTTGAGTATAAATTTAAAGTATTGCCAGCTCTAAGTCTTTCGCTTCTTTCATAATTATCACTACCATTAAAACCACCATAAATAACTACATTAGCTATATCCGGATTTCCAGATATAGATATGGTGTTGTTTTGAGCTGTTCCAGTTTTAGTATTGTTAGAGACACCTCCTACAATTCTAGTAGTTATTTTTCCACCACTGATAGCAATGTTATTTAAATTAGCTGAATCATACCAGCTAATTCCACCATAAACTTTACCAACTTCCCCTCCTTGAATATAGATACTATTTAGCTCAGCTAAATTGTTTTTAGCATGACCACCAATAACTTCATAACTGACTCTGCCGTTTATTAGTTTTATGGTGTTATTTCTAATATCTTTTGCATCATGATGTGCACCTATTATATAATTCACATCATTAATCCCAGGAGTTGTATCCATTGTAATAATATTATCTGATGTTGAAAAACTTACAGTTTTTCCATCTTCATTTTTTGGACCTAGAGATGAATTGCTACCATCCCAACTACCAATTTTTTGAAGCGTAGATAGATCACTACTGTCCGTCCAATTTATGACCTCACCAGCATTTGCTGATAAGATAAATGCACTAGCTATAATACTAATGACCAAAGGCTTTTTACTAAAGCAACTTATTGTATTAGATTTGGTCTTCATGACTTCCTCCTTAAGTTAAATTTTAAAAAATTGCTGTACCTTATCAAGGTCATTATACTATAGAAAGATATAAATTTAAATGAATTTTTAACAAATTTTTATAAGAAAATAAAAAAGTTTGAAAAGTAATATAGTAGAGTTTAAATTTAGGCGAGAAATCGCCTAAATTTGGTTAATTTGCTGGTTCTGTATCGTAGTTGATAGCTTGTGCACCGATATCTTCAACTACTCCAAAAAGCTTTAAAGCATCATCTTGTGGGTAGCGATTAGCAAACATTGAAGCAGATGACTGCATAGTTCCAACTTGATTTAGACCAAACATAGAGCGGATTTGGTTTGCTGGAGAGTTTGGGTCATAGTCAGTTGTTTCTGTATAGACTGCGTTTAAAAACCCTGTTAAATATGCTTGATTTATGACATTTTTAAGTGCTTCGACATCCTCTAACTCAGCGTTATTTTCCACACTTGTAACGCCTTCAGCATCTTCCATCATCTCAGCATAAATTCTTAAAAATTTCCCACCACCACTTGGTAGAGCCATATCGGCTTGTTTGTTTGCGAAAAATCTGTTGTTGTCTATGTTGATAACTCTATCACCTTCCATCTTTAAATCCGAGTCTATTCTAGTTCTATCAATCCCTGCAAAACTTGAGCATCCTATTAGGTTGTTGTGGATATTTGTATCTATCCTAGTCATAGCTCTTACACCATAACCCATATCTTCATTAGCTTTTGTTCTAGACCAAGTAAAAAGTATAGTGTTATAAGCAAACTCAAGGCTTGAGTCATGGGCTTTTGCACTAGCTCCTCTGATTTCAGCGGCTGCCATTGTGTTTGCAACAAAGACGTTATTTAAAACACTAAATTTACCCTCTTTTATATCAGCTTGGATAGCGTAGTGTGAGCCGTTTAAAAAAACGTTATTTTGGACAAGCACAGTTCCTTTTGGAATAGTGCCTTTTATATGAGGATTTACAACCGTTAGGATGTTGTTTGCACCTCTTGTTGGTGGATGTATTAGCATCCCAGTTTCCACACCTTCAGGCTTACCTTCAGTTGCGTGATAGCCGTTTGACTCACCTTTATCAAAGATAAATCCATCCACTACGATATCTCCAGCTTCTGTAGGGTAGATATTAAGAAGAGCATTGTTGCTTGAAGTCCCGTTTGAAGTATGCGGAGGCATAATCAAAGTTCTGTTTTCTAAAATATCTCTAGCTGAAAAGTCTGTAGTGTATCCTCCATAAAGCTTAACAGGCTTTTTCATCTCTAGATAGCCTTTGTCCATCAGACCAAAATAATTCCCAGCTGCGACATAGATAACGTCGCCAGCAGCGGCTTTATCAAGGGCTTTTTGTAGGTTTTTAAAAGGGGCTTCTTTTGTTCCAGCGTTTGAGTTTTTTCCTGTTTCTTTGGAAACATAAAGCTCAGCGGCGACTAGGTTTGATAAGCAAAATGTAGCTAAAGTAGCAACTAGTAAGTGTTTGAGTTTCATAAAATCCTCCTTAAATTTAGGTTTTATAAATTTAATGTAGATGAGTTAATTATATCTGATAATTGATAACGTTTGTATAAATTTAAAAATTAACTTAAAAGGATATAAGATAAAAATGGCACCGTTATCAAACAACCCAAAAGCCCAAAAGCAACTGAACTAGTTGCTAAGTCTGAGTCATAGCCTGCCCTTATCACAAGAGCAGCAGCAACTACCATAGGTGGCATTGAAGCTTGGAAAATTCCCACTAACGCATCGCCGTCCATTTGGATAGCAAAAATTTGAAGCAGTAGAACCAAAATCGCTGGCGATAAAATCATTTTGCAAAACAAGACTATGGCGGTTGGTTTATAACTATTTTTTATAGCATCAAAACTTAGTTTTAAACCCATGGAAAAAAGTGCAACTGAGATGGTCGCACTACCAAGCAAATTTAGCGGTTTAAACATAAACTCTGGAATGGTTATAAGCTTACAAACAAGAGCTAAAAACAAAGCTAAAAGTGGTGGAAATGTAAAGACATTTTTAAGAGTTTTTTTAAAACTCTCATTTTGTTTTAGGACAAAAGGTGCTACAAGTGAGATTAAAGACCCACCTGTAAAAGCGTCGTAGATGATGATTTTACCAAGATATTCATCCCCTAAAACACCGGTGATAACGGGAATCCCAACGAACAATGTGTTTCCAAAACCAGCCATTATAAACATAGAAGCTCTGGTTTTTTGTGAGAAATTTAGAAACTTACCAACTAGACTCGCGATATATCCAGCAAAAAGAGTTGAAAATCCCCCAAGAAGAGTTATAACTACTAAGTTTAACTTAAAATCAAGATAGTAAATAGAGCTAAATATAAGGCTTGGAAGTGCGAAGTAGATAACAAAGTCTAAAAGATACTTGTTATCCTCAGCTTTCATAATCTTTAAAACCTTAGCCATATATCCAGCAAATAGAACAAAAAACACCGTCCAAATCGGCTCAAATATCACATAAAATCCTTAAATTTAAAAGGGTATTATATCAAAATTGGATTAAACTAAAAGTATTAAAGTATAAGTAAAATTTAAAGACTAAATTTTAAAATTTAGTCTTTAAAACTATGTGAAATTTGTAGATTTTAACTCTCTAAACTCTCTTTTTTAAGCTCTTTAACTTCATCTTTATCAAGCTCTTTAACCATATCTAAGTTTATCTCAACGCCGATTTCATCGCCTACTTCATAAAAGCTATCGGCTGAGTAGTTTAGAGTATCAACTTTTAGCTCAACTCCTGAAACTTCAACGCTATATCTTATGATATTTCCAAGAAGGGTTCGCTCTTTTATGATAGCTCTTGTGCCTTTGTGTTTTACTAGTATAATAGTTTCTGGGCGGATAGCTACTTCGCCTTTGAAGTTGTTAGTTACTATCCTGTTTAGGCTTTTTGCGTCTAAGATGTTGTAGTTTCCTATAAAAGAGGCTACAAATTTAGAAGCTGGATTTAGATAAAGCTCGCTTGAGGTTGAGTTTTGAGCGATTTTGCCTTTTTGCATAAGGATTATTCTATCGCTCATCGCTAACGCTTCTTCTTGGTCGTGAGTTACAAAGATAGTTGTTAAATTTAGCTCTTTTTGGATAGCTCTGATTTGCTCTCTTAAATGCTTTCTTATCTTAGCATCAAGGGCAGAAAGCGGCTCATCAAGCAAAAGCAGGTCAGGTTTTACCACTAAAGACCTAGCAAGAGCAACTCTTTGCATCTGTCCACCACTTAAATGGTGTGGATATTTCTTAGCAAACTCACTAAGTTCAACAAGTTCTAGCATCTCTTTTACATCTTTATTAATTTTTGCTTTTTTAACTTTTTTAATTTTAAGTCCATAAGCGACATTTTCAAAAACAGTTAAATTTGGAAAAAGAGCGTAGTTTTGAAAAACCATCCCCATATTTCTCTTTTGAGCTGGGGTTTTGGTGATGTCTTTATCATTTAGGATGATTTTCCCATCATCTACACTACTAAGTCCAGAGATACATCTTAAAAGTGTTGATTTACCACACCCACTTGGTCCTAGCAGAGTTACAAACTCACCTCTTTTAGCTTTAAAATTAATATCTTTGAAAACTAAAGTTTTTCCATATGATTTTTTTAAATTTTCAATCTCTAAATACGCCACTACTCTTCCTTTTTAGATGATAACATCCCAGCTATCAAAGTAGCTAAGAATATAATTGCAAAATAAGCGATAACCATCGCACTTGTGTAATGCCCACTTTTTTCTTTCATGTTATAAATATAAACTTGAAGAGTCTCAAACCTAGTTCCAACTAAGATATTTGCAAACAAAAACTCCCCTAAAAGAAATGAAAAAGATAAAAAGAGTGCCACTAAAATACCACTTTTAACGTTTGGTACAACTAGCTTTATGATAGCCCCTATCGTGCTTCCACCAAGCATTTTGTTACTCATAAGAAGCTCGTTTAAATTTACCCCACTCATCGCATTATCAATACTTCTATAGATAAATGGTAGCACCATACAAAAGTATGAGCCTATCAAAATATACGGCGTTCCACCTATCGTGGTTGCATAAATTTGAAGTAACCCTACAGATGAGACAATCGGCGGTATAGCAAAAGGTGCGATAACTACTAAGTTCATAACCGACTTTAACCAAGGGAAATAGTAATTTGCACAAAAAACTACTATAAAAGTCAGAGTTATAGCTAGTACTAGAGCACTTACACAAACTATTAGAGAGTTAAAAAGTGCTTTATAAAACCTAACATCGCTAAAAAGATCACTATACCACTTAAGACTTAGCCCATCAGGAAGCAGAGTCGCTCCCCATGAACTAGAAATAGAGTAAAGAAATGTAACTCCAAGTGGCATTAAGAAAATGATAAATAAAATTCCCACAACTATATAGTGATAAAGTTTTTCAAATTTACTCATTTTATAGCCTTATAATTATATTTTTTAGAGATGAAATTTGAAATCAGTGCTACAACCGCCATGATTAGAACTAAAAACATCGCTAAAGCACTAGCCAAGTAAGGATTTAACGTAACATCTCCTGCTATTAGCGAGCCAATTCTGACAGGGACAACGTTAAAGTTTCCACTAGTTAGTGCATAAACCGTCGCATACGCTCCCATAGCATTTGCAAAAAGTATCACAAAAACACCAAGTATAGCAGGCAGAAGAAGTGGGACTCCAACTCTTAGCCAGTAGTAGCTTTTCTTTGCTCCAAGTATGGCGTTAGCTTCTTGAACCTTTTCATCAAGAACTTTAAAAGCAGGGAAAAGCAGAAGCATAGCAAGTGGAATTTGAAAATAGATATAGATCAAATTTATCCCAAAAGTTGAGTAGATGTTAATTTCCGCATCAACTCCAAAAAAGCTTCTTAAAAGGATATTTATAACCCCTTGTGAACCAAGTAAGATGATAAAAGCAAAAGCTAGTGGAACACCTGAGAAGTTGCTTATCATCGTGTTAAATGAGAGAAAAAACGATGAGAGTTTTGAAGGACTTAACCTATAAATAGAGTAGCTTCCAAAAAGTGCGATTATAAGAGATGCCAAGCTTGAAATCAAACTTATCTCAAACGAAAGAGCAAAAGATCTTTTATAAAATTTAGAGTTTAGCACTCTTTCAAAATTCCCTAACCCAAAACCAACATCCTCTACATAAAAGCTATTTATCGCTATCCAGATAAATGGTAGAATTTGAAACATAAAAAATATAATGAAAAATGGCAGTATACAAAGAAATGCTATCTTTTTTTCACTCATTTTATCTCCTTTAGTAGAGATTTGTTTATCTCTTTATCATGTTTTATATCTAAAATTTCACATATAGTTCCGCAAATTTCAGTCTGCTTTACCTCACACTCTTCAAAGCTAAACGCATCTCCAAAGAGATAAAGCGGAACTTCCACTTCACACTCCAAAACTCCGCCGTGAGAGTGGTCGTCATTCATCCCATGATCACTTGTAACTATGACGCTATATCCTTCATCTAACCATTTTTGAAGATATAGAGACAAAATTCCATCCGCAATCCTAGCTTTGTTTCTATACTCTTTTGAGTCATGTCCAAATTTATGTCCAGCATCGTCTATGTTCATCGGATGAATTAGCAGAAAATCAAGGTTAAATTTAACCCTCAAACTCTCAGCGTCACTAAAAAGATGACTATCTGGATAACTATCGTCATAGTAAAAAGAAGCGTAAGGTATAGTTAGGCTTGTATCTTCAACGTGGCGGTCAAAATTTATATCAAAAGGTGAGCGGTTATAGAGTTCACTTACCCAGTAGTAAGCCGCAGCACCAGCTTTTAGTCCTGCATCTTTTGCATAGTGAAAAATAGAGCGGTTCTTGCTCATGAAATTTTGAGAGTTATGGACAATTCCGCTATGTACTGGCTTAACGCCTGTTAAAATGCACTCATAAAGTGGACGAGAAATGCTAGGAAGCTCCGAAGTTACCTTATAGAGCTTCCCTTTTTTCTCATTTATGAGAGCAGTTAAGAACCCCATACACTCCTTTGAAGCACTATATGAAAGTCCATCTAAAACTACTAAAATAACTTTACTCATACAACTCTTATCTCATATTTGAGATAACTTCCTCTTGCCAAAGTTGTGGAAGTTCTCTACTTGATTTTTCCCAAGCTTCCATATTTGCTATCGGTCTTGCGTTTACATACTGCTCGCTTGGGATAAGTTTTGCTTTTACATCCTCAGGTAGTTCGATAAAGTCCGCTCTAATAGGTCTTGCATAGCCTTTTGCTAAATTTATCTGTCCAGCATCACTTAAGATATACTCACGAGTTAGTTTAGCTGCGTTCATGTTTTTTGCGTATTTGTTGATGATAGTTGTATATCCGCTTATAACGCTTCCATCACTTGGGATTAGAACAGTATAGCGGTCTTTACCTACTCTATCTCTGTAGTTTAGTCCGTTAAAGTCCCAAACAACCCCTACTTCAACCTCGCCTTTTTCTAAGTTTGCGATACTTGGGTCAACCATAGATAGTCTGCCCTCTTCTGCTAACTTTGCGAAGAATTTTAGTGCTGGTGTTAAGTCGCTCTCATCTCCGCCTAAAGCATAGTTTGCTGCTAAAACAGCATTTACTGCTTGAGCTGCTGCACTAACGTCGCCGATTGTGATTTTATATTTACCATTTAAAAGATCAGCCCAGCTTTTTGGTTGCTCTTTTACAACATCATTATTTATGATAAATGCGATTGTTCCAGTATAAGCTAGTAACCAGTGACCATCTTTATCTTTTGCCCACTCAGGAACTTGATCCCAGTAACTTGTTTTAAACGGCTCAGTTACCCCTCTTTTAATCGCGATATCACCAAAACTTGCTCCAACGTCGCCGATATCTGCTGTTGCGTTTTCTTTTTCAGCGTGAAATTTAGCAATCTCTTGAGCTGAACTCATATCTGTATCGATGTGTTTTAGACCGTAAATTTTGTTTAAGTCTTCCCATGTATCTTTCCAGTTAGCCCAAGTATCTGGCATACCAACTGAGTTTACTTGACCCTCTGCTCTAGCTGCATCTTCAAGAGCTTTTATATCGTTTGCACCAAGCATCACAGCACTTGCAAGTGCCACGCAAACACTAAGTTTCTTTAAAATATCTGATTTAAACATCTTTTCTCCTTTTTGTAGATTCTGAATTTAAAGTTGAGAGAGTTAGTATAAAATAACTTGGAAACATTTAGGAAACATTTTTTCTTAATAAAAACTTAAAGAAATTTGAGTGATTTTGTTTTTTTGCTATTGCAAGATGGCGTTACAAACTAGTCATCTCGTCATTGTGAAGATTTAGAGGAAATAACCTAGTTTTTTAAATTTCAGAGTTAAATTTAGCAAATTTTAGGTTTTAGGTTTTTAAAATTTGCTTCTAATGTGTTATTAAATTTAAAGTCTAGATTGCTTTGTTTGTTTTACAAACTTGCAGTGATGATAGAGGTAAATTTAACTAAATTTATTTAAAATCATAGTCTCTAAAGTGTCAGTATAGCCCCTTTTTATCCACAAATCTATCTTTTTCTCATCATTAAAAGAGAGTATATCTTTTGGAAAAAAGCTACTAAAAATTTCAGGCGAAGGCTTAACTTCTATAATTTTATCTGATTTTATAGGAAGTTCTTGGTTATTTAGTTTACAAACTATGATTTTATCACACTGCTCTAAAAGTGGCTTTATAGGGACATTTCCCGCGTCACTTATCCCGCCATCGGTTAGTCTTTTGCCACCGACATTCACACCACCATAAACTAGCGGGATAGAGGCACTTGCAAGCAGGACTTTGTAAATTTCATCTTCATTTATAGAGTTGATTTTTAGGTATCTATCTATATTTAACTCTTTGAAATTTGAGACGATAAAGCGAAATGTATCCATAAAATTTCCATAACTTTTAGTTACGCCGATATAAAAAGGAATGGAATCAATGAGCTTTTTAGAATCAACATAAGTTTTTATAAAACTCTCAACATTTTTACTATCAAAAATGCTATCTTCATTTAGAGTTTTTAAGTATTTTGGAACGGTAACTTTGAGCTTTTCGCCGGTTTTAAGCTTGTGAGTCGTGATATCTAAAAGTCTGTTTATAAGGTCGCGGTTTGTGCCTAGGACATTTATCTCATCACGCCAAATTTTTTCCATCAAAGCGGTATTTGATGAGAGATAAAAAGCAGCGTTTAACGCCCCGATGCTTGTGCCCGAGATGGCGTCTATTTTGATGCCTAAAAACTCAAGTGCTTTTAAAAACCCAACTTGATATGCCCCTTTAGCCCCGCCACCTGAGAGAACGACCCCTATTTTCATAAATTTCCCTTTAAAATTAAAGTGATATTATATAGTTTTTCAATTTAAAATTCTAAATTTATGTTAAAATAACTAAATTTCAATAAAAAGGACAGATATGAGAAGTGATATCATAAAAAAGGGCTACACAAGAGCACCACACCGCTCACTTTTAAGAGCTACAGGGCTTAAAGATGAGGACTTTGATAAGCCATTTATCGGCGTTGCAAATAGCTTCATAGAGATAATTCCGGGGCATTTTTTCTTAGATAAATTTGCTGAAATCATCAAAGATGAAATTCGCAAAAACGGCTGTGTGCCTTTTGAGTTTAACTGCATCGGCGTGGATGATGGTATAGCGATGGGGCATGAGGGTATGCTTTATAGTTTGCCAAGCCGTGAAATCATCGCAAACTCAGTTGAAACTGTGATGAACGCTCACGCACTTGACGCACTTATTTGTATCCCAAACTGCGATAAAATCGTCCCTGGTATGCTAATGGGAGCATTACGTGTAAACGTTCCAACTGTTTTTGTAAGTGGTGGACCTATGAAAGCTGGAGTTGACAGAGACAGCGGCGAAGCACTTGATCTAAACAGCGTGTTTGAGGGCGTTGGGGCGTATGAAGTAGGCAAAATTGATGAGAAAAAACTAAAGATGATAGAGTGTGAAGCATGCCCAAGTGGTGGAAGCTGTAGCGGTATGTTTACAGCAAACTCTATGAACTCACTTTGTGAAGCTCTAGGCGTGGCACTTCCAGGAAATGGCACGATTTTAGCTCTTACACCTGAAAGAGAGGAGTTAGCAAGAGCGGCGGCTAGAAGGATTTGCGAAATCGCACTTGATGAGAGATATAAAATCAAAAATATCATCAACAAAAAAGCAGTCCGAAACGCGATGGTTTGCGATATGGCGATGGGTGGAAGCTCAAACACCATCCTTCACATGCTAGCAATCAGCCGTGAAGCAGACGCGCCACTTGATATAAAAGAGCTAAATGACATCAGTAAAAACATCGCTCACGTGGCAAAAGTTGCACCAAGTTTGCCAAGCGTTCATATGGAGGACGTGGCAAGAGCAGGGGGCATCCTAGCGATACTAAATGAAATTTCAAAAAGAGATAATGGTTTCCTAGAACTTGAGAACCTAACCGTAACTGGCAAAAGCATGAAAGAGCTAGTCGCAGAACACGAGGTAAAAGACTATGAAGTTATTAAAAGTATTGATAAGCCGTTCTCACATGTTGGGGGCTTAGCGATTTTGTTTGGAAACTTAGCAGAGCAGGGGTGTGTTATAAAAGCAGCTGGGATCATCGGAGATAGGAAATTTAGCGGAAAAGCGGTTTGCTTTAACTCACAAGAAGAGGCGATTAAGGGAATTTCAACTGGCAAGGTTCAAAAAGGTGACGTTGTCGTTCTAAGATATGAAGGTCCAAAAGGTGGACCAGGTATGCAAGAGATGCTAACTCCAACTTCGCTAATCGTAGGTCGTGGGCTTGGAGCGGACGTAGCACTTATCACGGACGGGCGTTTCAGTGGTGCAACTAGAGGGCTTTCAATCGGTCACGTTAGTCCAGAAGCAGCTGAGGGCGGAATGATAGGACTACTAAAAGATGGCGATATAATAGATATAGACGTTGATAACTATTCTATAAATGTTCGCCTAAGCGACGAAGAAGTGGCAAAAAGAAAAGCTGAGTGGAAATATCAAGGTAAAGAAGTAACTAGTAGATGGCTAAGACAGTATCAAAAGTTAGTTACAAATGCTAGTAGCGGAGCGATTTTGGAAGCGTAGATGTTTGAAGGTGATTTTTCTTATAAAGACTTAGAGCAGATAGAGCTTGAAATAAATGAACTTTCAAATATAAATTTTAAAAAACAAAAGACTTGTGTGTGGCGAATACATAGGTCTTTTGCTAATTTAGAGAATTTAAAAATATCTAATATAGAGAAATTTATACTAAGTAATTTTGTAAAATATTGCCACAAGAACGAAAATGTCAGCAAAATTATAACTTATATTATAAATTTAAGAACCGAAGATAATTATAAATTTTTATCAGAAATTTCAAAAAATTATTTAAAAGAGATAGATGAAAATTTAGTTTATTTAAAAACAAATCAAATTTATTCTATAAATAAAAATTTCATAAAAACACGTATAAACAATCACATAAAAATACTTAAAAATTTAAAAAATCAAAAAGATTTGATTAGAAAACACATAAATAGTATAAATCTTAATCAAAAAAGGCTTTTGAATGCTAAATTTTTAGAGAATGAAAGTTTGATTTATTCTAAATATTATATAAAAGACGCAAATACCCTAGAACACTTTGCAAGGCACATGCAAAACTCTATATATTATGATTTATTTAGCATGAGTAAACATATCTTAAGAAACATAACACTGCTTATTACTTTTTTAGTTATGATTGGATGGCTTATATGTTCTTCATATTTTATCTTTAAAGTAAATACTGTACCAACAATACAGAGAGAACAACTATTGCTGGCTGGTATTTTAGGAGTGCTTATTCTCCTTTTTATTATTTTTAGTATGCTATTATCAAGTTATTATATATTTAAAACTTATCATATAAAATATAATTATATACTAAGCAAACTTTTTTCTTTTTCACAAATATGTCTTTTTTTAATTTTAATTATACCATTTGCAGAATTGTCAAAGCCATTAGCAGATTTTGCAAATTCATACTTGTATCCATATATTCATATAGCTATCATTATATATCTTTGTATATTGCTTTTGTATTTTGTAATTTATATATTTTCTAGTAAAAATCTTACAGATTCTGTTTTTGTTTGTTTTTTTATATTTTTGCTTATTGATTTTTTATTTATAATGACAGTTTATATAAGATACAAAGACATCAATTTTTTTATGTTATTATACGCATATTTATTGTATATCGTTATAAGATTTGTTTCTTTTGTTAATAAATTTCAGTATAAATTTATTTTTGTCTTTTCTACCATTTTTGCGTTATTTTCTATACCTTTATTAAGTCCAGCTTTTGTAAAAATGCTTAATATGGCAAATTATTATGAAGATTTTACTATCAAAACAGAAACCATTAAAAAATCTATTTTAAATTTACCAATCTGCTTTAAAGAGTACCATATGACTTGTATAGATAATGATATAAACTCTACAATCTATACAGCAATAAATAATCTTTTCATAATAGCTGAAGAAAAAGATAGATATAAATTTAGAGCATATTTACCTAAAAATGAATTTAATACAACAATGGAAAATTTTGATAACTTTAAAATAAAAAATTCAAATTTTGATAGTAATGAGTCCTATTATAGCATTAACGAAAAAGAAAAAAATGTAACAATATAAAACTATCATAAAAATTTTAAAAATATTCAAACAGACAAAAATGGTAAATTTTACATAGATTTTGAGATAGAAAAAAGCTTAAAATAGTAAAATTCATCATTTATATTTTAAAAGGAATTGCGATGAAATCACCTAGTTTTGCTTATGCAAAAAGTATTGTTTGCGGTGGAAAAGAGGCGGCGAAATTTGTTAAAAAATCTCGCATTAGAAGAGATAGACGAGCGACAAAACAAATTTTAAAACATAACAAAAGCGATGAAAAATTACCAAATTTTATCACTATAAACAGTGGTGCGTGGAACATAGTGTAAATTTATAAAATAATGATTAAGATATTATCTCAAATTTAAAGTAAAAAGGTAAAACTTGAAAGTTTTAGTAAGTGCTTGTTTGCTTGGCGAAAACTGCAAATATAGCGGTGGAAATAACCTAAATTTAGAGCTTGTTAAATGGCTACAAAATAGTTTAGATGTCAAAGAAGTTATCCCCGTTTGCCCTGAAGTTTTGGCAGGTTTTGGAGTTCCAAGACCTGCTATTGAGCTAGTTGATGTGGGCGGCGAGCGAAGAGCTAAAACCAAAGATGGCAAAGATGTGCATGATGAACTGCTAGAGGGAGTTAAAAAAGCCCTAAAGTTAGCAGTTGAAAATAGGGTAGAGTTAGCTATACTTCAGCCACGAAGCCCAAGTTGTGGGGTTAGGCAAAACTATGATGGAACATTTAGTAAAAAACTCATAAATGAAAGTGGAGCTTTCGCAAAAGCTTTAAAAGAGCAAGGCATAGAAGCCTTAGACGCTGATGAGGTAGATTTTAAAAACTTTAAATTTTAACAATTCAAATTTCTATCAGATACAATATAAAAAATAATCCTAATAACTCCTGTCTAATACCCGAATTTATATCTTTTATTTAAAAATAAGATATAAAATATCCTAAATTTATATTAGGGAGAAAATTATGAAAACTTTAATTATTTCAGCTCATCAGTATTTTGATAAATCACGTGCAAACAAGGCTATGAGAGAGGCTGTAAGTGGGCTTGAGGGCGTTGAGTTTAGACTGCTAGATGAAATTTATGGCTCAGATATTTTAGCTATTGATGTTAAAAAAGAGCAAGAACTTTTAACAAAAGCTCAAAATATAGTGTTTCAGTTCCCACTGTTTTGGTATAGTATGCCGCCGATGTTAAAGGCTTATCAAGACGCAGTTTTTACTTACGGATTTGCACATGGAAGTACAGGTAAAGCACTTGAAAATAAAAATTTCCATATAGCCACAACCCTTGGAAGTGGGTTAGAAAAATACGGCAAAGATGCATCTGATGGACTTGAGAATTTAAAAGCTATTTTAAAGCCACTTTATGGGATGAGTAAGTTTTGCTCTATGAAAATGGGCGATATTTTTGTAGGCGATGGAATTTTCGCAAAAAGCGATGAAGATATAACACAACTAGCTAAAAACTACAAAGAATTTATCTCAAACTTATAAACAAAAGGGTTAAATTTAACCCTTTTTCATCAAAACAAAAGTAGCACTTAGTATCATAAAAAACCCTACATAATCCAAAAACACATATCTCTCACCTAGGAAAATATAGATAAACAAAGCTGCCGCAACTGGCTCAACTGCGGCGATTAGACTAGTTTTAGTCGGTCCTAAAATGCTTAAGCCTTTCATATAAAAGCTAAATGACAAAATCGTTCCAAAAAACACTACGCAAAAAACAGCAAAAAGCCCTGAAAAGTCATCTATGCCGTTATACTTCCAAAATGTATTTACAAAAAACGACAGCACCCCAGCAATCAAAAGTCCTAAACTAAGGCAGGTTAAAATTCCATATCTTTTGTTTATTTTAAGTGGCGAGATGCTATATACTACGATGCAAAGTGCCGAAATCAGCCCAAAAACCAAAGCCATCAAAGGAATGGAAAGTGAGCTTAACTTAAAATGAGTCGCTAGTATAAAAGCCCCGCCCATAACCAAAACAAGAGCTAAAATTTCCACTTTTGTCGGTGCTTTTTTCTCCCTAAACGCGATATACAAAACTATAAAAGCAGGGGCAGTGTACTGAAGGATAGTTGCGATGGCGGCGTTACTTAAATCAATAGTGAGATAGTAAGTGTACTGGCAGAGAAAAAGCCCGATAATTGAGTAAAAAAGCAGGGTTAGGGTGTCAAATTTATTAGAAAAAATTAGAAAAACTCTCTCTTTTTTATCTCTAAAAGCTAGCAGAAACAAAACCATCCCGCTAAAAATAAGCCTAACAGTCACAAGCCACTCGGGCTCTATATTTTTATACTCAAAAAGATACTGCCCAGCAGTAGCAGAAACTCCCCAAAATATCGCACTAAAAAGGGTGAATAAAACTCCAACTAAATAGTTACTCAAAGATAGACCTTGCAAGAGTTTTATTTATCTTTTTATCATGATGTTTCATAAAAATCCTTTGATTTTTAGAGTGCATTATATCAAATTTTTTAGTTGTCACGAAAGTAGGGTAATTTAGTTTTAATTCTATAGCGATAATTTGAAAATTTCACTCTCACACTCTCCACCCGTCATTGCGAGCTTGCGTTAGCAAGCGTGGCAATCCATTTGGATAAAGGTTTTATTAGAGTTAAGGTGTTTTTTGTCTGAGCTTTTAAGATAAAATTTTAGTTAAATTTAAAGATTCTTTTTTTTATAAATTTAAAGTCAAAATTCATTCAAGTAGAAATCTTATAAATCCATCAAGCTTTATTTGATGGATTGCCACGGCGATTTCATCGCCTTACAATGACTACTTTAGTGCTTTTAGTGAATTTAGGTTTTTAGATTTATTTTATAAATTTGGTTTTTAATCAAATTCTAGTTTAACATATAGATTTTACTTCGCTACGCTCGTAACTGCCGAGACGCTTCGCTGCAGACGCCACGATTTTCTACGTAAATCTCGCAATGACGGGTAGAGAGTTTGGATGCTTCGTTTGTTTTACAAGCTCAAGGTGACGGATAGAGAGTGTGATTAACATGCTGGGCTTCATCCACCCTAGAGCGATGATATGGAGAGTTTTTATAGGTTCGCAGTGCCGAGTAGAGTGTGTATTTATAGAAGTATAAAAAGAAAAAGGGGAGGAGGATTCCCCTTTTTTAGTTATTAAACAGAACAGCCACTTGCTGAGCAACCTTTTTCACCCATAGCTGCTGCTAATGCTTCATAGTTTGGTTCAGTTGTTACTTCTTTGACGATTTCTTTGTAGATGATTGTGCCATCTTTATCAACTACAAAAATCGCTCTTGCTGTTAAGCCTTGAAGTGCACCGTCATTTATCAAAACACCATACGCATTAGCGAACTCTTTATTTCTAAAATCACTTGCAACTTTTACGTTTTCTACGTTATTTGCTGAGCAAAATCTCTCCGCCGCAAAAGGTAAATCCATTGAGATGACAGTTAGAGTTACATTTGTTTTACCTGCGATGCTTTGGTTAAATTTCATCGTTTCGGTTTCGCAAACTGGAGTGTCAAGTGAAGGAACACTTGCGATGATTTGAATTTTATCACTTGCTCCACCAACTTTTATAACTGATAAATCTCTTGCCACCACTTCAACTACAGGAGCCGCGTCTCCTACGTTTAGCTCTTTTCCAGCTAAATTTGCTACATTTCCACCAACCGTTACAGTTGCCATTTTTTCTCCTTAAATTTTATTTTGCAGAAGTATAATACTTAAATTTAAATAAAAAGTTATGAATTTAATAACAGATGTAACTATTTTGTCACAAATTTAGCCGTTTGTTTTAAGGAGCGGGGCAGTTCCAGTTATAAAGTCGTGCAAATTTAGTTTGTCTTTTCTAAAAAAGCACATAACTACGCCAACTATAAAAGTTGAGCCTAGTATAAAAAGGATATATCTTAAAAAAACTTTTTCAAATTTAGCTTTTTTACCAGTTTTTAAATCTATAAGATAGATATTTTGTGAGCGGTATCCTGGGGTTTGGGCAGATTTTACAAAAAATAGAGTTGTGATGATACCATAAACTATCCACACTATAAAAACAGCTAGTTGGTTGCTTTGAAACTCTTCTTTTGTGCCAAGAACTACATAGGTTGTGAAGTAAAGAAGTGGCATAGCCAGTAGAAAGATATCAAGGATAAAAGCTTTTATCCTTGATGAAATAGGGGCGATAACGCCTTTTTGTTTCGCCATTATACTTTTAGAAGCTCAGCTTCTTTTTTCTTTAAGATGTCATCTACTAGCTCGTTGTAGTTATCAGTGATTTTTTGAACTTCGTCGTGAGCTCTTTTAACTTCATCTTCTGAAATTTCTTTTTCTATTTTTTTGATTTCGTCATTTGCTTCTTTTCTAGCGTTTCTGATACCAACTTTAGCTTTTTCACCCATAGCTTTTGACTTTTTAACGTTTTCTTGTCTTTGCTCAACAGTCATTGGAGGGAAAAATAGCTTCACCGCTTCGCCGTCGTTGTTTGGGTTTACGCCGATATTTGCAGCTGCGATTGCACTTTCGATTGTTTTTAACATCGGTTTTTCCCACGGGCTGATAGTGATAGTCATCGCATCAGTTGCTAAAACAGTCGCTACTTGGTTAAGTGGTGTTAGAGTTCCGTAGTAGTCAACCATAACGTTATCTAGGATATTTACACTTACTTTTCCTGTTCTTAAAGTTGTAAAGTCTTTCTTTAAAAACTCTATTGCCTTGTCTGAGTTCTCTTTTTGTTGTTTATAGATATTTTCTAGCATAGTTTTCCTTATTATTTATTTGTAGTTGGAGCTGCTGGAGCCGTTGTTGCTGGAACTGTTGGAACAGTTGAAGCTGGAATTTCTATAGTTTTAGTATCGATACTATCAACAACTGATTTTGTAGCAGTTTTTTGGTAGCTATATCCAAGAGCTAAAGTATTTATAACAAAAGCTATCCCCAAAATCGCAGTTGTTTTTGCTAAAAATCCACTCGCACCTTTAGCACCAAATAGACTCTCATTACTTCCACTATAAACGCCAAAGCCCATTGACGCACTTTTTTGCATAAGTACTGCTATAACCAAAAGCACAGTTAGCACAAATTGTAAAGTTAATAAAATACTTGTCAAATTAAATCCTTTATTTTTAAACCTATGATTATACTAAAAAAAATATAAATTTTTAGTTAAATCTCTTTTTCTATTTCATAAAGCTGATATCTTGCGTCTTTGAAGTTTTCTGAAATTTCTATATCTATGAGTTTAAAACACTCCTCAAGCACTCTAGAACTCTCTTGAGCCCTTTTTAAATTTGCAGTTATTATGTCATCTAAGCTTTCTCTTTCAAGCTCTAAATTTAGAGTAGGGCGAAGAACATCGTTTGTGGAGTCGCGAAATTTAAGCATCTCTTTTTGGATGCTTAAATTTGCTCTGTGGCGTAAGTTTTTAAGTTTTAAAGAGAGCTCTAAATTATCAAAAACATATCTTTGTATGTCCTCAACAACTCTAATACCCTCTTTGTATCTATTTAAATTCGCATCAATTACGCGGTAAATTTTAGTCTTGATTTGTGATTCCTAAAATATTTAGTAGTGAAACAAATAGATTTAGGATATTTAAGTACATTCCAACTGCTGCCATGATAGGTGAGTCGTATCTTCCTTTTATGATGTTTTGAGTATCAAAAAGAATATATGCACTAAATAAAAACGCACTTACAGATGAAATCAGAAGTGAACCCATTGTGCTTTTAAATAAAAACGCATTTAAAAGACCTGCAATCACTACGCCGATTAAAACAAAAAATAGTGGCTTGCTCCATGAGCTAAAGTCAGCTTTTGAGTTCATAGCATAAAGAGTTAAAACTCCAAATGTAATCGCCGTCATAACAAACGCCTGAGTTACTACATGCCCCGCACCAGCACCTACATACATAGCTAAAACAGGTCCTAAAAATAGTCCCGTAACAAATGTAAATGCAAACATTAAAATTAAAGCTAAACCAGCTTTTCCAGCTCTATCTGCAAAACTCATACCAAAAAGCAGAGCCAGCTCAATAACCAAAAACAAAAGTCCGTTATAGAAAGGCAAAACTCCTTGCATACCTATATATGCACCCGCAACAGCTGCTATTAAAGAAGCTGCTATTAGCTTGTAAGTATCTTTTATAAAAGTACTAACTCTTCCTTGAAACGCTTGCTCCTGTGCAACGTCTCTAGAAGAAGCTGCATAGTCTCTATCGTATAAACTCATATTTTCTCCTTTTTAAATTTTTGATACATTCTAACCAAAAAGTAGTAAACATAGGTTAAATCTATAACTCTTTTAGGTTTTTTTAATAATCTGTTTTACATAAGCTGATATAATACTAGCTTCAATTTTTTAAAAAGGTTAAATTTTGAATACCAACGAGATAAAAACAGAAGAAAATAGTGCCGATAATAACGCCATAAAAGGCGGTATTGCTTTTATGGAGAACTATTTTTTAGAAAATGCGGAGCTATTTGAGACGCTAAAGGACGATCAAAAGCCACATACTCTATTTATAGGGTGTTCTGACTCAAGAGTTGTGCCAAATTTGATAACAAACACCAAGCCAGGTGAGATGTTTGTAGTAAGAAATATCGCAAATATCGTCCCTGAGTATAGGATAAGTAGTGAGTATTTAGCCGCAACTTCTGCGATAGAATACGCACTTTATAGCCTAAATATCAAAGATATTATCATCTGTGGACACAGTAATTGTGGTGGTTGTGAAGCACTTTACTACACTGAAGAACAGCTTTCTAGACTTCCAAACGTTAAAAACTGGCTTAAAAATATGGAAAAAGTTAAAGCCCAAGTTGATGCTTTAAACTTGGACCATTTTCATAAAAAGTCATGGTTTGTTGAGAGATTTAACGTGATAAACTCAATAGATAACTTACTTACTTATCCAGGTGTAAAAGAGGGTGTTAAGCTAGGAAAGATAAGAATTTACGGCTGGCATTATATCATCGAAACGGGTTCGCTATTTAACTACGATATGATAACAAAGGAGTTTGAACTACTAAATGAAGAGAGTGACTATGAAAAAATTTATAACGCAATTTTCCCTGATAGTTAGTTTGTTTGTAACCGCAGGTTATGCAAACAAAACTATAGATACAAACGAGACAAACAAAACTGTTGAGAACATTTTCCAAACATCTCCAGTTGATACAAACGCAACTGAGAGGAATGCAACAAGTATACTAGATATAAACGTAAGTGCTATTCTAAAACAGCCAAAAGTAGAGGTTGATGAAGAAAACAGAACCGCTGAAAAAGAAAAACTAGTTGAAATTTTAACAAGCGGTGAAGAGAACGCAACAGAAGAAGATCTAAAAATGGCGAAGATGATAGCTGAAAAAGCCGTTAGTACGCCAACTACTCAAAGAAAGCCAGATCAAGAGACTCTTGGCACCATGATAAGGGCTGTTAAAGATATAAACGTTAAAATAGAGCTTTTAAAAACGACAACCGACACAAACCAAACAGCCGAAGAGATAAAGAGTATTGAAGAGTCTAAAAACCAGCATTTAGCTAAAATTCCAACCGCTATCACAAGTCAAATTCTAGATGAGCAAGCACTTAAAAATTATCTTACTACCAAGCAGGATTTAAGAGAAACTATTGCTAAAAATGAGAAAAAGAAAGAGTCATTTCCCTACATAGAAGCTTCTATTAAGTTTGCAAATTTAGAGCTAACTGAGAAGTTTTACGGTTCACTTTTAATGCTTGAAGATATGTTTACCAAAGGCTCAAAAGAAGCTGATGTTAAAAAAGTTATCCAAGATACTATTTTAACTGTTCAAATTCAAGACTATTCAAAGTTAAAAGAGTCGATTGATACATTTAAAGGAAAAGAAGAAGATAACGCAACTCTGAAAAATCTCTATGCAGATCTTAATATGAATAAAAAAACATATGAAGAGGTTCTTAACTTCCTTGGTAAAAATACAAACTTACTAGCTGGAAACGCTCTTTTTACAGGGTTAAATTTAAAAGCGGTGATTGATTATATCAACGATTTATCGCCTTTTGATCAAAACGCTATAAATTTAGGAAAGATTATACCTATAACTTTAATTATGATTTTGCTCTTCTCAGTAAGAAGGATGCTAGCAAATATCATTTTCTTTAGCTTTACTATCTTTATGAAAGATAAAAAGAAAAGTTTAGAGATAAGAACTCAAGTTGTAGATTTGATTAAAAAGCCTATTGGGATTTTACTTATCGCTTACGGGGTGGATATCTGTTTAAGTATTTTCTACTATCCAAATCCAGTGCCGATATTCTTCAACGATATATTTGATGTGATTTTCATTGTTCTTTACGCGTGGTTAGTTATCGAGCTAATTGATGGCTTTGGTATTATGCTTCTAAGCAAGATTGCTAAGAAAAGCAGTAGAAAAGAAGTTTTAAACCTAATAGTTAGAATTCTCTACATCATAGTTGTAGTAGTTGCGTTTTTGATGATTTTAGCTCGCCTTGGAGTAAATGTTTCAGCTATCGTTGCATCTCTAGGAATCGGAGGTTTAGCGGTAGCTCTTGCAACTAAAGATATGATAGCAAACCTTTTTGCATCTATTATGGTTCTTTTAGATAACTCATTTTCACAAGGGGATTTAGTTGTAGTTTCAGGAGTTGAGGGAACTGTTGTTGAAACTGGACTAAGAAAAACAGCTCTTAGAACGGCAGATAACTCACTAGTTTTCATACCAAACTCAAAAATCATTGATAACAACATCATTAACTGGAGTAGAAGAAAACTCGGACGTCAGATTAAGATGATTCTAGAAGTAAACTATGCAACTCCAGCTGTAAATTTACTAGCTGCAGTTAATGGCATAAAAGAGATGCTTCAAGCCCACCCAGGAATTGCCAACCCTTCAAAACAGGGCGGCTATCAAGACATGAGACTAAAATATAGACAAAACATGGTCTCTCTTGATGACTTAGCGGGATATAAAAACTCACTCTATGTTGCGGTTGAGTCATTTGGTGAGTCATCTATAAATATCTTAGTCTACTGCTATACAAAAACTGTTGCTTTTGGTGAGTTTTTAGAGGTTAGACAAGATGTTATTTTAAAAATCATGGAAGTTTTAGAAAAAACCGGTGTCTCTTTTGCTTACCCATCTCAAAGTGTTTATATAGAGAACGTTCCAGCTGGGATTAAAATCATAGCTGACAGTGAAGATGAGTTAGGTAAAGTTGAAATCAAAAAAGAAAACGAAGAAAACAGAGATAAAAACAGTTGAAATTTTGAGTAAAACATAGTAAAATTATCCCGTTTTATTTAAATAAAGGAGAGAAGATGTCAAGTGAATTTGATGAGTTTGAAGACGAGTTTGAAGATGATGATTTCGATGAGTTTGATGATGACTTTGAAGATGATGATTTCTGGGATGATGAAGAAGACTATACTTACGACGACGGTGATTACACCTACGACGATGAGAAGTAGTTAAAAACTACTTAAAAACTAAATTTAAAGCAGATTGTAAAACATACAAAATAACTCCTATTTACAATCTGCTTACTCTACTTCTATATAATAACGATAAAATTTATTAAAAAGGATAAAATATGTTCAAATTAAGAGAACTACCATTCGACCCAAAAAACAATGCTGCTGTAAGCGAGCAAACCTGTGAGTACCACCACGGTAAACACCATGCAACTTACGTTAACAACCTAAATAACCTTATACAAGGAACAGAGTTTGAAAACGCTGCTTTAAGCCAAATCATCCAAAAGTCAAGTGGCGGAGTGTTTAACAACGCAGCTCAAGTATATAACCACGACTTTTACTGGGACTGTATAGCTAAGAAAAGCTGCCCGACTGATGAGTTTAAAAAAGCTTTGGAAGAGAGTTTTCCAAACTTTAAAGAAGACTTCCTAAAAGCAGCTACAACGCTGTTTGGCTCAGGTTGGTGCTGGTTAGTTTATAACTTAGACAACAAAAAACTTGAAATCGTTCAAACATCAAACGCTGCTACACCTATCACGGAAAACAAAGTTCCACTACTTGTAGTTGACGTTTGGGAGCATGCATACTATATAGATACGAAAAACGCAAGACCAGCGTACCTAGAGAAATTCTACGAAAACATCAACTGGGCGTTTGTATCATCAGCTTATGAGTGGGCTGTTAAAGAGGGTATGGAGTCTGTTAAGTTCTATATCAACGGACTTCACGGCAAAGAAGAGTGTAAAGACTGTAGAGCGTAAGTCTAAATTTACACTGATTTTAAAACAATTAATTTAACTCAACCCTACTAAATTCGGGGCTTTTGCTCCGAATTTAGCAATCAAATTTTTAATTGCATAAATTTACTAGGCTGTATAAAATTCTTCCCCATTGCTTCCGCACAGTGAAATCTTAAGCCTTGGAAAAGATGATTTATCGTCTGTATATATTTTTTCACAGTCATTTTCTAAAGCACAAAAATATTGCAAAGCATCCTCAAACTCGCCTTTAGTACTAAAGTTATTTTTGCCTAGATAATATTCGCAAGCATTTAAAATGGTATCTAAGCTAAAAGATACTATACTGAAAGCTGGGTTATCACACATATTTTTTATCATTAAAACCGCTTCTTTTCTATGATTTTTAGAGTTATAGACTATATTTGTCAAAATATCTTGAGAAAGAAGCATAATGCATTTTTCATCATCATAAAGATTTTTTATCAAATTTTTAGCACTTTCATGACTTTTTCTAGTGTCATCAAGTGCAGATATAAAGATATTTGTATCTAAAAACACCTTATACATCAAGTGCCTTTTTTTCACGAAGCGAGTTTGCATCATCATCTGTGAAGTCTCCACTAAAAGCACCTAAATTTTGAAAAAATTCATCTCTTTTTGCTTTTCTAATGGAGTTGTTTGTATCAACTTTATACTCATTTACATCAAGTTTTAAGCCGATATTAAGAGCATTAAAAATAGTTTTTATAGTCTCTACTTTATCACTAGGAACACCAACAAAGGTCAAATTCACTCTATTTGTAGTTACTTCCATTTTTTAATCCTTATATTTGATTAGATGCCATTATGACAAGCTACAATTAAAATAAACTTAAAATTTTTATTCGCACTGCTACTCTTTATAGTAACAGCCCCTCTACATCCCCTCTTTTATCATCATCTTATAAGTCTTACACCCATTCTCATTTTTGAAGTCACATGCTTTTCCAAAGTATTCTTTAGAAATGGTAGTGTTTATATCAACCACTCCGCCGTTTAGATACTCAAGTCCTAGTTCTATACACGCTTCACTTTTGCCGTTATTGCACGCTTTATCTAAGTATTTTATAGCTAAATTTATATCTTTTTCTACACATTTTTTAGTAGCGTTTTCATCTTCGCTATCGCAAATCTCACCTTGAAAGTAAAGCTGGCTGATTATTTCGCATGAGTCCTCGAATTTCCCCTCACACGCCACATCAAGATACTCTATAGCTTTCACGCCGTCCTTTTCAACTCCCTCAAGCCCTTTAGAGTAAATTTCCCCTAGCCTCATACAGCTTTTATAACCCTTTTGTTTTTTGCAGTTTTTATCATAAATTTCAAGAGCTTTTGCCATATCATACCTTACCGCCTCACCTTCTTCGTAATACCACGCAAGTTTATCGCACCCGATGGCTTCTTTGCTCAAACAGCTTTTTTCAAAGTATTCAAACGCTCTGAATTTATCCACTTCTAGCCCAACCCCGCTCTCATACAAAAGCCCGAGACTAAAACAGCTCTGAGACATTTTGTTACTACACGCTTTTTCAAAGTACTGTTTAGCTAGGCTTATCTCACCACTATTTAAATATACAAGTCCTAAGTTGTGACACGCTCCGTAGTCTTTTTTCTCACAGGCTAAATTTAACTCATCCACACTAAGCTGTTTTGCAAAAGCAAAACTAAGTAGTAAAATCCATAAATTTATCTTTTTCATCATCTACTCTTTTAAATTTAAATTTTTTGATTATATCAAATTTTGGTTTAATTACTGGATTTTACTTCACTCTCTATCATCATTGCGAGCACCAGTAAAGCAATCCAGCTTTTAAATTTACTCTCCACCGTCATTGCGAAGCCTTTAGGCTGAAGCAATCTAGACCTTGAAATTCTAAAGTGAAATTTAACAAATTTGGTTTTTTAAATTTCTTAAATTCAAACTCTAGATTGCCGCGATTTTCTACGAAAATCTCGCAATGACTGGTAGCCATCATTACAAGAAGCAAAGCAATCCAGCTTTTAATTCTACTCTCCATGCGTCATTGCGAAGCCTTTAGGCTGAAGCAATCCAGTCTTTAAAATTCACTCTCCGCCCGTCATTGCGAGGAACGAAGTGACGAAGCAATCTAGACCTTGAATTTAAAAAGTGTTTTTAGCAAATCCAGCCTTAAAAATCTTAACTTTTAACTAAATTTAACTCTTAAAATAAAACAGTTCAAAAGTTACAGTTTGGTAACATTTTATTATTATTTATAAATTTTTTAGCAAAATTTTTATATAATAATACTATTTAAACAAAATTACATTTTCACATCTTCACATGTGAAGATTGAAACAAAAAGGATATATCATGAACAAAGCATATAGACATGTCTATAAAGAGGGCATTGGCTGGGTTGCAATCGCAGAAAATGCAAGTTGCAAGTCTAGCTCTTCAAAGTCAAGTGTAATCGGTGGTTTAGGGGCTAGGGTTTCTAGTTTCTTAGGTTCATATTTAAATCTCAAACTAACTCTTATAGCTACTATTTTAGGTGCGGTTGGTTTTGTCACACCTGTTAGTGCGTATGATTGCTATATGGACTACAGTAATCTTAGTAATATTAAGTGGGTTTGTACAGAGAATTCTAGTGCATATTATGGAACAGAAAATCAAAATTCTAAAGTGTGGGGTCTTGGTACTGGTGCTGAAGCTTATGGTTATACTGTTTTGCACAAATCTTATCAGACTCCTGGCAACGTAATGAACAGCAGTAATGGTATGATAGATGCAGGAGGCACAAATCCTGCTTATTCTGGAGCATTAGCACTTGGGTATAATGCATATGCTATGTATGGCGGTGTATCGATTGGCTCAGGTGCACGAGTGCAAAGCGGTGCTAGTGGCAGTCAAACATTATCATTAGGAGTAGCAATAGGTGCAAACTCTTGGGCTCGTGGTGGCGGTGTGGCAATCGGTTCATCATCTTATACTGATGGGGTTAATGCTATAGCGTTTGGTCGTCAAGCTACTGCGGTATCTTCTGGGGCACAAGCTTTTGGCTCTGCATCATCGGCACAAGGTGAAAAATCAACTGCCATTGGTCAGTCAGCTACAGCAAAAGGTGCTCGCTCTATCGCTTTTGGTGGATCAACTCACACCCAAGATCCATACATGTATACAGATGTATACAATACATCTACCGACGGCGATGACTCTATCGCAATGGGCACTAATACCAAAACAAAAGGCAAAGATACTATCGCTATCGGTAAATCAAATAAAATCGGAAATGCAAGTACCATTACAAATTCTCTAGCCATAGGTAATAGTAATACAATTAACTCAAAAGATGTTATGGTTATGGGTAGCAATGTAAATGTAGGCACAGGTTTTGATGGTGCAGTAGTTCTTGGAAATGCTTCTGGTGTTTCAGTTGCAGTTGATACACCAAGTGCTACAATCGGCGGGATTACTTATGGAAATTTTGCAGGCAGCAACCCAGAAGATGGTCATGTAGTCTCTGTGGGCGTAAAGTCCGCAACAAGCACGATTAATAGACAAATTCAAAATGTCGCCGCAGGTCAAATTTCATCCACTTCAACTGACGCTATCAACGGAAGCCAATTATATTCTGTTGCAAACATTTTAGGAAATCAAGTTTCTAGCACTTATTTCACGTAAATACTGGCTCTACAACTCAAGGTAAAGGCGATCCAAATACAAACTTAGGTTTAATCACAGATAAAGCAGGTGCTACTGGCTCAAAATCTATGGCTATGGGTTTAAATGCCAAAGCATCAGGGCAAGACTCTACTGCTATCGGTCAATCTTCCCAGGCTGCATACAGAAGTGATTTGGCTATAGGTTTGGAGTCAGTAGCTAATCAAAGCAAAGACGATGGTTTAAATCAAACACAAGGAGGCTCTACTGCTATTGGTGTCCAGTCTCATGCTCTGGGAAGTCAAGCAGCAGCTTTAGGAAGTAGAGCTGTAGCCTTTAAGGCTCAAGCTACAGCTATAGGTAACGATACTATTGCATACGAAAGAGGAGCCGTTTCAATAGGTGGTGATGATAGTGGTGTATATAATGATAAAAGTTTAGGTACTGGGGAGTATGCGGGAAAGGTTTATAGTGGCAATTCAAGCCATACATGGAGACCTACTTTTAGTGGAGATAAAGGTGCTACTGCTATCTCTGCTCACTCTCAAGCCTTAACTCAAGGCTCTACTGCTATAGGTGTTGGAGCTACTGCTGGATATGGAAAACACGTAGGCAATAAAGAATCTCATATGGACGTGGGCACAATGAAAGTTTATAAGTGGGATCCATCTGATGCCATAGAAGCCACATCTATAGGTGCAAAGTCTTGGGCTATGATGGCTCAGTCCACAGCTCTAGGTGCAAGTGCGAGAGGACTTGGTGCACAAAGTACAGCAGTAGGATATAGTGCAAAATCAGAGGGAAAAGGCTCTGTATCTATAGGAGATAGTGCTTATGCCAAGTCTACTGGCTCTGTTGCTATCGGTGGTCAGTGG
This sequence comes from Campylobacteraceae bacterium, assembly GCA_012519705.1. Taxonomy (GTDB): domain Bacteria; phylum Campylobacterota; class Campylobacteria; order Campylobacterales; family Campylobacteraceae; genus Campylobacter_B. The sequence goes on from JAAYPR010000025.1 coordinate 29,973, forward strand.
GATACTGGAGAAAAAGACGCTAAAAATAATCCTATAATGCAAGTTGCTAAAGCAGAAGGAGCAAACACTGTTGCCCTAGGTGCTGGTGCACAGGCTAAAGATGACAACTCTATCGCACTAGGTTCAGGCTCGGTAGCAGACAGAAAAGACTATAAAGGCAAGATTTATGACCCATTTACTGTTTTAGATAAATCGTCGCTACCTGATCCAAACGATAAAACTGCAGATGGATACGCTACTTGGTACTCTACCAAATCAGCCGTGTCAGTAGGTGCTGGTGAATATAAAGATGCTAATAAAGATGTATATGTATCAAAAGAAACTCGACAGATAACAAACGTCGCAGCTGGTTCAGCTGATACCGACGCAGTTAACGTAGCTCAGTTAAGAATGGCTCAAAAAGCATCAACTACAAGGTTTTATAGTGTAAATAACAGCGACTCAACCGCAGGCAACTATAACAACGATGGAGCACAAGGTGCAAATTCTTTAGCTGCTGGAGTTAATACATATACAAATATGGGTACAACTACAGTTATAGGAAGCAGTTCAAGTGCTACCGATACCGATACTACTACTGATACTGCTGACCATCCACTTGCTGGACATACCTTTGGTTCTAGCACTCTAGTGGGGCATAGTAATACATTAGAAGATGCTTCTAAAATCGTAGTTCTAGGCGATGCTAACGAAGTGTATGGCAATAAACTTA
>JAAYPR010000026.1 GCA_012519705.1 Campylobacteraceae bacterium
GATAATTTTGTTTTGCATTTGAAAGAATGTGAATATAGGTACAATATTAAAAAAGATAATAAAGATTTATATAAGACTTTGCTAAAATTAATAAGAGAAAATCCGCTTAAGTTTAATTGAGCCTTATATTTTTTTAAAAAAGATGGACATCAAGTTTAATTTTAGACTAAAGTATTTTAAAATTTCGTATCAGATAGTTTAGTCTGATACGAAATAGTAAGTATCTTTATTTATTCTGTAAATTTTGCATTGTAAATGCTTGAAAAATTTTATCCTACTCCTAGTCTATCTCATTCCCAAATTGCTTTTCTAAAGTTTGTCTTGCCAAGCCTACAATATAAGGAATATCATCCATTGAATTTAGTTCTATTTCTGTGTCTCCATTGCCCCAAGTCCCTATATTTGATACATCTCTACATAGTCCTTTAGAATCTTCTAGCTCATTTAGTGGCATATTTATATAAACCTTTATGTTCTTAACTTGCGGAACAATATCTACAAAATTTGTTTCAGCCTTGTAGGCAACATATTGCTTTAAAAATTCCTCTGTAATGTTTGGATCTAGAGACATTATCTCTTTTCTAAATTCTTCAAAAATTTCTTTATTTTGTGCATTTAAAAGGTTTGGATGGTCATCAATAGTGTATGTGCTATCTGAAATTTTAGGCTCTTTATAGGTTTCTAAAATAGATGCTTCTAATTTCGGATAAGCCCACACTTCAACTGCTTGATTTGACAAGATAGAAGCCCTTTCTTTTATAGCATCTTCGTTCCAATTTGAGTTAAAATTTCTCAAAAACCCATTTAGTCTTAAAGGACTCATAGCAAAACCGCCCTGCATATCTCTTTTTTCTTCAAAAGACTTATCGCTATACTCAGAGTTATATCCGGTAAGAGTTAGATTGCCCAATGTATGAAGCCATTTGGTTTGAACTTCTTGCCAATTTTCTCCCAAAGCTTCTTGCCACTTTTTTGACAAATCCTTATTTTGAGGCATAATGTGCTCAATAGTGTAGTCATTAACATTCACTCTCTCTTTCCTGCCAAAATTCTCGAATCTCCTTAGCCAGTAGCTTCTATTTCTAAAATTATATAAATCTCTTGTTATCAACTCTTTCTTAAACTCATCATCTGTTGGAAATCTTTTGTATGATGTTAAAAGTGAAAAGGTCGCTTGAATACTTTCTAAATACCTATCTTTTTTAACCGATTTTGTGAAATTTGCAAATGTTTTGTTAAGTGAGTTTGTAGGAATTGCACAAACTGATCTTCTAAAGACATAGCTTTCTATTAACCTTATAATCTTTACAAAATCATCTTTAGATAAACAATCGTTTTCATAATCATTATAAAGCTCTAATAACATTGGATATGCAACATCGACTTTTAACTCTTTTAAATCTCTAAAAGCATATGATAGTTCCTTATCCTCTTCCTTTCCTAAATCCATTTTACAAAAATACTTAGAATAAACTCTTATATCAGCCACCAAAGACTCAATAGTCAAACCCTCGCTTCTATGATATTCTTTAAAAGCGTCATAAACATTACTTATCTTTGGAATTTCTTTTGTTTTTACAGTTAGATAATGCCTCATAAATGCATCAAAATCTTTTTGATAAGCCTCTTGCCCAAAATCAAGTTCCATTGGTCTCCAATACTTCTGATATAATTCCGTTTGAAGTTCAGGCTCTAATCCCATTAAAATATAATTTCTAATCAAATCCGCTTGAGCTAGCTCTTTGCCCGTTGAGTTCATGCTTTCAAAAATCAGCTGAGGATTATCATGCTGCCTATCAAGTGAAATATCTACAATGAGTAGTTTTGATAAGCCTTTACAAACAACCTCAAGATTATATATATTTTCACTAAGCTTCTTTTTAAAAAACTCGTAATTCTCCATTATTCTAAGAGAGTATTTTTCTGGAAAATTCGCCTTATCTTTGTCAATAAGAGCTATTAAAGTATCTTTATCGGTTTGAGACAGTATAAGCTTGTATTTTCTACTATCCTTTTTTCTAGGATCCATAAGATAAAAATCTCTTATTTCTTCTTTTGAAAAACCATCCATTATCTCTTGATTATCACTCAATAAATCAGATAGTGCAGTTAAAAGCAATATAATTGTCGTAAGTCTTTGTTGACCATCTATAACCAAAAGCGGAGATTGTGCCGTAACCGAGTATTGACCATCTTGAACATACACAATAGAACCAATAAAATGAGCTTTTATACTATCATTAGAACCAGCCCTTAAAATATCTTCCCATAGCTGCAAACACTCTTTTTCTGTCCAACTATAAGCCCTTTGATAAATTGGTATTACAAACTGCGAAGACTCATATATAAATTTAAGTAAATTTGCCTCAACTGCTTTCATTATATTTTCCTTATTATGTTTAGAATTAAAAAATTAGATTATATCACATTTTTTTAATGAATAAATTTTATAGCTTTTTCGGCACTTCTGCTATACAAACAAGTGCTTTATCCATCTCCTCATAAAGAGTGTTTGAAAAATTAGTATCCAAATCAAGCTTGGTAATACCAGCTTCTTCTCTTAAATCCCTTTTAAAAATACTTTAAAATTATACTAAATTCTTTTAACTTTTTAGAAATATAGCGTATTTTATAGACAATAATATGTCCGAAAATAGTAGTAAATTTTCCTAAAAATGGTAAAATACTGCAAAAAAAGTGGGTAAATTTTATAAACCATCAAACAAAAAGGCAGTCCAACATGAAAATAAAACAACAATCAAAACGGCTAGATAGAGTTCATGATATCTTAAAGAGAATTTCTAAAACACCACTAACTATGAGTGAGTTAGCTAAAATTTACGGTGTCAGCACCAAGACTATCCAAAGAGACTTTAATGAGTATTTAAGCCATTATGGAGCTGTGAAAAAAGGCAGAAAATTAAGCATAAGAGATGTGGATACAAATATAGATAGTGATGATAAAATCGTCATAAACATCCTTGATAATATGGCAAAATCCCTTGGTTTTGAGTTTTATAATAAAGCTCATGTTTTGCTAAAAGGCATCACTTATCAGCTAAACCAACCCATCATAACGCACATTAGCAGTGAAGAACTAGATGAGAAAAGCTTAGAAAATTTCACCACACTAGAGAGTGCTATCAGTGAAAAAAGAGTGGTAGAGTGCAGGTATAAAAACCATAAATTTAGAGTCTTGCCTTTAAAACTTGCTATGTTTGAGGGGTTTTGGTATCTACTGCTTTTTGATACAAATGATAGCGATAAATTTAAGAAATTTTACCTAAGTGGAATTTCTGATATAAACCCACTTGATGAGAGCTTTGAAATTTCGCAAGAGACAGAGAGTAGGCTAGGTAGGATAAACTCAGCTTGGGCGACCCTAGATAAGCCAAAAACAGCAACGCTTTTGCTTGATAAGCAGATAGTTAAATACTTTAAAAGAAAAGAGTATGCCAAACAAACTCTTAGAAGAGAAGCAGGAGATGGCTCGGTGGAGATAGATATAGAATATACTGATTTAATGGAGATAAAACCACTAGTGTATTATTTCCTACCTTTTATAAAAGTGATTGAGCCAAAAGAGTTAGCTGATGTTATCAAAAATGAAATGCAAGGTTATTTAGATGAAATATGCTAATAATCAAATTTGGATGTATGAAGTTAAGCGACATACATCCAAAACATAAGCTTTTATTTTAAAAACTTATCCAAGTAACACTTTCAGAGATTTCTTTACCACTCAAATTTCCACCAGTGTCAAAGTCATATTTTTGCCCTAAATGGACAAATCTATATCCTGTAATTTTCCCAAAAATAGGCAAAATTCGAACTTTTGCATAGTGGGTTGTTATCAAATTTGAGATAAATTTAAGCCGCTCTTCTAAGCTTTTAAAGCAGAGCTCTTTTTTATCAAATTCCACATATCTAGAGCTTTGAGATAGAGCTAACATAAAAATAGACTCGTTTTTTCGCTTGAAATTTGTATCTATATAGATGTAGTCATTTTCATATTTTTTAGCCTCGTTGTTTAGATTGATTGCATCTTTTAGCTCGTTTTCTATGTTGAGAGCAAAAATTTGAGCTAGTTTTTTAACCAAGCTTTCTGAGGTGTGCTGATAGTCAAAATATCCACTATAAAGATATTCATCTAAGCTTTTTGCAATTAAAAATTTAGCAAATGCTTTTTCAAATTTACCATAACTATGATAACCTAAGCTTTTTGATAAAATTTGCCTCTCTACTGATGTTAAATTTGCAATTTTGGTTTGAAGTTTGCTAAATACCATTTTATTATCCTTTTTAATTTCCATGCCGATACATTTTTTGCACGTTTTAAATGTTAATGGCTAATACTATATTTAGCACCACTATATGATTTATATAGTATACAAATCCTTTTAAATTTTAGATAATTATACCTAAGAGTGGGGACAAAATAGTGTCTAAATTTTACATACAAAAATTGATTTATTTTAGATAAGTCATAAGAGCAGGGGAGTGGTGTTTTTAATATTTAAATTCTTTCCTGTTTTTATTTTAAACTCAAAGTACTACTAATTTTCTCCTATTTTGCTTTTTGTTTAACGCAGACAAAAAGCAAGTTGTGCAGACAAATATCATCAAGTTATCATAAAATCCTTGAAAACTAAAAATTTACATTAATACACAGTTTTCAACACAAAACTTTATGGATAAGTTATAAATTCTCAAAAGGTAAAGTGCCTTAAATAACGCTATATAGTAGTTTAAGTAAGATTTCTAAAAACTAAAAAGAGAGTATAAAGAAAAGTTTGAAAATTATAGTTTTCAATACTAAATATATAAAATAGTCTGTATTTTATCTTTTATCATAGTTTTGTTGGTATAAATTTATGCGAAGTTTTGCTAAGTTTTAGTTTTATGTTTTTATAAAATTTGCTAAACAAATAAATTCTTTTGTTGAAATTTATATTTGTATCAAAATATAAAAGATTGAAACTTTCTAGAATTTGCAATGTTAAATATTTTATATGTTTGTGCATAAGATACAGCTTTAAATTCTATAAAGGTATAAATAAGTTTTTTAAAATTAAATAGCACTCCCCTCTTTTGAAAATTCCATGAGATTATGAAAATATTTAAAACTTATTTAAATTTAAGCTATTAATTAATATAATTTCATATTGATTATCAAAATAATATTATAAAAAAAGGATAAGCTGTGAAAACTAAACTAAGTTTGTGCTTGGTTCTTGCTATGAGTTATGCCACGGCAAATGACGTAGTAAGACTTCAAGAAATAGAAGTTGTTACCGCAACTGGTAGCACGCAACACATAAAAGATGCTCCAGCTAGCATAAGTGTTGTTGAGTCGCAGGATCTTAAAAATAGACCTGTTAAAGATATAGGTGAGATGATAAGCGATGTGCCTGGAGTTGATATTAATACGCATGGAAATAGCGGTCTAAAAAACTTTACCATTCGTGGTTTTGGTCCCGAATATACTCTAATTTTAGTTGATGGAAAGAGACAAAACCCTGTAAAAGGCTCTTTTTCAAATGGTATGGATGTTACAACTGCTTCATTTATGCCACCTCTTGCAATGATAGACAGAGTTGAAGTTCTAAAAGGTCCAGCATCTACACTGTATGGCTCAGAAGCTGTTGGAGGTGTGATAAATATAATCACCAAAAAGCACCCCACTACAGCAACTGGCTCACTTCAGATAGATGGGACGCTACAAGAGGACTCAGACTTTGGAAATAGTTACAATATCAACGCCTATGTAGCAGCGCCAATACTTGAGGATATACTTTCTTTCAACCTTCGTTTTGGCTACTATGATAAAGAGCAAAACGACCTTTACTGGCCTGACCTTAAAAATAGAAATGATTTATATGATATAGAAAAGCAATACGGCGGACCTGGAAAATATAAGCACGAAGTAGTTGGAGCTAGGTTAAACTATAGTTTGAATGAAAACAACTTCTTTTATTTAGATTTAGAGCGTGCTGTTAATACTATAAATTCCAAAAAAGCAGGTGGGGCTGTTGCTTCGGTAGATGCAAGTGGAAATTTAATCCCAGGCAAAGGCGCAAGATCATTTAACTATAAAACTAAAAAAGACAACTTTGTTTTAAATCACGATGGTGAGTATAGTTGGGGTAGGACAAATACTTACTTGCAATACAGCCACCTTTGGGGAAATACCTCATTTAAAGGAATGGATAGTAAAATTTACACAGCAGAGAGCAAAGCAGTTGTGCCATTTGATTTAAAAGATTTTGGTTATCTCAATGCAACATTTGGCGTAAAATGGGACAAAGAAGAGCTTTATGATAGAAACCCAGAAGTACCAACACCCTTTTCAAACCAGCAAGCAAAAGCCTTTCCGGGAACTAAAAAGCAAGAAAATATCGCACTATATACAGAGCTTGAGTACTTAATGACTGATAATTTTTCATTAACGGGTGGGCTTAGGTATCTTTATAACGACCAGTTTGGAAGCGAACTTATACCAAGAATTTACGCGGTTTATCATGCTAATGACTGGCTAACCTTTAAAGGTGGAGTTGCAAAAGGATATAGGCTTCCAAGCCCAAGAGAGCTAAATGATGGTATTTATAATATAAATAGCGATGGTGTGAATCTTGGAGATCCTAACCTAAAACCCGAAGAAAGCACTAACTATGAGCTAGGTTTTGTAGTAAATGCATTTGATGTGGCAAGCATTTCACTTATGGGGTTTTATACAGAGTTTGAAAATGAACTTAGAAACTCAGATGCTTCAGAAATGGTTGGGCAAACTGTATTGGGAAATGTTTGTACTCCAAGCAAAGGCGGGTGGACTTGCACTAAGAGAATCAACGAGGGAAAAACCAAAACAAAAGGTTTTGAGCTTGGCATCAATACAGCCAAATATGAAGGATTTAGCGGAAATTTCTCATGGACTTATGTGGACAAAGAGTATGATGGTGGTCCAAATAACGGCAAAAGGATAGGCGGTATCCCTAAACATGTATTAATGGCAAAACTAAACTATGAAATTGGTGATTTTAGTGCATATATAAGAGGTAGAGCTAGACTAGATACAGCTTATAGGGGAAGAGGAACTCCTCCTTTTGAAAAATATAAAGATTTTTATACTGTTGATATAGGAGCATCTTATAAGATAGATAAACATCAAACTATAAGTATAGCTGTAAATAACCTATTTGATCAAGATTATCTTGAGCCAGTGCAAACTGGAAGCAGGAATAGAGGCAGCGTAAATGTACCAACTTATACAAATAGATACCAAGACTTTAATGAAGGTAGAAATTTTTGGCTAAGTTATAGGTATGATTTTTAAATGCAAATAAAAGCTAGGGTTTAACCCTAGCTTTAAAAACTAGTCTTTTGTTGGATAACTATAAAATAGAACTTCCCCACTTTTTTCTTCTATATCGCTGAAGTTCTCCACATCAAACCCAATACCAAAAATCCCACACGTTGGGATATGGCCTATAGCTGAGTCGCTTAAAACTTCGCATACATCAGTTATAGCATAGTTGTGCCCTACTATAAAGATAATATTTGCATCATCTTCGATGTTTTTTACAAATTTAAGCAAATTTTCACCTTCAAACTCATACAAAGCATCGTTTGTTTTAAATTTGCCTTTAAAGTTCATGCTTTCACTTATAATAGTAGCAGTTGCTAACGCCCTAACTGCTGTGCTTGTGTAGATTATATCAGGTATAATTTTTTTCTCTTTTAATATTTCTCCAAGAGCCTCGGCGTTTGCTCTGCCTCTTTTATTTAATTCTCTTAAAAAGTCAGTTGAGCCCTCTTTTTTTGCCTTTGCATGTCTGATAAAATAAATGGTTTTCATCTGTTTTTAGCCCTTTGTAAATTCATTAAAATTAGAGCATTGTATCAAAAAATAGTTTAAATTTTAATATATAGAGAAGTTGGTAGCTTTAAAAAAGCTACCAAAAATTTAGCTTTTCGCCACAAGCTTAACTATCTCTTTTACCACTTCATGTGAAGCTTTTAGAGATTTTACTGGAAGATACTCAAAAACCGAGTGGAAGTTATGAGCTCCTGTGAAAATATTTGGGCATGGAACTCCTTTTTCAGAAATCACCGCACCATCATATCCGCCTCTCATAGGTTTGACTTTCATCTCAACTCCAGCGTTTTTATACGCCTCTTTTGCGAATTTGATGGCTGGGGCATTTTCATCTTTTAGAAAGTTATAGACATTTTTATATCTATCACTTAGTTCTATTTCGATTCTATTATCCCACACCTTGTTTAGCCCATCAGCTAAGTTCTGTAAAAACTCCATCCTCTCTTTATATTTTTGCTCATCAAACTCTCTAATATCAAGCTTTAAAATAGTTTTTGCACTATTACCGCTCATCTCTTTTACCCAGTAATACCCTTCCTTGTTTTCGGTATATTCAGGTGCTTCGCCACCAGGCAGAAGTGAGATGAATTTGTGAGCTAAAAGAAGTGAGTTTACTAAATTTCCTTTTGCGTTCATAGGGTGAGCACTTTGACCCTTGAAGGTTAGTTTACAGTCCCCTGCATTCCAGTTTTCATAGATGAACTCGCCTATTTCACAGCAGTCTAAGCAGTATCCAAAGTCAGCCTCAACCTTGCTTATATCCAACGCCTTTGCCCCGCGAAGCCCTTGTTCCTCATCAGGCACAAAACATGCGATTATATCGCCGTGTTTAACGTCAGGATTTTTAACAAAATACTCAAACATACTAACTATACTTGCAATCGCTGCTTTATCATCAGCTCCAAGTAAGCTCGTGCCATCAGTTACGATGATACTGTCGCCAACGTAGTTTTTAAGCTCTTTATGTTCACTCTCTTTTAGATAGATGCCTAAATTTTCATTTAAGCAAATATCGCCACCGCTATACTCTACTACTTTTGCTTTTGTGTCGTTTGTCTGCTCAGCACTTGTATCAAGATGAGCAAAAAACGCCACACTCGGAACTTTTTTATCTAAATTTGAAGGAAGTTTAGCTATCAAAATAGCTTTTTCACTTAGGCTTATCTCTTTAATGCCTAAATCTTCAAGCTCTTTTTTGATAAGTTTTGCAAGTTCAAGTTGGTTAGGGCTAGATGGCATAATGCCATTAGCCCCATTTTCGCGGTTAGTAGTAGTGTTAATTTTTGTGTAGTTTAAAAATCTCTCTACTATATCCATCATCTGTCCTTATAGAATAACAAACGCTATCACGATAACTGAGATAACCATGCCTAAAGCTGTTCTTTTTGCGATCTCAAAAGGACTAACTCCTGCAAGACCAGCACAAACGATACAACCACCAGCAAGTGGAGATGCTGTTCTACCAAGTGCACCAGCAATCGCTGCTGCCATACCAAGCTTATCTTGAGCAAAACCAAAGTCAGATGCGTGAGTTGTGATAGCTTCGTTAAACGCAAACGCAGCCGCATCACCTGAGCCAGTTACAACAGCCATCATAAACGGTATAAATGTTCCACCAAATTTTACATACTCTTGCTCGTTTTTTAAGATTTCTATGATGTAGTCTATCGCCCCACAAGCTGAAAGACCAGCAACGAAAACACCAGCTGCTATGATGATACCCATAACATCAGCATAAGCACTTCCCATACCTTTGAAGAACTCTTTTGTTATTGTTTCAGGGTTTGTCCAAGTAACAAAAAGTGTTACGATAGCACCGATAATCATCGCTTCAGCAACGCCCATTTTTGTCCATTTTAACCATGAAATTTCATTTAAGCTTGTTCCGCCAACGATTAAGATAGCAAGAGGAATCAAAGGCATTAAAGCGTGAAGATAGTTGATTTTTACATCTTCTTTTGGTGTATCAGTAGCAGCAACACCGCCACTTGCTAAAAGATAGTTTGTTCCTTTGTTGTAATCTTTTAAAACTATAGCAACTAAACTCATAGAAATTAAAACTATAGCAAGTGCTGTAAGTGCACTTGGCATTTGAACTTTAATAACATCTTGAACTGTATAAGCAGCATTTCCTGACTTTACAACCATTTCTGTTACGAAAATGTTGTGAGCAGAACCTGGGCTTAAAGTCCCACCAAAAGTTCCAGCAAAAACAGCTGCTGCTGCCATAGCCGGTCTAATACCTGCCGCCATCATAAGTGGTATCAAAGTTGTTCCAACCGCAGCTGAACATCCAGCAGCTGATGGAAGTGCTATGTTAATAAAATATGTTAATATCGTAACCAATGGAATTAGGAAAAATCCTATATTTCCAAGTGGTTTTGTAAGAGCATCAACAAGTTGTTGATCGCACTTTGTATATCTTAAAACAAAAGCAAAACCCATACTAGCACAAATCGCCTTTATAAGACCAGCTTTTACCATACCTGTAGTAAAAGCAGTAAGCCCATCCATCGGCTTTAGCGACAGAACGCAAAGCAGTAGTCCCACTCCAAGCAGAACTGTTTTTGTATCTCTTTTTTTAATAAGAAGAACAACAACAGCAACTAGGCCAGCAACTGCCAGCCACAATCTTAATGTTTCCATAAAAACTCCTTTTCTTTAAGAATTCACTATTTTTTAGAGAATAACAAATGCTATCACACAAACTGCGATAACCATACCTAAAGCTGTTCTTTTTGCGATCTCAAAAGGATTTACTCCTGCAAGACCAGCACATAGGATGCAAGCTCCAGCTATTGGAGATGCTGTTCTACCAAGTGCTCCTGAAATTGCCGCTGCTAAACCAAGTTTATCTTGAGCAAAACCAAGCTCAGCTGCGTGAGTTGTGATAGCTTCGTTAAACGCAAACGCAGCCGCATCACCTGAACCAGTAACAACTGCCATCAAGAATGGTATAAATGTTCCACCAAATTTAACATATGATTGTTCGCTTTTTAAAAACCCGATAACAAACTCAATCGCTCCACAAGCTGTAAGACCAGCAACGAAAACACCTGCTGCTATAATGATACCCATTACGTCAGCGTAACCATTTCCCATGCCTTTAAAGAACTCTTTTGTAATTTTCTCAGGATCTGTCCAAGTTACAAAAAGTGTTACAATAGCACCGATAATCATCGCTTCAGCAACACCCATCTTTGTCCATTTTAACCATGAAATTTCATTTAAGCTTGTTCCGCCAACGATTAAGATAGCAAGAGGAATCAAAGGCATTAAAGCGTGAAGATAGTTAACTTTTGCTTCATCTTTTGCTTCATCAGCCATAGCTCCACCACTTACTAAAAGATAGTTTGTTCCTTTGCTATAGTCTTTTAAAACAATAGCTACAATACTCATAGTTACTAAAGATATGCCTAAAGCTGTAAGTGCATTTGGTATCTGTACACTTATAGCATCTTGAACTGTATAAGCCGCGTTTCCTGCTTTAACAACCATATCTGTCATAAAGATATTATGCGATAGTCCAGGACTTAGAGTTGAGCCAATAGTTCCTGCAAAAACTGCCGCTGCCGCCATAGCTGGTTTAACACCTGATGCCATTAGAAGCGGTATTAAAGTTGTTCCAACCGCAGCTGCACATCCAGCAGCTGATGGGATAGCAATGTTGATGAAAAATGTAAGTGCTGTAACCATTGGGATTAGGAAAAATCCTATATTTCCAAGTGGTTTTGTAAGAGCATTAACAAGTTGCTGATCGCATTTTGTGTATTTTAAAACAAAAGCAAAACCCATACTAGCACAAATCGCCTTTATCAGACCAGCGTTTGTCATAGACTTAGTAAATGCCTCAAGTCCAGCCATTGGCTTTAGTGAAAGCAAGCAAAGTGCTAAACCAACCCCGATTAAAACTGTTTTTGTATCTCTTTTTTTAACAAGAAGAACAACAACAGCAACAAGGCCAAGAACCGCTAACCATAGTCTTAACGTTTCCATAAAAACTCCTTTTTTAAAGTTTAATTTTACTACCAAGTTTTATGGTAGAAACTTCTTTTTTATACTCAAATTTTAGTGCGTCAGCGTAACCTATAAGCTCGGCTTCATCTCCAGCTATATTAAGAGCAGTTCCCTCAGGAAGAGCGTAAACTATCTCGCTAGGGTTTGCTATCAAAAACTCTTCAAGTCTCTCTTCCCTGCTCTCGCCGTTATGACCTGGAATTTTACCGCTTATAAAGTGTGGGTTTATCTGATAAGGGAAAATCCCTAAGCTATCAAAAGATTTTGGCATAGCGATAGGCATATCGTTTGTTGTCATCATGGTTTTACCAGCGATGTTTGCCCCAGCACTCCAGCCAAAATAGAGCGTGCCGTTTTTTACAGCTTCTTTTATAGGCTCTATCAAATCAAGCTCATACAAAGTTTTTAAAAGCATAAATGTATTTCCGCCCCCAACTGCTATGGTTTTAGCGTTTTTAATAGCAGCTTTTTTATCTTCAAATTTATGAATTGATTTAACATTTTTGTTTTCTAAGCAGTTTTGAACTCTTAGCTCATACTCATCATTTGTTCTTCTAACTCCAGCATAAGGGATGAAAAGAATTTCTTCATCCCAGTTTTTGCCTAAAAACTCTTTTATCCAACCTTTTGAGTGGGTTAGATAACCAGTGTCTTTATAACTTGATGCACTTAAAAGTAGAGCTTTTTTCATACTTTTTCCTTTTTTGTTTTAATTTTTGCCATTTATCTTATAAGCTGAGCGAACAAAAACATCAACTCCAGCTAACAAACTATCTTCATCGAAGTCAAATTTTTCGTTATGGTGCCCTGCTGCTAGCGTGGTTCCTACCATCAAGTAAGCACTTTTTCCACCTTGATTTTGAACTGAGTGCATAAAGTGAGCAAAGTCCTCGCACGCCCCAAAGTCAAAGTCTCTAACTATTTTGTCATCATCGATAAAAGGTGACTCTTTTGCACTCTCTTCGTAAATTTTAGTTACTTCTGCGTCACTATCGCCACCAGCTGTTCCGCCTGTGATTTTGATGTCATACTCAACGCCGTAAATTTGACTCACGCCTTTTACGATGTCAAATGCTTGCTCTCTCATAAAATCATTAAGTTCAGTTGTCTCGCCTCTTGTCTCACACGCTAGATAGCCATTTGGTGCGATAACGTTTCTTCCCTCTCCTGCTTTTAAAACTCCAACGTTTATTCTAGTTACACCTTTAGCGTTTCTTGTGATTCCATGCATGCTAAGAGCCATTTGTGCTGCTGCTAAAAGAGCGTTTTTACCATCTTGTGGTGCACCTGCTGCGTGAGCTGATGTGCCTTTGATAGTTACGTCAAATTTACTAGTTGCAAGAAGTTTGTTTGTTCCACAAATTATCCCTCTTGGCGTTGTAGCTTGGAATCCCATATGTCCACCAAGCAGGTAGTCAACCCCGTCCACAACTCCAGCTGCTTCCATACCAACCGCACCCCTTGTGCCCTCTTCTGCTGTTTGGAAGATAAATCTAAACTTTCCATTAAAGTCATCTAAATTTTCAGCTATAAGCTTTGCTGTATAAAGCCCCATTGTTATGTGTCCATCATGTCCGCATGCGTGAGTAATACCATCAATATCTGCTCTAAAGCCCTCTTTTGCTGGTCTATGGCTCTCATCTTTGCTCTCTGTTACATCAACGCCGTCAATATCAAATCTAAAAGCTGTAAATTTACCAGGTCTTCCAGTGTCGATGTCCGCAACAAGTCCTGTTAAGCCATCTTCCATAACATCAAGGTATTTTTTTTGCTCATCGTTTAGCAAGGTTTTTGCTCTCTCGATTGCTTTTTGGCAAGCTTCTTTGCTTCCAAGTCCTTGTCTTGCATCAGGCTTTACAACTTCTCTACCCATTTTAAGAGTGTAGCCCATTTTGCTCATTCTATCTGCAATGACTGCTGTGGTAAAAAATGTAAACCAACCAGTTTCAGGATGAGTGTGGAAATATCTCCTATCCTTAATCATCTCTTCTTTTAGTTCATTAACTCTACTAGCTATTTTATCCATATCTTCTCCTTCTTTATCAGTGTATGTTATCAAAATTTTATCTAACTTTTAACCTAAATTTCTTGCCAATCAATTTATCCATAATACCCCTGAAGCACCCTCCTTTATTAAATTTACTGTTTTGCTAAGCTTAGCATCGTGTGAGCTAAAAGAGTTGTTCCTTTAACCGCATCATCAAAGTTTATCTCTTCTTTTATATTATGACTGATGCCGTCCTTACAAGGCACGAAAATCATCCCAACTAAATCTGCAATCCCTTGCATATGCATAGCGTCATGCCCTGCCCCACTTGGTAGTTTGATAGCTTTTATATCAAGTTCTTCCGCCAAGCTTTCAAGTAAATTTACAATTTCTTCATCAAGTTTAACCGGCGTATCTTTTGCTAAGCTTAGAAGTTCATACTCTAAATTCCAAGTTTTACAAATTTCATCTATAGAGTTTCTGATTTTCCCGTCAAGTTCGTTTAAATCGCCCTCGTCTATATCTCTTATGTCAATACCTAAAACGCATTTTCCTGGGATTACATTCATAACTCCAGGTGTTGCATTTGCATACCCAACAGTTGCGACTGCTGTTTTATACTCTTTTGCTAGCGAGTTTATTTTTAGGATTATCTCACTTGCACCAACTAAAGCATCTTTTCTCATATTCATAGGTGTTGCACCGCTATGGTCTGCACTTCCTATGATGGTTAGCTCGTAGCGAATCGGTGCTGCGATTCCTGTGACTATACCAACTGGGGTATTTTTATTTTCCAACACTGGACCTTGCTCAATGTGAAGTTCAAGATAGGCTTTATATGTGCTATCTTTTAAAACTGCGTTTTTTAAATTTGAAGGCTCACACCCAAACTCTTCCATAGCTTGAAAAAGTGAAATTCCATTCCCATCTTTTAGTTTATGAAGGTCATCTAAGCCAAGTTTACCAGCTACAATTTTACTTCCAACTGTAGCCATTTTAAACCTACTTGACTCTTCGCAAGCAAAAACTATAAGCTCAAGCGGACGGTTTAGTTTAGCTCCACTCTCTTTTATAGCTCTAATTGCCTCAAGTCCAGCCATAACTCCCAAAGTTCCGTCATAAAACCCGCCATTTGGAACACTATCTATATGTGAGCCAACACTTACTGGGGCTAAATCTGGGTTTTCTACTTTGTCAAATCTAGCAAATATATTTCCAACTGAGTCCTCTTTGACACTAAGACCTGCTTCATCTATAAGAGTTTTTAGATACTCTCTTGCTTCTTTTTCTTCTTTAGAAAATGCAAGTCTAGTTAGTCCACCGCCCTGCAAAGCTCCAAATTTAGAAATTTCTCTAAATTCATTTTCAAATCTTGTTTTATTTATCATCTCTCCTCCTTAATTATCTTCTTCCATAGGCTAAATATGCGTATAAATAGCCTATTCCAAAGCCAAACAGGTGTGCATACCAGCCGATATTCATCCCTGCAAGCATAGGCACAAAACTCATAAGTAAAATCGCCATAATAAGCCCATTTCTCATATATGGATTTACATAGGCTAAAAATCCAAGCAAAACTGAAATAGCCCCACTCGCTCCAACTAAATTTACTATGACGCCATTTTGTGCTGCAAAATATGTATAAGAAAGACTAAGGATTGAGGTTAAAACTCCACCTATTATATAAAGAAGTCCAAATTTTAGGCTTCCTAAGCGGTGCTCTAAAACAGAGCCGAACTGATACAAAACCGCCATATTCATAAGAAGATGAAGTAAGTTTCCATGCATAAACATCGTGGTAAACACCTGCCAGTAAAAACCACGAAAAACGAAGTAGTTAAGTCCAAAATATGCCATATAAAACGGAGTGTTAAGCATATAATGAACCATAAAAAAGACAATCACATTTATAGATATAAGACTAAGTGTTACTCTCAAATTAAAACCTTTTTGCGATAATTGTATCATATTTTTTACATAAAAAACTACTTTTATAAAAGAAATTTTAACTTTGAGAGTTATTTTTTGTAGATAGCTAAATTTTTATTTTACATTTTTTATTTTACAACTTCCAGGCAATTTTTCCAAACCCAGCAAATCTATTAGCACTTAGGCATGAACTATCGCCTCTAGCACAGCTTACTATATAGCTATTTTCTATCTTTGTGCCAGCCCTATGGGTGTTGTTTTTCTTTAAGTTCATATAGTCTAGCTGATTTCTACCGCGAGTATTGTGGATAAATCCAACTCTTCCATCCTTATAAACATCTCTAACTACACCTATATGAGTGATTTGCTTTTTTTTGCTGTTTTTTGTTCTGCTTGTTGTGTTGTAGAAAAAGATTAAATCCCCTGGTCTTGGGTTTTCTGTAGAGATAGCGTTATTTGCCGCATACAGTCTGTAAATTCCGGCTGATTTCCCGCCACCACTCATATGCTCCATAAGCTCACTGCTATCAAAGTAAATATTATCATTTCTATCATTTAAAACCGTGATAAACCCTGAGCAGTCTCCGCCTATTCTTTTTCCAGTTTTTCTGTCTATGCTTGATAAAAGTGCCCAAGTTTCAGGATTTAGTTTAAAAGCAAGCTCGTCACTAATACTTGCATCCCCTATGGTAAGAGCGTTATTTTTCTCAGCACATCCAGCCATAAATAAAGAAAACGCTAAAGAACATAAGACGATTTTAAATTTATACATAGTTTTCCTAAGGTTGTAAGTTTTTAAAGGAAGCATTTTACAAATCTTTGGTAAATCAATGGCTATTACCATTCATAAGTAATTTTTTTGTATAATTTTTGGGTTTTAAAATTTAAGATTTAATTTAGGATTATAGTATGGATTATTTAGAAATAAACGGCGGGAAAAAGCTAAGTGGAGAGGTTAAAATAAGCGGTGCTAAAAACGCAGCTCTACCGCTTATCGCTCTTACGATTCTTTCAAAAAAAGAGGTTAAAATTTCAAATTTACCAGATGTGGTAGATATAAAAACTCTTATAAAACTTCTTTCAAATTTAGGCGCAAAAGTGCAGTTTGAAAGTGCTCACACTTGCAAAATAGACACTTCTACCATCAACTCAACAAAAGCAACTTACGATATAGTTAGAAAAATGAGAGCTTCTATCCTAGTTCTTGGACCTTTGCTTGCTAGGTTTGGGCATTGTGAGGTTTCACTTCCTGGTGGGTGTGCGATCGGTGCAAGACCGATAGACCTGCACTTATCAGCACTAGAAAAAATGGGTGCAAAGATAGAGATAAAAGATGGTTATGTAGTTGCAACTGCAAAGGACGGGCTAAAAGGTGCGACCATTAGCTTTGATAAGATAACAGTTACAGGGACTGAAAATATCGTCATGGCGGCAGCTTTAGCAAAAGGAACAACTAGGCTAATAAATGCTGCAAAAGAACCAGAAGTTGAAGCAGTATGTAAAATTTTACATAAAAGTGGCGTGAAGATAGAAGGTATCGGCACTGATGAGCTAGTCATCCACGGAACTGGCGGGGAGCTTTTAAACATCGAAAACATCAAAGTCATTCCTGATAGAATAGAAGCTGGAACATACCTATGTGCTGGAGCTATCACAAACTCAAAAATCACTGTAACAAATGTAGAGCCAAAACATCTTGGAGCGGTTTTAAGTAAATTTGAAGATATGGGGTTTAGCTTTGAGATAGAAAAAGATAAAATCACCATCCTACCAGCTAAAGAGATAAAACCTGTTGAAATCATCACAACCGAATACCCTGGCTTTCCAACGGATATGCAAGCACAGTTTATGGCGATAGCCTGCATAGCAAACGGCACAAGCGTCATAGATGAAAGACTTTTTGAAAACCGCTTTATGCATGTAAGCGAACTTTCAAGAATGGGAGCTGATATCAGACTAAACGGACATATAGCAACTATAAATGGCAAGGAACTAAACGGAGCAGATGTGATGGCGACGGACTTAAGAGCGAGCTCGGCTCTGGTTTTAGCAGCTCTTGTTGCAAAAGGCACGACTAGGGTTCATAGAATTTACCACCTTGATAGAGGTTATGAGAACTTAGAAGGCAAACTAGGAAGCCTTGGAGCTGATATAAAAAGAAAAAACGATAGTAAGGAAAACTAAAGATGACAGTAAAAGAGAGTTTAGATTTGATTTTTGGAAATGTAGAGGAGCTAAATTTAACTAAAAAGGTGAATTTAAACGAATGCGTTGGAGAAATTTTAGCATCAGATTTAAAGGTTGTAAAAGATCTGCCTTGTTTTGATAACTCAGCTCTTGATGGATATGCTTTTGACTACGCTGAAGTTGGAAGCACTCTTAAAATAGTGGGAACGATTTACGCTGGGGATAAAACCGAGTATATCCTAAAAAAAGGTGAATGCTACAAAATCATGACTGGGGCGATGATGCCAAAAGGTGCAAATACAGTTGTTAGGCTTGAGGATGCGAAATTTATCAAAGACGAGTCTGGCGAAGAGCTTCTAAAAACTGATGAGAGTATAAAGAAATTTGATGCTTTTAGACTAAAGGGCGAGGAGACAAAAGTAGGTGAAATTTTGCTAAATAAAGGCGAAGTTTTAACCCCTGCAAAAGCCATGCTTCTAGCAAGTCAGGGCATAAATGAAGTAGAAGTTTTTACAAGACCTAGGGTTGCCCTATTTTCAAGTGGAGATGAGCTAAAAGAGCCTTGGGAAGTGGCAAGCGAGTATGAAATCTATAATGCAAATGCTAGCGGGATAAAAGCTCTGCTAAACGACTATGAGTGCGACTACAAAGGCATCATCACTGATGATTTGGATAGCACGATTAATGCTATAAAAAATAACCAAAACTACGATGTCATCGTCACAAGTGGTGGTGCAAGTGCTGGAGATAAGGACTATATGGATGAGGCTTTGCAAAGCCTTGGATACAGACAGCTGTTTGATTATATCCAAATCAAACCTGGTCGCCCAACAAAGTGCTATATAAAAGATAAAAATATAGTTTTTGTGCTTCCTGGCAACCCAACTGCCGCATTTTTGCTCTGTTTTTTGGTAGTGCTTCCAACTTTAAAGAGAATTTCTGGGCAAAATGAGCCATATTTTAAAACCATAAAAGCTAAATTTAATGGAAATTTAAAGCTAAAAAGTGGTAGAACAAACGCAACTTTTGGAATTTACGAAGATGGTAAATTTAGTGTTATAGATGATAATAAATTTGGTTCAGGCACGATAAAACCGCTATCTAAAGCTACTCATTTACATTTATCAGATGTTTCTCAGAGTGGTTTAAGTGATGGCGAAACTATAAAAATAATAGAAATATCTTGACATAAAGGGAAGTTTATGGTACAATTTCAGCTTTTACTACGAAAAGGTTGCGGGAATAGCTCAGTGGTAGAGCACAACCTTGCCAAGGTTGGGGTCGCGAGTTCGAACCTCGTTTCCCGCTCCACTTCTTTTTTAATCTCATTTTTAAATTTCTATACTTTAAGAGCTAGCAAATGAAAATTTTAGTCTGTATAACAGGTGCTAGTTTAGTAAATTTAGGGCTTAAGTTTTTAGATGAAATTTCCAAAACTGATAATGAAATTTATGCCATTCTTAGCCAAAATGCAAAGCTTGTTTTAAAAGCTGAAAACACTTTAGAATTTGACGAAAAAAACTATAAAAATGTAACTTTTTTAGATGACAAAGATGTGAGTGCTTGCGTAGCGTCAGGCTCATTTGGGATAGACAAAACTATCGTCGTGCCCTGCTCTATCAACACTCTAGCTAAAATTTCAAACTCCATCGCTGATAGTCTTATAACTAGGGCTTGTGCTGTGGCTCTAAAAGAGCAAAAAAAGCTTATTTTAGGCGTTAGAGAGATGCCACTTTCTGCTATCTCACTTCGTCAGATGAGTGAGTTAGCAAGCCTTGGCGTTGTTATCGCTCCACCGATAATTGGGAGTTATGCAGGGTTTGAGAGTGTAGAAAAGATAGAAAATTTCATAATTGGCAAATGGCTTGATACACTTGGTATCAAACATGAAATTTATAAAAAATGGGGAAGATGAAAACGGCTTAGATAGCTCACTAACTCCGTTTAAAACATCTTGCACTTTTTATAAATAATCGTTTTTGGATTATAATAATTTCAAAACGAATTTAAATTTAGACTTTTTGTGTTATTTAAAATGAGATATAAAATTCCATTATAGGAAATTAACTTGATAAGCTAGTATTAAGTGTAAAATTTTACAAAAGATAGGGCAAATTAATTTCCCTATCTTTTGCCAGCAATCATTTCTTTTAACTCTTTTTCTATATATTCATCAACTTTTTTAGCATCTATTTCACCAACATTATGCCAAGCATTAAGCTCTTTTAATCCAAGATAACCAAATCCAACCCAAGCTATTAAATTTGATCTAAGTAAAAAATTTACTATCTCTCCACCACTTTTAGCCTTTGCATCCACTCCATCTATTATACAAAGCGTCCCGTGTCCGACTAAAAGCATACGCCTAAGTTCTGGAATATCTGCTTTTGGGAGGCACTCCTCCCACTCTTTTTCATGATAAAATCTTGCTTTTACAACATACATAACTCTTATAAGTAACTCTGTTATCAAAATAGGTATCGACATTGTCACCCCATGTCTAAAGTCATAACCTTCTTGAAAAACAATAGTGCATATTTCTGCAAAACTATAATAAGGATTCTTTGGTTTACCTTTTTTTGGCTTATGTTTAAATTTTCCAAATTTTAATAATAAAAGTAATTCATAAAATGGTATTGGTATTCCGCTTCCCCTATTTCCTTTTTCTATTGTGCTATTTGAGCCAGCCAAATCAGATATAATGTGCCCTATCCAATTACAAAAACCACAAAAAATTTTAGCAACAAAATTATTACCGCGAAGCTCAAAAGTTTCTGTATCTATAGTAATAATTTTCCCATTACTAACAAATGATGATGTGCTGGTAAACTGATTATATATCGAAAAAAATAAACCTATTAAATCAGGTGAATGACCCAAGCTTTTTAAACGATGATTTGTTGTAGATAAATCCTCTACTTTTCCGCCTGTTCCTTTGTTGCCGTTTGTGCTGGCTTGGTCATAATTTATTATAAATTTTTTTTCTAAAAATTGAATTAAATTCTTTCTATAATAACTTTTAAAATCTAAATACTCCTCCCTTTTGGCTATCTTTTTCTTAACATAGTTTTTATATTTTTCTTCTATTGCTTTCTTATCAAAACCTAATAGAAAAGCTATTTTTTCTACAAAAACAAAAGTCTTTTCATCTATAAAACTACCAAGAATACTTTCGCTAGGCTTTCCGCTGGCAGTAGCCTTTCCAACAAACAAAACATCTATAATCCCACCTATAACGCCACAAGTTCCAGCTATCATATAGTCATATTTATCACATTTGGCGTTTTTGTATGTAAAATCTTCTTTTATTCTTTTTTGAAGCTCAAGAAGTTGGGAATTTGACATCAAATTTCTAAATGGGTCATCTGTCAAATCTATATTATGCTTTATTGCATATTTTTCTACCGATTCTAGATATTCAGACCATGACATATCATCACGAAAATCAATCTGCTCTATGGTATCAATAGTTTTAATTTCTGCAACCAGTAAAAATTTTTCTTCTTTAGTATCAGTGCTTTTTATATCGCTATTTTCATCTTTAAAACTATCTACTAAATTTTGCATTTTAGAAAGCATTCTTTTTTGACGTGAAATTCTCTCATTTAAGGCACTGTTTAGTTCTGCTGTTTTTTTAAATGCATTATCTAGTTGATGTTTTTGAACCCTTATGGAGTTTGCTTCTTCTTCTAAATATTTTTTATTCATTTTGAAGACCCGCCTATTTTATTAGTAACACTACTAAATCCTTCTTGAACTTTACTTTTTAATGAAGAGCTTATTTCAAAGTATCCAATACTTAAAAATATATTAGCCATTTCTTCTAGTGTTTCCGTTTTTATAGTTTCTTTGAGGAAAAATTGAGTTTTATCATCCTCTGTTTCTTGTTCTTTATAATTTTCCATTATAAAATCGAAATACAATTTATATTCAGATGAATTTGTAAGATTTTTTAATTTTGCCACATCTAATGGTTCTGGACATCTCATTCTATTTTTATAATTTTGATACAAGTCTTGCTTATCTGTCATTGATTTGGCTGCACCGGTAAAACTAAAAATCATTTTTTCTAGCAATGTTTTATTATAATTTGAATTATTAAATTTTAAAACAATCTCATTAATAATATCAATAATATTATTAATACTTTTTTGTGTTTGTTTGATTGCTTCATGAAGCATAAGCTCTCTTTGTTTATATTTGTTTGTTTTGTTGCTCCCTGTTATATATCTAACACCTTGATATGTTCCAACACCGATTAAAATAGCGACACCTATACCAGTTACCATAGATGAAAAACCAAGCAACCCTCCCATTCCAAGAGCTGCTAAGCCAGATGTGATACCAGGAGCGCTAAATCCCACAACAGAACCTGACATATATAGTGCACCAAGAGGAACACCTACACTAGATGCTCTTGCGGCAACATCTTTAAATAAAGATTTTATTTTATCATCATCTAAATTATCATGAAGTATAGAGTAGTCTTTTTTAACCGCCTCAAATACAAACTCTATATCGCTGTCATTTAATCCAAATAGTTTTTTATTTTTTTGCAAAACAGCTATATCTTCTAAATTTGCTTTTTTAAATTCTTTTACACTTGTAAAATGTATGTGTATAATATCTTTTATTAATGAAATCATCATTGATTTTAATTGTGACGACTGGCAATTTTCTTTTATAATCTCTACAAGCTCTTGTGAGTTTATTAGATTATCTTCATCTATACTAGACATATACATTGCAACATCAAATATATTTTCTTTTCTAAGCTCAATTCTATCCATTAAAAAAAAGAGTTCAGCTGATTCTTTTGAGTCAAGCTTTCCATCATTTAAAAAAGCCATATTTATAATGGTTTTTACATAGGCTATTTTTAGTTCATTTGACATATCGTTGATAATTTGTAGCTGATTTTCATCTTTAAAATTATCATATTTTATAATTTCATTTATAAACTCAGCAAAAAATTCACCGTCATAAAGAGCGAAATATTTAATTTGAAAAGGCTCTCTGTTCTTAAAGTAAATTTCTATATAGTCATAATCTAGTTTTAATTTACCCTTTTTATCTAGCTTCATCTTTTTTTCATACTTAGCACCAGAAATTTCATCATATACGAAAACCATAGGTTTTTCTAAAAAACTTTTATAAAACACTCTAGTACCGGTAAATACAAATCCCTCACTAAAAGAGCCTCTAAGCGTTGTATCAACAATAGCTATGATAGAAGAGCAATACTCTTCATCTATATTAAAAACCTTTGATACTTTATCTAAATATCCTCTGTCGATTGGCGATGTAAAAATTTTACAAGAAGCAATAGCTTCCATCTTATTTCCTACTTTGTCTAAAAAACTTAATTTTTCATCAGGCAGTTGTTGTTCTGAATAATTTCTATCCATTCTCTTAACATTATCCCTAATGTATGTATTAACAGTGCTCATAATGTTTTCTCCTTTTCCAAATAAATTTCAAGATTTTTAATTAATTTCTCTTTTAAATAAAGTGGTTCAAGTATGCTGATGTGTGGCAGCCAAAACAATACTAAGCCTAAAATTTCAGGCTCAAAGGCTGATTTCATCTCTAGGATAATATCCCCGTTTTCTAAGGTTTCTAAAATTCGTTGATTTGGAAAAATTTCCCTTCTTTGTATAAACTCGCTAATTTTTTTGTCAGCTTTTAGTTTTACGGTTATTAGATTTTCAGAGATAAAAGTTTTGTTTTCTTTGATTAAAGCTTCAAATTTAGACTCTTTTTTAAATTTTTCGCCAAATTTTAAGTTAAAAACTTTACTAATTGTAAAGTTTTTTATAGTTTCATTTTCAACCGCCACTAAATACCAAATTCCATTTAAATTTAGTAGTTTATAGGGTTTTATAATTCGTTCTTTTTCGTTGTAGGTGAAATGTAAAGTTAAATTTTCTTTTATAGTTTTTTGAAGTTTTTTAAAAAGTTTTTCATCTATGTTTTCATAGTTAAATCCACTTACTAAATTTGTATCATTTAACAAAATTTTATAGTCTATCTTTGGATAAAGACCGTAAATACCGCTCTTTTGACTAAAATTTGCAAGTTCGTAGTTTTTGATATTTGGTAGTGTTTTTAGAAAATACTCGCTATTTTCACAAGTTATAGGTAAATTTGAAAGTCGTTTGTTTAAATCTTCTCTGATGGTTCTTGTGGTTACGCCAAACTCTTTACTAAGCTCATCAACTTTTAGTCTCTCACCTAACAGAAGTCTTGTGATGATATTACTAAGTCTAAAGCTTAGTTTATCGTGGCTTTTAGGTTTGTCTTCTGTTGGAGCTTTCATCTAAATTTTCCTTTTCAAATTAAGTTGTTTGTTATATCAAGATTAATTATCAAAAACCCAAACTTGCTTAATTTTTATAAAATTATACCAACCACAAATGCAAGGTTGCTTCATTTTCAGTAAATTTCATTTATAAGCTTAAAATCAGTAAAGATAATACCTAGCCTTCAGTGTTCCAAAGCTATAAATCTCTATTCTCTCATGCTCAAGTAGAATTTCTTCATCAGTTAGTATATGGCTTCCACCTTTTTCTATGCCGTAAAACTTAAGTCTTAGCTCTAGCTCATCATCTAGCATGATAACTTTATCAAGTCCTCTACTTTTTAGCTCATTTGCCAGCTCTTTGGCGATATCGTAGTCGTAGATGAAGTGCTTTTCTGGCTTATCTCTAAAAATAAGCGGATAAAAAGCTTGGTTAAAAATCACAAAAACCGAATATGAGCTTAAAGTTATGAACAAAAACAGAGCCAAAACATTGTATTTTTTTCTAAATCTTGGAAGCCTAACTCTATATGAGGTAAAAAACACCTTCACCATCAAAGGAATGGCGATTACCGTATATGGTAAAAACTCCTCTAACTCAACCCTTTGTCTAAAAGAAAGAAGCGAACTTAAGCAAAATGAGACTACGACTATAAACCAAAGTAGGTTTTTCCTCTCTTTCACCCACACTCTATACACCGCATAGATAAAAAACATAAAGACAAACGGCGAAAAAACAGCCGCATAAACCCCGATAGTATCTAGAAAATACCCCTTTGGTTTGCCACCTACATCAAAGTCGTAAATTATCAAAGATAGTATAAAAAGCACTCCAGAGACTAAGCTAAGTCTTTTGTTTTTATAAAATGTAGCGTAAAAAAACACCCCTAAATAAAGTGTGCTAAAAGACCTATCTATCAAAAGCGTGACGGCAAGGACTAAAAGAGCTAAGCTCTTGCTTTTTATCTCATGAAAATAGAGAAACAAAAGTGTGAAAAAAAGTATAATCCCAGCTTCATTTACCAAAATAGCACTTGCCATAACTCCTGGTAAAAACATATAAATAGTAGCACTCATCAGCCTGTCAAGGCGGGATTTAAGCATGATTTTAGAAACTTTAAAGACTAAAATAGCGTTTGCTAAATGTATAAGTAAAAAAGGCAGTCTTAAAGCAAAGTCATTTTGCCCAAAAATAGCACATGAAATTTGGGTGATAAAGCCTACCAAGCCCTGTTTATTAAAGTAAATTTCAGCCTCGTCATAGCTTATGCTTAAATTTGAAATGGCATACAAAAGCAGGAGTAAATTTAGCAAAAATGCTAGTAAAAAAAGCTGATTTTCACTTCTAAATAGTTTTGACATCTCTACCTAGCCTATAAACAAAAAATAGTGAGATTAAAAGAAGCAGAGTTAAAAAGCTCAAAAATGCATCCCAACTTCTGTTATATAAAACTATGGGAACAAAGCTCCCAAGTGCTCCACCAAGGTAGTAAAAGCTTACATAAAGTCCGTTTGATATAGCTTTATGCTCAGTTGCTAGGACATTGATATACCCAGAAGCGACAGAGTGGGCTATAAAATTTCCTAAGCACACTATAAGCATAGCAGTAAATATCAAAGAAAAGTCTTTTACGTGAAGAAGTAGCGTCCCAATGATAAAAATCAAAACCCCCCACGCCATCGCCTTTGGCGGTGTTTTGAAAAAGCCTATCACCCTTTTATAGTTAAACGAGATAATCGCCCCTATAAAATAGCCTACATAAATCATACTTGTTTTTGAGCCACTATAGCTTCCATCTATCTTTAAAAGCTCAAATGGCAAAAAGTTTAAAATCGCTTGAAATGAAAAAAAGACAAAAAATATAAACGCACAAATTCGGGCGTTATGCTTAACTCTAAGAACTAAAAATATATCTTTAAACTCTGTTTTTTTAATCTTAGCGGTTTTGTTTTCTGAAACCTTGCTTAGTAAAAAACTACTTACTAGTAAACTTGCCCCTAAAAGCACAAAAAACAGCTTCCAATCCCCTGATAAATCATAGCTAAGCCCACATAAAAACCTGCCTACAAACCCGCCTAAGATAGTTATGCCGATATAAACTCCTATCGCACTACCAACTTTTTCTTTTGGTGAGCTCATGGAAATGTAGGTCATTATGCCTGTAAGTGCTGCTGGAGCTATGATACCTTGGATTATCCTAACAAAAAGCATAGCACCATAACTATGAGTGTTTACAAAGATAAACTCAGAGACTCCAAAGATAAAAAATGCAAAAACTAAAATTTTCTTGATAGAGAATTTCTCTAAAATATAGCCATAAAAAACACTTGCAAAAGCAAGTGGAAGTAAAATAGCAGTTGTAAAAAGTGAAGTTTGAAATTTAGTGATGTTTAGACTATGCTCAAACAGCGGTTGTAAGGGCTGAATAGCATACATCACACACAGAGTTAGCCCAGCACAAAGATACATAACTAAGATATCAAATTTTGTGCTGGTCACCTTGCGTCCTTAAATTTCAATATCCCATAAGAAAACTATCCAGTCTTTTGCCTCTTTGATAGTAAAGTCAGGCTTAACTAAAGCTCTCTCTTTATAAAATAGAGTCGCTGTTTTAAACTCAACTTCTGGATATAAGTCTTTTAAAATTCTTAAAATTTCAACCATACTCTCGCCACTATCGATGATGTCTTCAACTATCAAAACTCTTTTGTATTTAGAGAGGTCTGGGATGTTGAAAACCTCCACCGTGTCAAGCTTTTTATCATCATCGTAATGAATCGAGTTTAAAACAAACAAATTTCTATTTTTCAAAGCATTTGCCATAAAATGCCCGATAGTAAGCCCTCCTCTTGCAACAGCAAGCAAAACTTCTGGCTCAAACTCTTTTTTTACAAGACGCGTAAGCTCTTTAACATCTTTTTCAAACTCTGTAAAACCGTAATTTATCATCTCTCTACCCCACTATAAAAGCTAGCATACTAATCGCTGCCAATGTTACAATACCTAAATTTATCTCTTCAAACTCTCTTTTTACAAGTCTTACAAAGAAATATGCCACAAACCCAAACGCAAGCCCCGTTGTAATCGAGTAAGTTAAAGGCATAAGCATAACTATAAAAAATGCCGCAACATTTGTCGCCTGAGAGCTAAAGTCAATTTTTGCTAATTCACTAAACATCATAACCCCAACCATAACTAAAACAGGATAAATTGCATTTGGCGGGATAGCTTTAAAAAGTGGCAACATAAAAAGAGTTAGCGTAAAAAATAGCCCCGTGAAAACTGATGTAAGCCCCGTTCTACCACCTTCTTCAACACCGCTTGCACTCTCAGCAAAAGCAGTCGTTGTACTAACTCCTAGAAACGACCCAGCAGTTGAAGCAGTAGCGTCCACCATAAGAGTTTTTTCAAATTTTTTCATACCCTCTTCGTCATCAAATAAATTTGCTCTATTTCCAACACCTGAAAGTGTTCCAAGTGAGTCAAAAAGCTGAGTTATAAAAAATGTAATGATAGCTGGAAGTAGAGCTAAACTAAATGCTGAGAGAATATCAAGCTTGAAAAATATCGGTGAAATCGACGATGGAAGTGAGAAAAACTCAGTTGGATACGGAGAAATTCCAAAAACCCAAGCAAAAATCGAAGTTATTAAAACCGCGATGATAAACGCTCCTTTAATTTTAAGAGCCCAAAAAGTCATAACCATTAGTAACCCAAAAACACCAAGCAAGGTATTTGTATCGCTTAAATCACCTAGAGTTACTAAAGTCGCATCACTATGGACGATTAACCCCATCTCTTTAAGCCCAACAAAGCTTATAAACGCCCCGATACCCGCACTTATCGCTCTTCTTAAATCCATAGGAATGCTTTTTAACACCCAAACACGAAACTGTGTAAATGAAAGCACTAAAAAGATAAATCCACTTAAAAAGACAACTCCTAAAGCTGTCTCCCAAGGAATCCCCATACCTTGAACTAAGCCAAATGTAAAGTAAGCATTTAGCCCCATTCCAACGCTCATCGCAATTGGTGTGTTTGCGATAATGCCGTTTAAAACAGTTGCAAATATCGTAATCAACGCTGTTGATGTAATCAAAGCATCCATCGGAAGCCCTGCGTTACTCATAATGATAGCATTTACAGGAACTATGTAAATCATAGTTAAAAACGTTGTAAAGCCAGCATTAAACTCAGTTTTTACATTTGTGCCATGTTTTTTTAATTTAAAAAAATCCATCCTAATAAACCTTTATTTCATTATATAAGCTATCTCTTTCAACCGGAACTAAGCCAGAAGTTTTGATAAGCTCGATGAAGTCACTCATCTGAGTTCCCTTACCACTTGCCGCTCCAGCACTACTTTGGATAGTCTCTTTTTCAATCGTCCCATCTAAATCATCACAACCAAACTCTTGAGCCACCATAGCTAAGTTTATCGTTGAAGTCGCCCAGTAAGCTTTGATATGTTTAACATTATCAAGCACTAGCCTTGAAATAGCAAATGTTTTTAAAATTTCCACCGAGCCTAAAAATTTCTCGATTTTTAAAAAGTTATTATCTCTTTGATAAACTAGCGGGATAAATGCGTTAAACCCGCCTTTTCCACTCTCTACTGCCCTATCTTGCACATCTCTAATTCTTAGCATATGATCGATTCTATGCTCTCTTTCTTCGATATGTCCAAAAAGCATGGTTGCGTTACTCTCTCTACCAAGCCTATGCCATCTTTCATGTATTTCTAGCCACTCATTGCTTTTAACCTTGCCATTACAAATTTTCTTTCTAACTTCTTCATCGAAAATTTCAGCCCCACCTCCAGGCATAGAGTCAACGCCGTACTCTATCATCTTCTCTAGCACTTCTTGATAGGTAAAGCCATTTTTTCTTGATAAAAAGTCCACTTCCGCAGCCGTTAAAGCTTTAACATGCAAAAATGGATATTTCTCTTTTATCATCTTAAAAATTTCTAAATACCATTGCCAAGTAACATTTGGGTTGTGAGCGGAGACGATGTGGATTTCTTTTGTGCCTCTTTTAACTGTATCATCCACGATTTGCATAATTTGCTCGTGAGTCATAGTGTAGGCTTTATCGTTTTTTCTGTGAGCTGAAAATGCACAAAACAAGCAAACATCAGCACAGTAATTTGTAGGATTTATGTGTCGGTTTAAGTTAAAATAGACTTTTTTGCCATTTAACTCTTCTCTTTTTTTGTTTGCAAACTTACCAAGAGTAAAAAGATCTAAATCATAAAGCTTAACTCCATCTTCATAATTTAGTCTCTCGCCACTTTCGAGTTTCTCTAAAATATTCATAAAAATTTACCTTAAAAAATAAAATTTGCCTATTATAGACATTTTGGGCTTAAAAACAAATTTTATAAACTTAAATATAAGTTCGTTTATCGAATTTGTGTATAATTTCGGCTGAAATTTTTAAACAAAAGGAGAGCTAAATGCTTGAAGATAGCGTGAAAGTAGATGAAAAAGATGGATATAGATTTTTCATGGAAAAGGAAATCCATGAACAAAGTAAAATCGCACAAAACATTATAAACGAAAGAGTAAAAGACGGCAGAGTTTGCCTTGATGAGTTAGATGAAGATTTCTTTGAAGGCATTGATGAGATAGTCATCTGTGCATGCGGGACAAGCTATCACGCAGGACTTGCTGGAAGCTATCTTTTTGAAAGACTAGCTAGCATTAGAACTAAGGTTGAACCAGCAAGCGAATATAGATATAAAAAACCTTTTATGAACAAAAACTCACTATTTATCGCCATCTCTCAAAGTGGCGAGACGGCTGATACACTAGGAGCTTTACAAGTTGCAAAAGATGCAGGACTTAAAACGCTAGTGATTTGCAACGTTGAAAACAGCTCAATGGTAAAACTAGCAGACAAAGCACTTTTAACAAAGGCTGGGGTTGAGAGAAGTGTAGCTTCAACTAAGGTTTTTACAACTCAGGTTTTATTTTTATGGCTAATTGTTCTCTACCTTGCAAATTTAAGAAACACTATCTCAAAAGAGAAGCTTGATAGCGAAATAAAAGCACTTTTAAAAGTGCCAAATTCTCTAAATATACCAGAGAATTTACAAAAAAGAATTAGAGTTTTAACCAAACACTACATGCATGGACACGGCTTTTTCTTTATAGGTAGAGATGTGTTTTATCCACTAGCATTAGAAGGAGCCTTAAAACTAAAAGAGGTTAGTTATCTTCACGCTGAGGGTTACGCAAGCGGAGAGATGAGACATGGTCCTATCGCCCTGGTTGATGAGAGACTCTACACTGTTGCTCTACTTCCAAAAAACAGACTTTATGAAGAGACAAAAGCAAATGTTAATGAGATAATCTCAAGAGACGGACACGTTTTTGTCATAAGTCCAAAAGAGTTTTACTTAAGTGATGACTTTATCCAAACAAGCGAGCAAGACCACTATATGAATGAGTTTTTTGAAATGCTAGTGATTTTACAGTTTTTCTCACTTGAAATTTCTATAAGACTTGGAAACAACATCGACACTCCAAGAAATTTAGTAAAAAGTGTGGCAGACTAGATATGATTTTTGAAGATGATTTGATTTACATAGAAAGGGAGTTTAGCGAAATTCCTTGGGTTAAAATTTTTGCTAAAAGTGGCGTTAAAGAGCTAAGTGAGTGTGACGAAAGGACTTTAAAAAGGCTCTTTGACGCTACCTTGATAACTGAAAAAACTATGATAGAGTTTTATAAACCTGAGAAAATCAACATCGCAAGTTTTGCAAACTATGTTCCAAAAGTTCATATTCACGTTATGGCACGGTTTAAAGAAGATAGTTTTTTCCCAGAGTCAATGTGGAGCAAAAAACAAAGAGATGGGAATTTAACCCTGCCTGAGTTTGATGAGTTTGCTCAAATTCTAAAAGAAAATCTTAAATAATAAAATTTATTATTTAACTGTTTAATATCCCAAGCTAGAATCTCTTTCAAATTTAATATAAAGGATAAATTATGAAAAAGATTCTATTTTCAACCCTAGCGGCTTCGATGCTTTTTGTAAACTTAGCAAATGCTAAAGAGTATGTTTTAGACACTGCTCACACAGAAGTTGGCTTTAAAGTTAAGCATATGCAAGTTAGCAACACTAAAGGAAACTTTGGCGAGTTTTCAGGTGAGCTTGACTTCGACACTGATAAAAGAGTGCTTAACAAACTAAATGCTGTTATAAAAATGAACTCTATCAACACAAACAACGACAAAAGAGACGACCACTTAAGAACAGCTGAGTTTTTCGATGTAGAGAAATATCCGGAGATGAAATTTGAGATGACTAAGTTTATCCCTGATTCAGACGATAGCGATGAAGGCAAAGTAATTGGAAATTTAACTATAAAAGACGTTACAAAAGAGATAGAGCTTGACTATGAGTTTGGCGGACTTGCTAAAAATGAGCAGATTGATAAAGTTGGCTTTACTCTAGAAGGCGAAATAGATAGAACAGCGTTTAACGTTGGTGATGCTGGGTTTGCTATAGGAAGCAATGTTAAGATAGAAATCGAAGTTGAAGCTGACGCTAAGTAACTTTTAAACTCCCATTTTTATGAAGTGGTAAGCTTCTTTACCACTTCTCTCTGCCCATTTCCCCCCCTGCTTATTTCCCCCCTACTCGCTCCGCTCCTCTCTGCTTCTGTTTTAAATGTCCAAATTTTATCCCCACTTTTTTCAAAAACCCTATAAATTCCAGTTCTTTACACTAAATTTAGTGTCAAATTTGTATTATTTTAAAATCTTCTTAAAAACTAAAATTAATTTCATAAATGTTTTTATAATTTTATCTAAATATAAGCTTATGAATTGTATATTTTCAAGATTATTACTTTTTAAAGGAGATAAGATGAGCGAAAATGTATCTGAAAACAGCAATAAAAAGCTCATTGTTGGGACGATTGCCTTAATTTTGGCGATTATATTTTTTGGTGGTTTCACGAAAGATTATTTAGGTGGAATCTTTGACTTTAGTAAACTAACTGGTAGTTTCCCACAAACTCTTAAGTTAACCGGCGGTGACGGGGCAAAAGGTGGTTTTATCTTTGCTTTTAGTTTAGCACCAAGCGTTATGCTTGCACTTGGCTTTGTGGCGATATTTGAGAGATATCATGCACTTTATGCAGCTTCAAGATGGCTAACTCCGGTTCTAAAACCGATGATGGGAATTCCTGGAAACTGCTCTATTTCACTGATTGCTAGTACTCAAAGCACTGATGCTGGTAGTTCAACAGCAAAGTTTCTTAGACTAGAGGGTGCTATAACTCATAAAGAGCTTTTGATTTTCGCAGCGTTTCAGTTTAGTGCTGGTGCGATGCTGACAAACTTTTTATCATCTTTCGCACCGGTTTTAATCACTCCAGACAAAGCTGGCAACGTAGCTCCAGTGTCGATTGCACTATGTTTAGGGGTGATTTTGGTATTTAAGATTTTTGGTGCGAATTTAATGCGTCTTTATGTTAAAAAATTTGTAAAAGATGACGAGGTAGAGATATGAGTCAAAAAAAAGATAATAAACTAATAACCGATGTTTTTGTAGATGGTGCTAGAAAAGGTTGGGATATCGCTGTTCACAGCACCATTCCAAACGTTTTAATGGCTTTTGTGATTATTTATATCCTAAACAAATCAGGGCTTTTAAGCATCATGGGTAAATATATCGGCTTTATAATGACCCCACTTGGACTTCCTGGTGAGTCGATAGCGGCGTTTTTGGCAGCGTTTTTAAGCTGGGGCGGTGGAGCTGGTGTTTTAGTAGCACTTATGCAAGATGGAACGATTAACGCAAACGATGTAGCAGTTTTACTTCCTGGGATGGCACTAGTTGGCTCAACTGTTCAGTATATGGGGAGAATCTTAGGGGTTTTAGGAGTTCCTGGTCGCCACTACGGAGTATTATTTGGAATTTGTATCGTAAATGCTTATTTAGCGATGCTTGTTATGAGTATTTTGGTGTAAGGGTTTGGTATGAAACAAGAAGAACTAGCACTATTTTTAGATGAACTAAAAGAACTTACCGACATAGAAAGCCCAACCTACT
Source organism: Campylobacteraceae bacterium (assembly GCA_012519705.1). Classification (GTDB taxonomy): domain Bacteria; phylum Campylobacterota; class Campylobacteria; order Campylobacterales; family Campylobacteraceae; genus Campylobacter_B. The sequence goes on from JAAYPR010000026.1 coordinate 33,368, forward strand.
ACAAAGAAGGTGTGACTGAAGTTTTAAACTGGTTTGTTAAAAAAGCAGACTCGCTTGGTTTAAAACATAAAGTTTTAGAGCTAAATAGCGACAAAGTAGCAGACTGTCTGTTTATCTCAAACAACTTAGAAGCAGATAGTTACGACATACTTTTAGTAGGTCATATGGATACTGTCTTTCCAGTTGGCTCTGTTGCAAAAGTTCCTTTTACGCTAAAAGATGGCAAGATAAACGCTCTTGGCATCATCGATGACAAAGCTGGGGCTTTACTTAGCTTTTACATCATAAAAGAGCTTGATTTAGACTCTATAAATGTAGGAATTTTACTTAACTCTTGCGAAGAGACAGGCTCTGCTCCTTCAAAAGAAGTTATAAAAGAGTATGCTAGAAAATCAAAGCAGTGCTTAGTTTTAGAACCAGCTCGTCCTGATGGTTCGCTAGTAGCTACTAGAAAAGGGATAGTTGCTTGCGTGGTTGATTTCCACGGAGTTGCTGCTCACGCTGGTAATTACCACGAACTTGGTCGCTCAGCTGTAGTTGAGGCTTCAAATTTCATAGTTGAACTTTCAAAACTGACTGATTATAAAGCCGGTCATACATTTAACGCTGTTATGACAAGTGGCGGAACAGCTCATAACGTCGTGCCTGACTTTGCAAGTGTAACTTTTGAGATGAGATATAGAGTAAGTTCATCAGAGCAGTTTTTAAAAGAAAAACTTGATGAAATTCTCGCCAAACCTTTTATAGACGGCGTTACAAGCAAAGTAACTATCGCAAACACTCTTCCACCGATGATAGATGAAGAGAGCTTACCACGCATCAAAGCACTATTTGACGAAGTTGCAAAAGAGCAAAACACAAAAGTTACTTGGGTAGATGCTGGCGGGGCAAGTGATGGAAATATCATCTCATCAGTTGGATGTCCTGTGATAGATGGTCTTGGACCAACAGGCGGGGAAATTCATACACATAACGAATACATGGTAGTTGACTCCGTAGTTCCAAAGTGCAACCTTGTAGTAGAGGTTATAAAAAGACTTACAAACTCTTAATTTATACAAAATAAGCAAATTTGGGTAGGTTTTTACTCAAATTTGCTTAAATTTCCTTTGGCATTTTAACTCTTTTTTAGATATAATCACCACAAAATTGTAAAAAAGAAAGGACTAAAATGGCTGAAAAAAGAGAACTAGAAGAAGAAATTTCAAGATTAGAAGAAGAGATACAAAAACTTACAAAACTACAAAAAGAAAACATCGATAAATTTGACAAACTAGAAAAAGAGTATGCCGACATCAGAGGCAACCGTATCTACGATGAAGATTTAAGAAGAGCAAAAGAGAAACATATCTATAGCGACTATGTGATAAAAATACTTTTTATCATCGCTATTTTACTGATGGCGTTTGGAACTTATGTTTTAATGGAGAAGATAAACTTCGCCCAGCCCATAGTAGTCTGCCCAGCAAATTAAAATAATCAACCACAAAAAAAGGAGAAAAGATGAGAGAGCTAACGGTTTTTATTGGATTAAAAAAGAAAAACATTGACTATATTGAGAAGATTAAAGATGAGCTTTTTGAACTATTTGTTTTGCTGAAACAAGAGGGAGAAAACGATAAATATTATAAATACAACTGCAAAGATGGCGAGTTTTTAGAGTATTATTTTCATCCATTTACTATGCTAAATGAAGATAATGAACCCTCTTATATAAAAGGTCCTATTTTGTTTATGGATAAGATAGAAAATAGCGACAGATCAGTCGATAGCTTCTTAAAAGAAAATCAAAGAAAATACCTTCTTGAGTATCTTGAACAGCTCGAAAACAGCGGAACAAGCTTTTTAGAAGAGATTAGAGCTGATATAAACAAAACTCTAAGTAACTACAGAAACATAGTTTCAAATTTAGAAGAAGAGATAAAAAGACTTGAGGCTTTTTTAGAGTACGATGAGTTTTATAACGACAAAAAAGAGAACTTAATGTATGAGATAAAAAACGCTCACTTTAGTAACTTAAAAGATAGAATTTCACTATTTTTTAAAGGCATCAAAGGTGGCAAAAACAAAAAAGAGTTTCAAGCTCTACTAAGCGATAAAAATTAAACTTAATTAAGAAAGGAAAAATATGAGTATAGGTCTGTTTTACGGAAGTACAAATGGCGGTGCAAAAAGTGTTGCTACTTTGGTGGCAAATGAGCTTGGAGCTGAAGTTTTTGATGTGAAAGAAGTTAAGAGTGCTGATGAGTTTGCTAAGTTTGACACTTTGGTTTTAGCTAGTTCAACTTATGGTCTTGGAGAAATGCAAGATGACTGGCTAAATGCTCTTGATTTACTTGATGATGTAAATTTTGTCGGTAAAAAAGTAGCTTTAGTTGGAGTTGGAAACCAAGCAAGACATGGCGATAGCTTTTGTTCAAGCATAGTTGATTTCTTACCAAAAGTTAAAGGGGCGAGCTTGATTGGCTCAAGTGAGCTTGATGGGTATAAGTTTGACTACTCAGCTGCATTTATAAATGGTAAGTTTATCGGTCTTTGCGTTGACTTTAAAGGCGATGAAAACTGGGAAGCAAGAGCTAAAGCTTGGTGCGACAGACTTAAAAAGGAAATTTAACTAAGTTTTTAACTAAGTTTTATTCGTTAAATTTTTACTTTTTCTACTCATATTTTTATGAGTAGAAACTTACTTTTTGTTGTGAAGTGATTAAATTTTTAAGCCTTAAGACAACTTAAACTAATTTTTTACTTCGCTTACGCTCGTAACTTTTCAAGAACTCTTATTAACTTTAGTGATGTCTTATAAGTTTTTATTATCTCTTTTTATTCCTTTAAATTTACTTAGTCTGTATTGCAATACTCAAAAAAGTTTTTTATTCCGTTTATATGATTTCTGCCATTTAAAAGCTCGTTTTCGCTATGTTTAACTCCATAGTGAGCCTTAGTTTTATATCAACTATCCCGTTATAGGTTTTTTAGTTATTAGAATAAATTATACCCTCATCGAAGTCGATGAACTCTTCTTCTTTTAAAGTAATGTATGTTTGAAATTTATCAGACTGCTTTGCAAAGTCGTGAAACTCAGCACACTCGGCATGGTTTTTATCATCGAAACTTTTAGCAATATTGTCTATGTGAGAACTATAA
>JAAYPR010000027.1 GCA_012519705.1 Campylobacteraceae bacterium
ATAGATAAAAATGACGATAAATTCAAAGACCTACTTCTATGGCAAGATAAAAACGAAGATGCTATAAGCCAAAAAGATGAAATCATAAAACTAAGTGATAAAGTAACTTCTATAGATTTAAACTATAAAAATATAAAAGATATAAAACACTTTAAAAATGTTGCTTAATAAAGCACTATTTTTAAGATGTTAAATACTATAAATTTATAGAATAAATTTATAAGAAAAGCATTAAATTTTACTATTTCTTTAAGGCTAAAATTGTAAAATATGCTGTTTTATAACATCTTTTTCTAAGGATAAAATTTAAACCTTTTAAATACATAAAAATTAAGGATTTGGCTTGGATGATAGAAAAGCACAAACTGACAAACTAAGAGAAATTCTAAGAGTTAGAAAACCTAGAGTTAGCTCTAACAATGAAAGTTCTAACTTTGAGAACTTAAACAGTTCAAATTCTCAAAATGGAGTAAAATCTGTAAATTTAAAAGATAATGCAAATTTAGAAAAAGAGAATTTGCAAGATGGCTTAAATTTAAATAATACTTTAAATTTGGAGAGTTCAAATTTAGACAACTCATCAAATTTACAAAATCAAACTAGCACTCAAATTTCAGATAATAAAAACTCAAATAAAAGAGATTATGATAAAGAACCGATAATCATAAAGAGTTACGAGATATTTTTCGTAGCTTGTTTGCATTTTATGTCTATATGGTTGTCTATTTTTACGGCTATTGTAGTTGATGAGTTTTTATTTGTAGAAAATCCATCATTTCATATAGTTATCTTTTTTATTTGTTTTCACATTGTTTTTATGGGTATTTGGAGTAGTTATATTTTTTATAGAGATATCATAAAAAACAATCACCAAATATACTTTACACAAAATTTTATCAGCTTTTATGAAAATGGCGAATTAAAATCAAATGTAGATAATACATCTATAAAAAGATTGATAGCTAAGCCACTTTGGACTTATTATTTTATAAGAACAGGCAGTATTTGGAATAAGATTTTTTATATATTGCTTTTATCACTGCTTTTTATTATATCTTTTAAATTTTGTGCTATGGTAATACTTTTTATGTATATTTATATGATGATTTTTAAACTTACAACTCATATTTTATTTAGTAAAAATTTAAAAGATTTTAGATTTTTTAATACAATTTGCGTAGATGAGCCTATAATTCCAAGGGGGTATATAACTGACGGCAGAATATTGTCGCAAAGATACTACCTTATTTATTATTTTAATGAAAAAACTCACCAAGAGATAAAAACCTATTTTTTAGATAGAAAAAATATTGATATTGACAAGGTTAGAAAAGACTATTTTATTTTATATTAAGGAGACAAAATGAGTAGAGAAAGTGTTGCCAAACAAGAGCTAGATAAAGCATATGATAGGCTTATGAAACACTATGATTTATCCACACAATTTTTAAAAGACTTATCAGAAGCAATTTCAGCTGGCAAAGTACCAATAGATACACTTAATGAAGTATTTTATATGGATGGCTCTAAACTAGATAAGGCATCTAAATATAGCAATATAGCAAGTATATTAGCAAATGCGGGTTATGACATTAATAGTGGTCAAGATAAATGGAAAATTATAGTAGGTGCTGGTACAGATGGAATGCTTTTTATTTTAGGTCAAACTGTTAAAAAAGCTAACCCAGTTCTTATAGGCATAGACATAATGAATTTGATAGATAAACTTGCTTTAAATACTGGTGCTTTTGACCTAAGAGCAAGAGCTCAAAAACTTTATGACAAATTTACAAATACTACTTCTGATTTACCAGACTTAGATGCTTTAAAAATAGGAATTTTAAAAATCACTATGCCAGATGGCACTGTATACGCAAGACCGCTAGTTGAATATGCTGGAGTTAATATCATCTCAGGCAACAAAGACGATGTCCTTTTTGGTGGTAGTGGCGATGATTTATTACAAGGTGGGCATGGCGATGATTTATTAATAGGTGGAGATGGTGATGATTCTTATAATGTAGGACATGGCGATATCATAAAGGATAAGGATGGCAAAGGCTCTGTTTATTGGGGTGGTAAATTAACTGGTGGAACTTGGGATGAAAAAGAAAATCTTTATATAGGGGATGATGGCTGGATTAGATATAAGATATCTGGTGGAGATTTAAAAATTATGAATGGCGAGGCTGTTATCACCATCAAAAACTTCAACAAAGACAATAATGACTTAGGTATAGTCTTACTAGACCAAGGCGAAATCTCCATAAGCTTATCAGATAACTTAGCAAAAGAAGGAGATAGTGGCACACAATCTATGAGCTTTAATATATCAGTAAATGGAGATATACCAGAAGGTGAGTTTGCTATCATAAGCATAGAAGGAGAAGAGTATCTTATAGGAGAACCTAGTGCTAAAAACATTGAAAAATATAGTCTTGATTTAACTAAGTATAAAAGAAGCTTAACTCATACTCACACTTGGGAAGGAAATGAAACCAAAGAAGAAGATAGAGAGTTTGAAATAGGCGGAAGTGTGGTAATGACTTCAGAAGGATTAATAGTAAAAGAAATCAAAAGTGGTAAAGGCACTATAA
>JAAYPR010000028.1 GCA_012519705.1 Campylobacteraceae bacterium
ATCATTTATTCTTGCGTAAGAGCCACCTTTAAGGTCTAAAACATCGCCACTAAAATAATAATATGAACCATATATCATCAAACCAAAAACTAAAAGAAGCCCTAGAGTATAAATTTCTGGATTTTTTACTAATTTTGATTGTTTTTTATTAAACTCACCGATATCGCCATCTTTCACTGGCTCATAAATTCCTAAAAAACCATTTAACATAACTGATTGATGAAAAGAGTCCTTAACATACCAAACTGAAAAAAACAAACCAACGATTAGCATAAAACAGACATAAAACACTATCCCGCTACTTATGCTTGGCTCATTATTTAAAATATCAATAACTGGTATAAATGTAAAAAACTCTATAAATTTAGAAACGTTTGGATAAACTTTTTCTATATCATACGGGATAATGAGAGCAAAAAATAGATGACTAGCTAGAAACAAAAACTGGATAATGTAATATTTTCTTAAAGAATAAGACTCTTTCTGTTTGCATTTAACTTTTAAATTTGAGATGAGTTTTTCTTTCATTTTTATCCTTTAATATAAATACTCTATCTGTCATTGCGAGATTTACGAAGTAAATCGTGGCAATCCATTTATCAAATTTAAAAGAAATTCTAAAGCCAAATTTGCTAAATTTAACTCTAGAATTTTAAGAGCTAGATTGCTTCGTCACTTTGTTCCTCGCAATGACTAGTAGAGAGCGACTTACCACCGTATTTTTATACTTTAAAGCAATGATATAAAATAAGATTTTACATTACCAATAAGCCCATTCTTTTTGGGTAATCGTGAGGGCTGTTATTTTGCCCAAAAAAGCATAAGCCAAGTATAAAATTTAGCGTAGCAAAAACCACGCTAAATTTAGAGCTTTAAAATAACTCTTACACATACCCTTGGTCTATCATCGCATCAGCTACTTTTCTAAACCCTGCGATATTTGCTCCTAGGACTAAGTTTCCAGGCTCTCCAAACTCAACTGAAGCATCATAAGCAGTTTTAAAAATGCCTTTCATAATCTCATGAAGCTTAGCATCAACCTCTTCAAAGCTCCAGCTTATCATACTAGCGTTTTGTGCCATCTCTAAAGCACTTGTTGCAACTCCGCCTGCGTTTGCTGCTTTTCCTGGTCCATATAAAAAGTCATCTTTGCTTTGGATAAATTTAACCGCATCAGGCGTGGTTGGCATGTTTGCACCCTCGCATATCAGCCTACAGCCGTTACTATATAGAGTTTTTACATCAGCTAAGTTTAGCTCGTTTTGAGTAGCACTTGGGAAAGCCGCGTCACATGGGATGTTCCAAACTTCGTTTCTATCTTTTTCATACTCTTTTACACTTTTAAAAGTTGCATTTTTACGGTATTTTAGATACTCGCTAAGCCCTGTTCTTTTAACTTCTTTTATCTCTTTTAACGCCTCTAAGCAAATGCCATCTTTATCATAGATATAGCCTGTTGAGTCGCTTACACTTATAGGAAGAGCTCCGTACTGATAAAGTTTTTCCGCTGTATATGTCGCCACGTTTCCAGCTCCACTTATGACGCATTTTTTACCTTTTAGCCCATCTCCTATGTTTTGAAGCATCTCATTTGCAAAATAAACTGAGCCGTAACCTGTCGCTTCTGTTCTTCCTAAACTTCCGCCCCAGCTAATGCCTTTGCCAGTAAAAGCTCCCTCAAATCTACTCGTTAGCTTTTTATACTGTCCATACATATAGCCGATTTCTCTTGCTCCAACGCCGATATCTCCAGCTGGGATGTCTGTAACATCTCCGATGAGTTTTGAGAGTTCGTTCATGAAAGATTGGCAAAAACGCATGATTTCGCCGTCACTTTTACCTTTAGGGTCAAAGCTTGCCCCACCTTTTGCACCGCCGATGTGAAGTCCTGTAAGTGAGTTTTTAAAAATTTGCTCAAAGCCTAGGAATTTAAGTACGTCTAAGTTTACTGTTGGGTGAAATCTAATGCCGCCTTTATATGGCCCGATAGCTGAGTTAAACTGAACTCTATATCCAAAGTGAACTCTAGCTTTGCCTTTATCGTCTATATAAACAGTTCTAAACATTGTAGTTTTTTCAGGCATAACGATTCGCTCAAGAATGCTGTGTTGTTGGTATTTTTCTTCTCTGTCTAAAAGTGGCTTTAAGTTTAAAAGCACCTCTTTGGCTGCTTGGTAAAAAATAGGTTGTCTTGGGGAAACTTTTTTTATATGTTTGAGCGTATCATCTATATATTTTTTTGAACTCATTCTTTTCTCCTAAAAGTGATAAATAAGTGTCTATTATATCTAAATTTAGGAAAATTTTTGCAAAAAATTAATGAGTTGGAATTCTAACAGCTCCGATATTCTCGGGTGTTGGGCTAGTTTTTTCAAAAAAGCTTTTGAAATTTGTAGTGTTGTTATCTGATGTGTTGTTACCATCAGTAACATTACTATCTAAATTTGCAAAAACAAAGCTTGCTAGAAGCGTTGTTGCTATGATTAGTTTTTTCATTTCAGTCCTTTTGGTGCTTTTAATTTGGGTCGAAATTTAGCATCCTAGCTTTTCTAAGATATATCTTTAAAGCTTTTTTCTCTTTGATGCCTAAATTATAACTTATATATTGTAAATACCAAATAATCTCTTCTTTTTTAACACCTCTTGAGGTGGCGTACTGCTCTAAGATATATTGGGGAATTTTCACTTTTGTTTTTAGGAAGTTTTTTGTGATTTTTTTATACGATGAGTCAGAACCAACTAAGCAAAACACAGCAAATACAAATGGCAAATTTGTTTTCTCATACCAAATTTTCCCCATATCATGAAACGCGTCTCCGCCGTCTTTTAAGTAAGCTTTTAAAGCATTATCTCCGATGATTACCTCGCCTTCAAGTCCTAAAACCTTGCTTAGCATATTTGACGTCATTGAGGCGGGGTCAAGTTTTTTAGTAGTTCCTTTTCTAACTAAAACGCTTTTTACATCTCTTTTTGCGACTATGCCCATATTTAGCGTTCTATACTTTGGACGTCTACTTTCTATACTCGATATCACAGCCGCGTCAATCTGTCTATTATAAAGCTTTTTACAAAGCTTGCTTGGAACATCTTTTTTAAACTCGATAGTTTTTTTAACATAACTTGGAAGTGGATATCTCTTTAAAAATATATGAAATGGTAGTAAATTTAGATAGTCAATCTTCCCAAAAATCATAAAACTCCTTTTTCTTACATCAGCAAAGTCACAACTTCAACTGGTGGCTTGTTTTTAAACTTCACTGTTGCCATCCCGCCTTTTACGTGGATACTAACTCCATCGTCATTTTTCATATAAAGTCCAGATTTTGGAACTAAAGTAAGATTGTAGCTATTCCCATCCCCATCACTTAAAATAGCTGTGTTAAAGTTGTCTTTTGTTTTTAGCTCTAGTGCAAGCCTGTGCGTGCCTATGAAATAAAGTGCATGCTCACTCTTTCTTAAGCTACTATTTTTAGTGGAGCATCCTATTATAGAAATAGCCAAAATAGTTAAGATAGCTAATATAACTTTTCTCAAAACTCTACTCTTAGGTATTAAAAACTCTATCCCCAGCATCTCCAAGTCCTGGAACAATGTAGCCTTTTTCGTTTAGCTTCTCATCAATCGCCGCAACATAAACTGGCACATCTGGATAAATTTCACTAAATTTCTTAAGCCCTTCAGGTGCTGCGATGATAGAGATAAACTTAATGTTTTTTATCCCTTTTTCTTTTAGAAACCTAACTGCATCTATCGCCGTTCCACCTGTTGCAAACATCGGGTCTATGATGATAGCGGTTCTATCTTTGTAGTCCTGTGGAAGTTTGGCATAAAAAAACTCAGGTTTTAGGCTCTCTTCGTTTCTTTGGATGCCTAAAAACCCTACACTTGCATCAGGGATAATCTTAAACACAGCATCAAGCATACCTAAAGCCGCTCTTAAAATAGGGCAAATCATCACTTTAGTTTTAAGCTTTTTACCAGTTGTTTGGGTAACTGGAGTTGTGATATTAACCTCTTTTAACTCTAAATTTCTGCACGCTTCAAAGATTAAAAGATAAGTTATCTCGTCTATGAGCATTCTAAACTGAAATGGATCGGTTTTTATATCTCTTAAAATGGTTAGTTTATGCTCGATTAGTGGGTGATTTATATGCTTGACATTTTGCATGTTTTTTCCTTTGCTTTTAATTTCTATAACTTTTAATAATGCTCTCTCTTATATCCCATAACTTTTGCGACAAGTCCACTTTATAAGTCGCAGGGTCAACGTTTCTTAAATGCTCTTCCCAGATAGTATTAAGCTCATCTTTTGCAAATTTAGCTATATCTTTAACGCTACGCTTTTCACCCACAAACTTACCATCTATAAAAAGTGGCTCAAGCAGTTTTCTAGTATAGAAATTTGTAAGTGTTTTTCTTTTATAAGTATAGAGTGGGTGGAAAATTTCAAGCTCATCAAGGCTCTCAAATTTCTCATCATCTAAACAGATAACATCAGCTAAAGCTTTGTTGGTCTCTTTGTCATAGAAACGATAAACTTGTTTATATCCAGGGTTATTTATCTTTCTTGGGTCGTTTGAAATTTTCATCTTTGGGATGACTTTGCCATCTTTTACAACCCCGCTTAGTTTATAAACCCCACCTAAACTCGGGCAGTCGTGTGAAGTTATAAGCTTAGTTCCAACTCCCCAGCTATCAACTTTAGCGTTATTTAGCTTTAACCGCACGATACTATACTCATCAAGGTCGTTTGAGCCAACGATGATGGCATCTTCAAACCCTGCTTTATCAAGCTCTTTTCTGACTTCTTTGCTTAAATACTCTAAATCCCCTGAGTCGATTCTTACCCCAACAGGCTTATGACCGCTCTCTCTTAGCTCTTTAAAAACCGTGATAGCGTTTTTTATCCCACTTCTTAAAACATCATAAGTATCGATTAAAAGCAAGGCATTATCAGGATAGTTTCTTGCATATGCTCTAAAGCTTTCTAACTCGCTATCGTAACTTTGAACCCATGAGTGAGAGTGAGTGCCAGAAGCTGGGACGTCAAATTTAGCTGCGGCTTCAACGTTTGAAGTTCCTACACATCCACCAACAATCGCCGCTTTTGCACCGTAAAGCCCTGCACTTCTTCCTTGTGCTCTTCTTAGCCCAAACTCCATTACAGCGTCACCCTGTGCACTTCTAACTATACGTGAGCTTTTAGTTGCGATTAGGGTTTGGAAATTTACGATGTTTAAAATAGCTGTTTCTATGAGCTGGGCTTCTAGGATATTTGCTTTTACGCGGATTAAAGGCTCATGTGCAAAAACCACAGAGCCCTCTCTCATCGCATAAATTTCGCCGTTAAATTTAAACTCTTTTAGATAGTCTAAAAACTCATCTTTGAAAATTTTTAAGCTTTTTAAATACTCTATTTCATAAGGAGTAAACTCTAAGTTTTCGATGTAGTCTACAACCTCATTTAACCCACAAAGGATAGCATATCCGCCATCACTTGGGTGAGCTCTAAAATACACATCAAAGACAGCTACTTCATCTTTTTTCTCAAAGAAGTAGCCCTGCATCATACTTAGTTGATACAGGTCAGTAAAAAGCCCTAAAGTTTTCATTAAAACTCAATCTTTTTTAGCTCTTCTATATATGCTTTTTCATCAAACTCTTTAACTCCTGCCATTCCACCATCAAACGCTGCTTTTGCAACTGCTGGAGCAACTGCGTAAAGAACTCTTTTATCAAATGGATTTGGTATGATGTACTCTTTTCCAAATTTGATATCTTTTTTGCCTACCATAGCTTTAACTTCTTCAGTAACTTCCTCTCTAGCAAGCTGGGCTAAAGCATTTGCTGCTGCCATTTTCATCTCTTCAGTGATATATCTTGCGTTTACATCAAGTGCACCTCTAAAGATATATGGGAAGCCTAAAACGTTATTTACTTGGTTTGGATAGTCGCTTCTTCCTGTTCCTATCATAGCATCATCTCTTACAGCTTTTACATCCTCTGGGTAAATTTCAGGAGTTGGGTTTGCTAAAGCAAAGATTATCGGATCTTTTGCCATGCTTTTTACCATCTCTTTTGATACAACCCCGCCTTTGCTAAGACCTAGGAACATATCAGCACCCTTCATAGCATCAGCCAAAGTTCTTGCGTCAGTTTTAACAGCAAACTCTTTTTTCTCTTTTGTTAAATCATCTCTTCCTGAGTGGATTACCCCTCTTGAGTCAAGCATGATGATGTTTTTAACACCAACGTTTTTATACATTTTTGCACAAGCTATTCCTGAGGCACCACTTCCGCTAACTACAACTTTTAAATCCTCAACTTTTTTACCACTGATTTTTAAAGCGTTTATTAACCCTGCTGTTGTGATAATCGCCGTTCCATGCTGGTCATCGTGCATAACTGGGATATCAACTGCAGCTTTAAGCTTTTCTTCTATATAAAAACACTCAGGTGCTTTAATGTCTTCTAGGTTAATTCCCCCAAAAGTTGGAGCGATAGCTCTGCAAATTTCTACTAATTTATCTGGATCTGTTTCGTCTATCTCGATGTCAAAAGCATCAATGCCTGCAAATTTTTTAAATAGAACCGCTTTTCCTTCCATAACTGGCTTACTTGCAAGTGCTCCGATGTCGCCAAGTCCTAGAACCGCCGTTCCGTTACTGATAACCGCAACAAGATTTGACTTGCTTGTATATTTATAAGCTAGGCTTGGGTCTTTTTCTATCTCTTTGCAAGGCACAGCAACCCCTGGGCTATAAGCCAAAGTTAAATCATCCGCACCTCTAAAAGGTGTTTTTACAGTTATACCTACTTTACCACCAATGTGATACTCCAAAGCCTCTTCGTTTGTGTATTTTTTTGACATTTCTACTCCTTGTTTGTTTTTATTAAATTGTCTATTCTTTTTTTAACTTCACTACTACCTAAAATTTCAATCACCTCAAAGATAGACGGGCTAACACTTGTCCCTGTTATAGCCACTCTTAAAGGTTGAGCGATATCTTTTAGTTTTTTCTCATTTGCTTCTAAAAACTGGGCTGTTTTTTCTTCATACTCACTTGCACTCATATCGCTGACTAAAATTTCACTAAATTTCTTAAGTAATTCTAAACTATTTTCATTAATAAATTTTTTATAAGCTTTCTCTTCGTACTCTTTTGGTTCATTTAGTATAGACAGGGCTCCATTTTTCATCTCAACTAAGGTTTTACTTCTCTCTCTTAAGCTATCAACTAAAAGCTCAGCTTTATTTACCTCGTCTAAATTTAACCCAAAATCTTTAAGCTCATCTTTGATTCTCTTAAAGCTTGCATTTTTTATATAGTGTTGGTTTAACCACTCTAGTTTGCTTTGGTTAAAACTACTTGATGATTTTGTTAGGTGGTGCGGGTCAAAAAGCTTTTTTAACTCATCCATGCTAAAGATTTCATCATCGCCGTGACTCCAGCCAAGTCTAACTAGGAAGTTTAGAAGTGCTTCACTTAAGTAGCCCATCTCTTTATACTCCATCACATCAGTTGCACCGTGACGCTTTGAGAGCTTTTGTCCATCTGGTCCATTTATCATAGCAACGTGATAGAAATTTGGAGTTTTAAACCCAAGTGCTTCGTATAAGATAATCTGCTTTGGAGTGTTTGAAAGGTGATCATCACCTCTTATAACATCTGTTATGCCCATCAAAGCATCATCAACTACAACTGTGAAGTTATAAGTTGGGCTTCCATCGCTTCTTGCGATGATAAAATCATCTAAGATATCGCTTGCATCAAATTTAACCTCGCCTTTAACACCGTCACTAAAGCTTATCTCCCCGCTAAGTGGAGCTTTTATCCTAATGACTGGCTCAACTCCAGCTGGTGGAGTGCCAGTAAACTCTCTATATCTACCATCATATTTTGGTCTTTGCTTGTTTTTAATCTGCTCTTCTCTTAGTGCGTCAAGCTCAACTTTGCTCATATAGCATTTATAAGCTTTTTTTTCTTCTAAAAGCTTATCTATATATTTCTTATATATGTCAAATCTCTCACTTTGATAAATTATCTCACCATCATAGTCAAGATTACACCATTTAAAAGCTTCTACTATCGCTTCAGCTGCTTCCTGTGAGTTTCTTTTTAAGTCTGTGTCTTCGATTCTAAGTAGGAATTTGCCGTTGTTGGCTCTTGCGTAGAGGTAGCTATAAAGTGCGGTTCTTAGTCCGCCTATATGAAGATATCCTGTTGGAGAGGGTGCAAAACGCGTTACTATCATATATTTTTCCTTTTATTGTCCAAATTTATCAATAACTATGTTATAATTCTCACAATTATAGTCTTATAATCTTAAAATAAAGGTTTTTTATGAAAAAAAAGTTACTTTCTTTACTTATTTTTGGCTTTGGTGCTCTCTATGCTAATCCTGTGAATTGGGTTGTAGCAAAAGTAAACAATGAGCCTATTACAAATTTTGAAATTCAAGACATTATGAAAAAAACTGGTTCAAAAAACAGAACTGAAGCACTTGAGTATCTTATAAATGAAAAACTTCAAATCGCTGAGATTAAAAAAAGAGATATAACCGCTTCTCCTTATGAAGTGACAAGAATCATGGAAGATATCGCAAAAAGAAATAACAAAACTCTTGAACAACTTGAAGCCGAGATAAAAAAGAGTGGTACTTCAGTTGAGCAGTTTAGATCAAATTTAGCAAACGACATAATGCAGCAAAAACTCCTTGGCTCGATATTTGAAAAAGCTGATAAAAGAGTTACTCCTGAGAAAGTAAAAGAGTTTTACGCTAAAAACCCTATGGCGTTTACGACTTATGACTCAGTTACGGCTACAAGATTTGCGGCTCAAACAAAAAAAGAGATTGAAGATGCAGTAAGGGGAAATGTGGGAATGTTTGTTTTCTCTCACCAAATAAATATCCCAAGAAGCTCACTTAACGAACAAACTGCATTTGCGTTTATGAATATGAGAAATGGCGAGTTTACTCCTATAATGAAACATCCAGAGGGCTTTTATGAGGTTTTAAGAATTGATTCTAAAAATGGCCTAAGATCGCTTCCACTAGAGCAAGTTGAAGATAGAATCATTAGAATATTAGCTGAAAATGAGAGAAGAAAAGAAGCTGATGTTTACTTTGAAAGACTAAGAGCTAACGCTGTTATCGAGATGCTTGAACAGCCAAAATAAGTTTTATATCTCCCACGTTCTTAAAACGCGGGAGATAGGTTAATAATTTATTTTAGATTTTTTCTATTTCTTGTAGAACTTTTTCTAGGTTATTTTTAAGTTTTGGAAGTTCTTTTATTGTTATATTTTTTATAATTTCATTTTCTTCTATATCGCGGTAATTATGATGCCTAAAACACTTTAGGCTTTGCAGGCTTCTTTATCAAATTTACTTAAAATTTCATACTCATTTGCTTGTTCTAATTTTGCAATTTGTTGATAAATTATGTCAATGTGCATCATTAAAGCAGGCTTTAAAAGTGTCTCATCTTCTAATGCCTTGACAACTCCTACTTTATCACAAACTTTATTAATGTGCTCTATCTTTTTAAGTGCTAACTCTAACCTAGATATAATTTTCTCAGACATAAATTACCTCTTTAAAAGTTTGCTTTTTTTCACTTATAAGAAAAATATTTGTTAAATGTCAAGAATTTAAACGGCATCTCTGCCGTTTAATTTAGTGTTAATGATAATATCAATAATGTTTTGTTAGATAGTTTGTATCAAACTCGTTATTTAAGAAGTCTGCATTATCCATCATAGCTAGATGGAATTTTCTAGTTGTTTTAATCCCTTGGATTACAAGCTGATTTAGTGCTACTTTCATCTTAGCAACAGCTTTTTCTCTCGTATCTGCATGAACTATAAGCTTTCCTATCATACTATCATAAAACGGAGGAACTGTATATCCTTCATAAATATGACTATCAAACCTAACATTTAAGCCGTTTGGTGCTACAAATTTAGTGATTTTTCCAGGGTTTGGAACAAAGCTTTTTGAGTCTTCAGCAGTGATTCTACACTCTATTGAGTGACCTTTAAACTCGATACTTTCTTGACTTGGAAGTTTTTCGCCCTGCGCTACTCTAATCATCCACTCAACTATATCAAGCCCGCTTACCATCTCGCTTACACAGTGCTCAACTTGAAGTCTTGTGTTCATCTCGATAAAGTAAAACTCTCCTGACACACTATCGTATAAAAACTCAAACGTTCCAGCACCTGAGTAACCGATAGCTTTAGTTGCTTTTACAGCAGTTTCGTGAAGTTTTTCTCTAGTTTCATCATCTAAAATCATAGCAGGAGTTTCTTCGATAAGCTTTTGATGACGACGCTGCATGGAGCAGTCTCTTTCACCTACATGAATAACATTTCCATGCTCATCACCGATGATTTGAACTTCTATGTGGCGTGGGTTTTGGATATATTTTTCAACATACATAGACCCATTTCCAAACGCTGATAGTGCCTCACTCTCAGCTGCCCAGAAGTTTTTCTCTAAATCTTCTGGTTTATAAACAACTCTCATCCCTCTACCACCACCTCCAGCAGCAGCTTTTAAGATAACAGGATAGCCCATCTCATCAGCAAGTTCTTTAGCCTCATGAGCATCTTTTACTGTTCCATCACTTCCTGGAATTACTGGAACACCGGCTCTTTTCATAAAGCTTTTTGCTTTACTTTTATCACTCATAAGTGCCATAGCACTAAGCTTTGGACCTATAAATTTGATATTTTCTTTCTCACAAATCTCAACAAAAGTTTGGTTTTCACTTAAAAACCCGTACCCTGGAAATATCGCATCGCACTCACTTATCTGAGCTGCTGTTATGATAGCTGGGATATTTAAGTAGCTATCACTACTTCTAGCAGGTCCTATGCAAATGCTAGCGTTTGCATACTTTACATATAGAGCGTCTTTATCAGCAGCAGAGTACACTACAACAGCTTCTTTCCCCATCTCTTGGATGGTTCTTAAAGCTCTGAGTGCGATCTCGCCTCTATTTGCTATTAAAATCCTTTTTATTTCCATTATAGTTTCTCCACCTCTATAATAGGCATATTAAACTCAACTGGCTGACCATCTGCTACTAGGACGTTTAAAATTCTACAGTCAAACTCAGCTTCAATCTCGTTCATAATCTTCATCGCTTCGATAATGCCCACAGTATCGCCTTTTCTAATAGTTTGACCTACTTTTACAAAAGGAGCTGCTCCTGGGCTTGATGCGACATAGAAAGTTCCAACCATCGGTGAGTTTATAGTATCTTTTGCAGGGCCACTGTGGTGCTCGCTATTTACTACGACATTTATAGGTGCTGCTTGAGGTGCTGGAGTTGGACACATATCAGGTGTAAACTCTGGCTGATCTCCAGTCTTTCTAAGCTCTATTTCAAACTCTCCCTCTCTTAGTCTCATGCGACCTATTCCAGTTTTTTCAAAAAACTCCATCAAATCTTTTATATCATCTGTTTTCATATTTTTCTCCAATAGATAAAATTTGTAGCTTTCATTTTACCTAAACTAATTGAAATTTAAGTTTAAAATGGTTATTTTGATAAAACAAACTAGAAAATGAGAGGCTTGCAATAGCCAAATTCCAAAATTTAGTTAAAAATTCTCAAAAGCTTTTACTGCGTTTTTTAAATCCTCTTCATTTGGATGTTTTGCTGCTTCTTTCCATCTTGCCTCTCTTTCAGGCGTTATTTTATGGATAGCTTTATCTCCCATTTTAGCTGCCATCTGTCTTAGTTGAGCTATAACTTTTGGATCGATTGCACCTTGAGAGCAAAAACTAGCTTTTATATCATTTCCTAAATCCCTAAAATACTCTTTTGTTTTATCCATACACTCTTTAGCATGAGGTCCATCTGGCTCAGCCCCCAAAGTAAAATAGATGCCTAAAGTTTTGTTTTTGATATCTTTAGCAAAGCTTTGAGTTTTTTTATCCATAAAGCCTTTATCTACATAAAAACCAAAGATAACTTTTGAGTAATCGTCTAAATTTACACTCTCATCTATACTTTTTATATCAGCATTTAAGCTTTTTGCTATCGCCTCGCCAACTTTTCTTGTATTTCCAGTAAGTGATGAATAGTACACTAATGTTTTCATTTTATCTCCTTTAATTCTAAATTATGTTCTTTTAAAAAATACTCTTTTGATATATCTATAACTTTCTCTGCTATGGTGTTTCCCCAAAAAATTCCATCTATGCTAAACTCAAGCATATCATCTTCAATTTTTAAATAACTATAATCCTCGCACTCCTTAAAAAACTCCATAAGTTTATAAAATGTATTTTCATCAACTAGCTTTTTTATCTCATCTAGTTTTATAAACTCATATTGAAATAGGCTTGAAAAGAGTGCGTGTTTTTTTAAAGCTATCGTGTTAATGGACGCTACTCTCATGTCAGGCTTTACATTAAAAATAGAGTAGCTCCCCAGCCTTCCACCAGCCCCAGCTCCAATAGGTAAAATATCAACTCCCCTATGAGATAGAGTAATGTATAGATATCTATCATCAAGCGCTACTTTTGTATATTCAAGCACTTTGTAGTCACCTCCAGCAAGAATGGTTTCTAAAAAAGCGTGATGAAGCTCTTTGTCTTTTTCTAAATCATAGTAGTTGATATCATGATGCTTGATAAACTCACTTCCTTTGTGAAACTGAAGTGAGTAAAAGCTTGAGCTTGAAAGCTTTAAAGATTTGACTATTTTGGCATCTTCTATAGCTTCATCTATAGTTTGCTTTGGATAGTTATAAATAATATCACTACAAATTTGACCTTTAAAACTCTCTCTTATCATCTCTAGTTTTTTTAAAGCCTTAGCTTTTGTCCCAACTCTATTAAGCAGTTTTCTACCACTATCAGAAAATGTCTGAATTCCTATGCTATAGCGATTTACCCCAAAGTCTTGCATAAGCTTTATCTTATTTAAGCTTAGATTATGAAGCGTGGTTTCAAAGCTAAACTCTATATCATCATCAAGGCTAAAATTTAACCTTATTGCTGATAAAATTTTTTCAAGTTGAGATACATTAAAAATAGTTGGCGTTCCCCCACCAAAATAGATGCTTTTAAAAACCTTATTTTTAATATATGGATATTTTGCGTATTTTTCAATGCTTTTAACTAAAAAATTAACATATCCATCAAGTTCGCCATCTTTTTTTACTCTATTTAAGTTACAAAAAGAGCAGATATTATCACAGTATGGAACGTGAAAATAGATAATACCTGCCTTTCCACATGGCTCTTTTTCTAAAAAATTCTCAATCTCTTCATTGCTAGCCATTATAGGTGCTGCTATCCTTGCTCTATGATGACCTTTTACTCTTTTTTCAAACAAATTTACCCCTTAGTTTGAGACGAAGATAAAAGGTTTTGTTATCACACAACTACTAACCTTTTTATCTAAAATCTCAAATTTTAACTCTTTTGTATGCCTTATAGCATCTTCTTCAAAAACTTTATTATCGCTTTTTACATTAATTATATTTACTACTCCACCATCTAGTTTAAAGCTCACATCAACTCTAAAGCTTCCTTTTAGCCTTAGTCTTTTAGCTTTTTTAGGAAACTCATAAGATGTTTTGGGATTTAATACCCTAAAGCCAACATTTTCTTTACAGAAATCTATCTTACTAGAACCACCACCGCCTGAAGAAGCGTTGCTTTTTTTAGTAATGTTTTTGGTAGTAGGCTTTGATGGTTTTTTATGACTAGTTGCTACGCTCTTTTTTTCTACTTTTTTAGTTTTTGGTTTTTCTATTTTTTTAGGCTTTTGTGCTACTTTGGACTTTTCTTTAACGATTTCTACAGCCTCAGGCTCAACCTCAAAAGCCTCAACTATCTCTATAACTTCAGCAGCCTCAGACTCTTCCTCAAATACTTCAACTATCTCTATAACCTCAGCAACTTCTGGTGAATCTAAAGCAACAATAGGACTATAAATCTCATTTATAGTTATCTCCATAGAGATAGTTTCTATCTCACCTCCTTTTAAATTCGCACTAAAGTTAAAAATAGGCAAAAACAAAATCACCAAATTTAAAACTAAAGAGAGTAGTAAAAATTTCATTTTATCAGTTTTTCATAGATGCTTTCTATCTCATTTATAAGCCTTGGGCTTCCCCTTAGTAAAGATGATGAACTTACCATTATGATTTTATCACTCTTGGCTGCTTTGGTGTGCTTTAAAACAGGGTTTTGAAGCAAAAATTCCTCCACAGTTCCAGAGCTTACTACTAGCATAAAGTCTGGGTCTTCTTCTATCAAAAACTCAGCTGAAACCATCGGCGTTTGCCCTTCAAGTTTCTCGGCTATACTATCAAGCTTTAAAGTTTTAAAAACATCGTTTGGAAGCGTATTTTTACCAAATGCCATCAAATTTGAACTAGCATAGAAAAACACTGCTTTTTTGCCCTCTATCTTGCTTAAATCAAAAGAGTTAATTTTGCTTTTAAACTCATCTATAAGTTTTTGTGAAGCATCTTCTTTTTTACAATACTCTCCAACTAGATTAATGTTTTCAAAGATTGTCTCTAGATCGTTGGCCTGAGTTTCTACATAGTTTATTTTAAATCTTTTTAGATCATCGATTATCTCACCTGAATGAAAACTCCCAATAACCAAATCAGGCTCTAACTCAACGATTTTTTCTAAACTAGGCTTTACATATGTGCCAACACTTGGAAGTTTTTCAACTTTTTCTTTTGGCCAAATTTCACTCTGCTGAGTTTTAGCAATAGCACTAATTTTATCCTCGCACTCTAGCACATAAAATATCTCTACCACTGCTGGGTCTAAAATAATCGCACCTTTTCCAAATACTAAATTTAAAGATAAAAAACTTAAAGCTACAATTTTTCTCATATCATCTCCTTTTTTATAGTGGCACAACCACAGGTCTATCCTCTAAATAGAGAATTTCACACTCTAAATCATAAATTTCTTTTAGTACCTCTTTTGTAAAAAGCTCTTTTATTTCTCCACTATATTTAATCTCTCCATCTTTTAAAAAAACAACTCTATCACAAACTAAGGAGGCTAAATTTAAATCATGCAAAACAGCAACGCCTGTTAATGTCTGCTCTTTAACAATTTTTTTACAAAATCTTAAAATAGATGTTGCGAAATTTAAATCAAGTGCTGATGTTGGCTCATCAAGAAGCAAAATAGATGGCTTACTAACCAAAGCCCTAGCTAAAATCACTCTTTGAAACTCCCCACCACTTAATGAGTGGATAATTCGCCCTTTAAATTTCTTTAAATTTAAAAGCTCCATTATCTCATCTACTGCCTCATAGTCATCCTTGCTATAACCAGCAAAAGAGTTTTTCATACTAGAGTACCTACCCATCAAAATAATATCTTCAACCAAAAGCGGCATCGCTATGACGGACTTTTGCGGAACAAAGCCGATGATTTTACTAAGTTCTTTAAGCGAATATTCATCTAAAGATTTCTCTTCTATCTTGATAATCCCACTATTTGGTTTATATATATTTACGATATTTTTGATAAGCGTGCTTTTTCCACAGCCATTTGGACCTAAAATCCCAACAAACTCACCTTTTGAAATAAATAAGCTTAAATCATTTAAAATGTCATTTTTAAAAAATGAAAAGTTTAAATTTGAAACCTCTATACTCATCTTGGTCTTCCTCTAAGTGCTAAAACAAGAAAAAACGGTGCACCAAAAAACGCCGTTACCACGCCTATTGGGATCTCTGTTGGTGCTAAAATACTTTTTCCTATCAAATCACATAAAAGTAAAAAAAGTGCACCTATAACAGCTGAAAATGGCATAACAATAGCGTTATTAGAAGTTCTAAATAAAAGCCTTACGGTATGTGGGATGATAAGCCCAACAAAACCTATCATCCCTGTAAATGCTATGCTAAAACTAACAGCTAATGCAGTTACTATTAAAAGTCTTTTTTTAAGAGTAGCAACATCAACGCCTAAGCTTTTTGCCTCCTCATCCCCGCTTAGTAAGATATTTAACTCATATCTTTTTGAGTGAAAATAAATAAGCGTAAAAATTAAAGGCAAAGCTATAATGCCTATCTTGCTCCACGAAGCACCGCCTAAATACCCCATCATCCACGCTACGATTTTAAAACTTTGCTCTCCTATCATATAGGTTGCAAACGAGGTAAAAGCACCTAAAAAAGATGAAAATGCTATACCTATGATAAGCAGGGTTGCTACACTTTTTGCTCTATTGTAAAGCTTATAAATCATAAGCGAAAGAAGAGCTGAAAATACAAAAGCAAATGCCCCATAAAATATATCAGGCGCACCTAATAAATACGCTAAAACTGCCCCAAATGTAGCCGATGATGCTATCCCTATGATATATGGATCAGCTACTGGGTTTAAAAACACATTTTGTGAGACAACCCCACTTACTGCTAAAAGCGTTCCTATCATGAGTGCCATCACCACTCTTGGAAAACGAATTTCAAAAAGTATGATGCTTTTGCCATGAGTTAGTTCGCCATTTATTAAAGCTAAAAAATCACTAAATTTTAGATTAGCAGAGCCTACTCCTAAAGAAATAATAGCTGTAATTATACTAATCATTATCAATAAATATAGAAATTTTTTATGTTTAGAAGTCATACTTAAACTCTAAATAAGCAGTTCTTCCATCACCTACATAGTAGGATTTATTAGCCCCACTTCCTGAAACTGAGTGATAATACTCTTTATCAAAAACATTATCTATACCACCTGTGATGGTAAGATTTTTATATTTATATCTAGCTCCGACATCAGTTACGTTGTAAGATGAAATTTTTTCATAAGAGCTGTTTTTTTGATCTCCATAAAACTTTGAGTCTAAAAATAGAGTTAAATACGGCGTTATATCATAATCCACACCTAAAGAAATTTTATATTTAGCTACATTTGGGATGACATCTCCTACTCTAAAACCACTAACGCCGACCTCTTTAACCTCGGCATCTATGTAAGCAAAACTTTGACTTAGTCTTAAATCCCCATCCATAAAATCTTGCTCAGAGTATACTTCAAACCCCCATCTCTCAGTCTTGCCAATGTTGACTTGATTCCAAAACTGTGGTGGTTTTCCAACAGTTGAAATTTCATCTTTACTTTTTGTATAAAACAAAGTCGCTTGAAAATACTGTCCAAAAAGAAGATCTTTCATACCAAGCTCATAAGTTTGAAATGTTTCTGAGTCGATATTGCTTGGATAATACCCTATTAAAGCGTCTTTATTTTGCATTTTATTAGCACTTGGGCTTGTAAAACCTCTCTCAAATTTAAAATAGACATTTCCTGTATCTGAATACTGGTAATTTGGCGTTATCTCAAAAGCGTAATTATTCTCATTTTTATTTAAATCCAAGGTATTTAGCGTGCCTGGAATCATATTAAACATCGAAGCAGGCCCTACTTTTGTAAAAGTATGTTTTCCAACTTCATAATCAGCATAATCATATCTATATCCAGCAGTTAATGAAAATTCATCTGTTATATCAAACCTGTTTTGTAAAAAAGCTGAGTGAGTTGTCTTTTTAGTATCGCCTTTAGTTATATTTACAAATCTCATCATAGGATTTAGCATAAAGTCAAACGCACCGTCATTTTTACCTTTGTTGTAGATATAGTCATACCCAAAAATCAAACTTCCATAACTATAATCATGCTTAACTTTGGCTCTTACTCCATATTTTTTGTCATTAAATCTAGAAGAGCCCTCTGGTTCAAATTTAGTGTATTGATAAAAAGGTGAAATTTTAAGCTCCCAATTATCTTTGAATTTTACACTATAATCTATATTTAAATTTGTCATCTCTACATCAGTTACAGAAACATCCCCACTTGTGCTTTTTCTATCTCTATCAAGCATTGCTCTAGTGGCAGAACCACCAAAATGTGATCTTCCATCAAAATATGAGTAGTTTATGCTTAGTTGCTGGTTATCTAAAATTTGATAAATTGCTCCTAAACTGCCATATGTTCCACGGCTTTTATCCCCGTCTCTATACCCTTTTGTATCATGCGAGTAAAGACTAGCTTTTAAAAAAAGGTTTTCACTAGCCATTCCGCCGATGTTTAAACGACCATTTATTGAGCCTCTTTGTGCATATCTTGTAGCTATATTTGCATAAAAATCTTTTGGTTTAGTTTTTGTGATGATATTTACAACCCCACCTTGAGTTCCACTTCCATAAAGAACTGATCCGCCACCTGGCATTATCTCAACTCTTTCTATATCGTCTATACTAAAAGCATCAAGAGGCATAGCACTATGAGAGCTATCAGTCATATTCATAGCGATGCCATTTACCATAACTTGAACACTTGTATTTGCTCTAATTCCTTGACCTCTCATATCTATAGCATCACCAAAAGCTTTTTGCTGAAGATGAACTCCAGGTGCTCTTCTTAAGACAGTTTTAAGGTCAGAGTCACTTCTTTTTTCAATATCGTCTTTTGTGACAACATTTATATTTCTAACCTCATCTGCTACACTTGCTTCAAAACCAGTTGTAGAAATAACACTTGTCTCAAGTCTTGTCTCAGCAAACAAAGCAGTTGCTAGCGCTAAACTTAAAAAGCCTATTTTACGCATCTCTTTCTCCTATTTATGAATTTTTTCTATATCTAAATTAACTTTTGAAACATTGTTTTCTTTTAAGATTGAAAGTAAGCTTATAACATTTCCATAGTCCAAACTCTCATCAGCACTTAAATGAACTTTTTGATAACTCTCTAGCCCCAAATTTAAAACCTCATCTTGAAACTCGTCCAAGCTAAAGCTTAGACTTTTTCTATCATCAAAACTTACCAAAATAGTGTTTTCTAAACCATAAAAAACTGTTACGCTAACGTTCTCATCTTGGATGAAATTTGCACTACTTTTCGGTAAATTTATAGGGAAATTTTCCGTTTTTTTAAAAGTAGTTGTTATCATAAAAAATATAAGTAGCATAAAAATAACATCTATTAAATTTATCATCGATATGCCATAATATGTTCTTTTTTTATGCCTTCTTTTTCTTGTCATTTTTAAACCTTCTATTTAGCAACATCTCTAGGTTGTATAAACTCTCTATAAGTTTTTCGTTTTTAACACCTATTGCTACATGACAAACAAGCACTGGTATAGCAACCAAAAGTCCAAAAGCTGTCGTATAAAGTGCTTCTGAGATGCCACTTGCTACCATAGTTGGATCGCCTGAGTCGCTCAAAGCACCAAATGACTTTATCATACCAACTATCGTTCCAAGTAGCCCTAGTTGTGGCGCTGCTGTGATACTCATACCTAATATCCAGCTTCTTTTTTCGATTTTTTCAATCTCATCATTTATCAAAAGCTCATTTATAAAAACAAACTCATCTTCTTCTTTTAAGATGTGATTTATAGATTTGATAGTAGCTTTTGCAACAGGATTTTTATAATTTTTACAAAAATCTACTACCTCATCTAAATCCCCAAAATTTAGTAAATTTGTTAACTTTATTTTAAACTTTGAGTTTAAATCCCTGCTTATAAAAAAATAGTAAGAGATTTTTTCTAGCACTACTGCTAGCGATAAAATAGCCAAGATAAATATAGGCCACATAAATGGGCCACCAACTTCCATATAGTAAAGCATTTGAACTTTTAACCCTTCCGAAAAAAATAAAGAAAGTTTATTTATGATAATAAATATCGTTATTATATATTAAAAATCTTAATTTTGACTTACTTTTTTAGTATGAATTTATAATTTTTTTATATAATAATCAAAATCATTTTAATAAAAGGATAGCTATGCAAAATTTAGAATCAAAAGCAAAAGAGCTCTTCAAAGATGAGAATATGTCGGTTCTTAGAGCCGCAAATGAGCTTGGTGTAAATGAGTATGAGATTTTAAAGTTTAGAGATGAGAGCGAGTTTAAAGAGATAGATGGCTCAAATCTGCTTAAAGTTTTTGATGAAGTTTCAAGTTGGGGTGAGGTGCTGTTTTGTAAAAATACGCCTGAGTTTATCATCGAGTTTAAAACAAAAATAGACCCAACAAAAGCAATGAGAGGATATCATAACTTTTGCGGTAAAAGTGGATATTTAGGTGGGCACTTAAAAGAAGGTTCAGTTGTAAAAATAGGCTTTGTTAGCACTAAATTTATGGGAGTTTTAGGGCATAGTGTTCATTTTTATAACGATAAAAATGAGACTATTTTTAAACTATATCTAGCAAGAGATGAAAAAAGAGAGCTTTTAAGCGAACAAGTAGAAAAATTTCAAGAACTAAAAGCTAAGTTTTAAAAGTTCATTTTAATCACAATTTAAAACCGTGACAATCTATTTTTAAAGCCCAGATTGTCACAATAACTTTCATCTTTAAATTTCCCTTAACTCGCCATTTTCTATCTTATAGACTTTACTAGCTGCTTTAAAATACCTATCATCATGGCTTATAGCAAAAACACTTATTCCTAAACTATTTAAAAGTGGTAAAATCTCACTATAAAACTGCTCTCTAAACTCAGGGTCTTGGTCGGCTGCAAACTCATCAAGCATTAAAAAGTCTTTGTTTTCAAGCAGGTTTTGAAGCAAGGCAACTCTTTTTCTCTGCCCTGTGGATAAGCTTAAACTATTAAATTTAACCAAATCGCCCTCTTTTTTATAACTAACTCTTTCTTTGATTTTCAAAGTTTCTAGCCAAAAATTTATGCTTTTTTCATCGCTATTTAAAATCTCATTAAAGAGATAAAAGTCAGCA
Source organism: Campylobacteraceae bacterium (assembly GCA_012519705.1). Lineage (GTDB taxonomy): Bacteria > Campylobacterota > Campylobacteria > Campylobacterales > Campylobacteraceae > Campylobacter_B. The sequence goes on from JAAYPR010000028.1 coordinate 20,760, forward strand.
AAAACAACGCTTAAGCTGTTTTGAAATTTAGCCAAATTTGAACTATCCAAAACTTTCCCATCAACTAAAATTTCCCCACTGCTTGGCTTTAAAAGCCCACAAAGAATCAAAAACAGAGTCGATTTACCAGAGCCGTTTTTACCTATTAGAAAAATAGTTTCGCCTTTTTTTATAGTTAAGTTTATATCTTTTAAAACAGGCTTATCTTTTTCATAACTAAAGCTTATATTTTTTAGCTCGATACTTTTCCATTTTAGTGGTGTTTTATCCACGCTAAAATCAATCTCTTCGTATTTTATAAGATCTAGTTCTTTGATTTTTCTAAGTGAGATTAGAGCAACTATTATAGCTGGGATTGAGGAAATCGCCATCATAAAAGGGGCTCTTAGATACATCATAGAAAGGCAGATTATAGTGGCTGTTTTGAAATCCACCATCCCAAAACCAAGCGATAAATACATCACCACGCCGATGCCAGCTAGCATCATTATATTTAAAAACACACTTGATAAACCGCCAAAAACTTCGGCTTTTACATTTGCATCTTTTTGCAAATTTGCACTATTAAAATAGGAGTTTAAAAAGTTCTCACTTCTTTTTTCGTTTATACGAAGCTCTTTAAATCCACTTAAAAGCTCTTCATATTTTTTATAAAGCTCATCGTCAAATTTTCTTGAAGCAAAGTAGTTTTTTCTTGCTTTGTTTATAAAAAAGGTCGCTACAAGACCGATAAAAACAAACCACAAAATCACAAAAATAGAAATCTCAAAAGAGAGATAAGCAAAGTAAAAAAACGATAAAACTACTAAAATCAAGCCTTGAAGAGTGTCGTTTAACCGCATAAAGCCGTTTGTGATGTTTGAGATATCCTTTGATAAAGATGCTAAAATTTTTGGCTTTTTATCATCGAAAATCATCTTTGTATTCAACACTCTAATCACAAACTCAACTTTTAAGTCATAAATAATCCCATTATTTATCCTTGCAACGAGTAGTTTTAGTAAGTAGCTAATACCAAAAAACAAGGTTAAAATAACAACAAAAGTGAGTAAAACTCTGTGATTTGCCTCTTCTAAATTTAAGATAAAATCATTTATAAACGCTAAAACAAAGATGTTAAAAGCACTATAAACCAAAGAAAAAACAAAAATTAAAGCAAATTTTAGTAAATACTCTTTTTTCAAATTTAACCCTCTATTTAAAAAATTAATAACTCCATTAATCTTAATTCCAATGATTACAGATACCTTTTAGCCTGTTTTTTTGCTAAACTCTTTTTGGAGTTCTCCAAATTTTAGTTTATAAGAAATGATTATACTTATCAATCTTAAACTAATGTTTAAATATCACTAAAAAATCAGCACTATTTCTGCTTGATGATGTTAAATTTTCATCCTCATACCCAAGCCCTACAACTACAACTCTTTTGTTTTTTGTAGCATCTTTTATATGAGTTGGCACTCCAAGAGTTTTGTCTGTATGAAACCGCCCTGCTAGTAAAATAGCTAAGTTTGGCTGTTCTAAAAGCCTCTCTGCCATTCTTCTATCTTTATGAATTTGAACTAAAACCATCTTATCTAAAAACTCATCGCTTAAATTTGACATAAACTCTTTGTGGGCATCTTTTATCACGCTTTTTAGACTATCTTTAACAAAATTTGAAGTTGACAACTCACCTTTTAAGCTTGGCATCTCTTTATAGATATTTTTTATCTCATTTTTAGTTAAATTTCCAGCTATCATCTTTTTATCACTATAAAAAACACTCTCAACTATCTCTTTGTAAAGCTCATAATCCCACCCTTTTTGCCACTCTAGGCTCTTTGGAAGTTCACTTTTTGAGATGCTCTTTTTATTTTGCTTAGCTAAACTTACAACGCCTTGTTTATCTATATCTATCATCTCAAAAACCACGCTTATATCATCATTTAAACTATTTATAACCATATTTTGAAAAAAGTGATGGCTTTTGTCATTATGAACTTCGCCAAGCAGAACTATATCGCTATTTTTAAGTTCATTTATGAGACTTTCATAGCTTATTTTAGAACCTAAATTTGCATTGTAAATTTCAAAATTTACTGAAATTTCTTCTTTTTCACTGCTCTTTAACTCCTCTTTTTTGATATCATTTTTTAAACTACATCCACCAAATACCAGCAAAACAACCAAAAACAAAAATCTTTTCACTGACAATCCTTAAATTTAATATAAGTATAAATATTTTGCTATAATAACCAAAATTTTCTAAAAAAGGTTAATAATGGGGCTAAAAAGCGATAGATGGATAAGAGAAAAAAGCTTAAAAGATAAGATGATAGAGCCGTTTTGCGATGAAAACATCGGAAGCGGGGTTATAAGCTATGGGCTTTCAAGCTATGGCTATGACATCAGAGTGGCTGATGAGTTTATGATATTTACAAATATCGGCGGAACTGTGGTTGACCCAAAAAACTTCGATGAGAAAAACGTGGTAAATTTCAAAGGCGATGTTTGTATAGTGCCACCAAACTCATTTGCGTTAGCTAGAACGGTTGAGTACTTTAAAATGCCTGATGATGTCCTTGCTATCTGCCTAGGAAAAAGCACTTATGCAAGATGTGGGATTATCGTAAATGTCACTCCTTTTGAGCCAGGGTTTGAGGGGCATATCACGATAGAGATCTCAAACACAACTCCCCTTCCAGCTAAAATTTACGCAAACGAGGGCATCGCACAAGTTCTGTTTTTAGAAGGTGATGAGCCGTGTGAGATGAGCTATAAAGATAGAAAAGGCAAGTATCAAAGGCAAACTGGCATCACACTTCCTAGAATTTTAAAGTAGCATTAACTTTTTTTGCATATACTAGGAAAAATTAAAATTTAGGTTTAAGTATGAATTTAATTATCGTTGAGTCTCCTGCAAAAGCAAAGACTATAAAGAAATTTTTAGGAAAAGACTACGAAGTTATCGCCTCTGTTGGGCATATTAGAGACCTGCCAAAAACAACTTTTGGCATAAAGATAGAAGATGGTAAATTTACGCCTGAGTATAGAGTCAGCAAAGACCACTCAAAAGTAGTTAAAGAGATAAAAGAAAAAGCCGCCAAAGCTTCTAAAATCTATCTTGCAACGGATGAGGATAGAGAAGGAGAAGCGATTGCTTATCACATCGCAAAAGCTATCGGCAAAGAGCCGACCGAACTACCAAGGATAGTTTTTCACGAAATCACAAAAGATGCTATCTTAAAAGCTGTTGAAAACCCAAGAGATGTGGATATGGATAGCGTGGATGCCCAACAAGCAAGAAGGCTTCTTGATAGGATCGTTGGCTACAGACTAAGCCCACTTCTAAACCAAAAAATTCAAAAAGGCCTAAGTGCTGGTAGAGTTCAAAGCTCAGCCCTAAAAATCGTCGTGGATAAAGAAAGAGAGATAAGAGCTTTCGTTCCTGTTGAGTATCATAGCATAGACGCTATTTTTAAAGATGACTTAGAGAGTGAGTTTGTTAAATTTAATGGCAAAAAGATGGAAAAACTCTCTGTTAAAACAGGCGAAGAAGCTAAAAATATAGTTGAAATTTGTAAAGGCGAGAACTACACTATCCGTGACATTGAAAGCAGACAAAGACGTACTAACCCACAACCCCCATTTATGACTTCAACTCTCCAACAAGCCGCAAGTTCAAGCCTAAGCTTTAGCCCTAGAAAAACTATGATGTTAGCCCAAAGCTTATATGAAGGCGTTAACACCCCAAATGGCGGGGCTATAACATATATGAGAACTGATAGTCTGAATTTAGCAAAAGAAGCTGTTGATAAAGCTAGAAGCTTGATAAAAGAAAACTACGGAGATAAATATCTACCATCAAAACCAAATTTCTACACCACAAAAGGTAAAGCCGCTCAAGAAGCTCACGAGGCGATAAGACCAACGGATCTTAGTTTTACTCCTGAAATCGCTCACGCAACTATCCCAAAAGATGAAGCAAAGCTTTATGAGCTTATTTATAACCGCTTTTTAGCGTGCCAAATGACTCCAAGTGTTAGTGAGTTACAAAGTGTTTTTGTGGCAGGTGAAAAAACTGAGTTTAAGATAAGTGGTAGAAAAGTGCTGTTTGATGGGTTTTATAAAGTTTATGGGGAAAATGATAAAGATAGGATTTTACCAAATTTAAGTGTTGGCGAGAAGATGACTCTACAAAAAATTTCATCTAAACAAAACTTCACTGAACCCCCTGCAAGATATAGCGAGGCAAGCCTGATAAAAAAACTAGAAAGCCTTGGCATCGGACGTCCATCAACTTACGCTCCAACTATCTCACTTCTAACTGCTAGAAAATATGTTGAGTTAGAAAAAAGACAGCTTATCCCAACCGAGATAGCCTTTACGGTTACAGAAGTTTTAGAAAAACATTTTGATAAAATCGTCGATAGTGAGTTTACCTCAAGGATGGAGGAAAGACTTGACGAAGTAGCTGAAGGCAAAACTGACTGGCAGGAACTTTTAGCTGAGTTTTATGAGCCATTTATGAAGCAAATCGAAGCTGGTAAGAAAAATATAAAAAGCCAAAAAGTAGCTATCCCACTTGGCGAAAACTGCCCAGAGTGCGGTAAAGAGCTGGTTAAAAGAAGTGGAAGATACGGCGAGTTTATCGCGTGTTCAGGCTTTCCAAAGTGTAAATATAGTAGAAATTTAGAAAACTCCGAAGTAAAAGAGAAAAAAGAGCCAACAAAACTAGGCATTAAATGTCCAAAATGTGGCACTGGCGACGTGGTTGAGCGGTTTTCAAGAAGAGGGAAATTTTATGGCTGTTCTGCATATCCAAAGTGTAAATATGTAAGCAACTATGAGCCAACTAACAACCCCTGCCCAGAGTGTGACAACAAACATTTAGTTAAAAAAGAACTAAAAAGTGGTACTTTTTTAGAGTGTTTAGAGTGTAAATTTAAGAAAAAGATTGAGAGCTAAGGAGATGGATGCTTAAAGTTGGGCTTATCTCAGACTCTCATCAAAGAAGCGACGTGACGAGAAGTGCGGTTGATTATCTCCTAAAAAAAGAGATAGATTTACTACTTCACGCTGGGGATATTATGGAGTTTGAAACTCTTGAATGTATGAAAAACTCAAGCGTTCCATATGTGGCGGTTTTAGGAAATCACGACACGCATTTAAGAGAGTTTATGAGTGAGTTTGAGCTTTTTAGCGAACCTCATCATTTTGAGTTTGAAGGCTTTAACTTTAAACTTATGCACCATCCTTTTTATCTAAATAGCAGTAGTGATATCATCATCTACGGGCATACTCACCGCTTTGTTGCTAAGTTTTATGAAAACTCTCTTTATATAAACTCAGGTGAAATTTGTGCTAGAAACAAAGCTTTGCATGAGTTTGCATATTTTACATGCCAAAAAGATGGCAAGACTAATAAATTTGAAGTTTTTAAAGTTGAATGTGAAAGAGAGTCTAAAGCTAGCGATAGCCAAATAGCTAAATTTAACTGGAAAGAAAGCAGAGTAAATCTATGAGTGAAATTTTAATCCTTATAACCCTATCTTTTATCATCTTTGCATCGCCATATATTGCGTCCATTATCAAAATTCCAATCTCAGCAACCGAGATACTTTTGGGAATTCTTTTTGGAACTGTTGGGTTTTTATCCGCAAATGACTCTTTTAAAAACGTAGCTGATATCGGCTTTTACTACCTGATGTTTTTAGCTGGGACGGAAGTTGATTTAAAGCTTTTTATAAAAACTGATAAAAAGATTTTAAAAAGCTCAGCTCTGTTTTTGGTGCTTCTTTACATTTTAGCTGTCATGGCGGTTTATACCTTTAATTTAAGCGAGCTTTTCATCGTGGTAATTCCTGTGATGAGCATAGGAATTCTCTCAACTTTCTATAAAGACTACGGTAAAAATGAAAAATGGCTAAACTTAGCAATGCTTGTAGGCGTCATCGGCGAAATCGTAAGTATCGCAGCCCTTACCATTCTAAACGCTTATGTAAAGTATGGCATTGATATAAAGCTATTTTTAAACCTAGGTGCATTAGTTGGGTTTATGTTAATAACCGTTTTTGTCTTTAGGTCGCTTGACGTTTTGTTTTGGTGGTATCCAAACCTTAAAAAAGCCCTTATGCCTTACTTTGACAAAAGTGAAAAAGACATTAGGCTCTCCATCGCCCTGCTTTGTCTAGTCATCGCAATAGTTGCTATTTTAGATGTAAATATCGTCATTGGGGCATTTATCGCTGGGACTTTTATCCCAACATTTTTTGACCATAAAAAAGAGCTTCCTGAAAAACTCTCATCGTTTGGATATGGGTTTTTAGTTCCGATATTTTTTGCTTATATCGGCTCGACAGTAAATTTAAGTGCTATTTTTATGCCAGGCGTTATGAAAATGGTTCTGTTCTTAACAGTTCTCATGCTTTTTGTAAGGCTGATAAGCTCTATAACTATGATAAAAGCTCTCGGAGTAAAAGAGTCTATTTTATTTGGAGTCTCTCTTTCTATACCGCTAACTCTACTTATCGCAACAGCAACCATTGGAAAAGAGACAAACTATATAGACGATGCGACATATTACGCCTTGGTTCTCACAAGTATAACCCAAGCTATAGTGTGCACGACTTTAGTTAAAGTCATTAAAAACTTAAAATTTAACAAAAAATGATTTATTAATCAAAATTTAGCTATTATGTTACATTTTATAAGGAGAAAAAATGTCAAATTCTATAACAATGACTGACAATAGAAACGGAAACACCTACGAGTTTCCTATCCTTGATGGAACTATTGGACCATCAGTCGTCGATATATCGAGCTTTTATAAAGACACGGGTATGTTTACCCTTGATAAAGGCTACACTTCAACTGCGATGTGTAAATCTACCATCACCTATATCAACGGTGAAAAAGGCGAGCTAAAACATCGTGGCTACAGCATAGAGTGGCTTGCTGAGAACAAGCTTTTTTTAGATGTAGCTCACCTACTTCTTCATAAAAAACTACCTTCAGCCGATGAGCTTGATGCTTTTAGAAAAAGACTAAAAACAAAGTCATTTATAAACGAGAAAATTTTAAGGCTTTTTAGTGCTTTTCCTGACAAGGCTCACCCGATGGCAGTTTTACAAGCATGTGTAGCAACACTTAGTACTTACTACTCACAAGACTTTAGTCACACAGATAGAAGTGGTTATATGGAGCTAGCTGAGAGACTTATCGCTAAGATGCCAACATTAGCTGCGTTTTACTACCGCCACAGCAAAGGTTACCCGATAATTTATCCTGACCTTGACCGTGGATTTACAGAAAACTTTTTATATATGATGAGAGCGTTTCCTTACTCTCACGTGGATATTAAGCCAATAGAGGTAAAAGCTTTGGATACTGTTCTTATGCTTCACGCTGACCACGAACAAAACGCCTCAACCACGACTGTTAGAACAGTTGGCTCAACTCACAGCCATCCATACTCATGTATCAGTGCTGGTATCGGAGCACTATGGGGACACGCACACGGGGGTGCAAATGAGGGCGTTATCAGACAACTTGAGATGATAGGAAGCGTTGACAATGTTGATAAATACATCGCCAAGGCTAAAGATAAAGACGATCCATTTAGACTAATGGGCTTTGGACATAGAGTTTATAAAAGTTATGACCCAAGAGCTAAAGTTTTAAAAAGCTTGAGAAATCAGCTAATTGATGAAATCGGCATCGACTCAAATTTAATCAAAATAGCAAATAGAATAGAAAAAATAGCAACCGAGGATGAGTATTTTGTAAGCAGGAACTTGTATCCAAACGTTGACTTTAACTCAGGACTTATCCTAAAAGCTCTAGGCATTCCAAACGATATGTTTGCTGTAATGTTTGTGATAGGAAGAACTCCGGGTTGGCTAGCTCAGTGGATAGAGCAAAAAGAACAACCAAATATGAAAATCGTTCGCCCTAGACAACTTTACGTTGGCGAAACTGACGCTCTATCTAAATGTACAAAAAACTCAGATAAAACTATGATTGAGATTTCAGACAAGCTATGAAAGAACTCTTAAGTCTTGCAAAACTAGCGGTTTCTAGTGCTTCAGAAGTGATTTTGAAGCACTATGATGACTACACCGTTGTAAAAAAAGAAGACAACTCCCCACTAACCTCAGCCGATATCGCGGCAAATGATAAAATCTTTGAAATTCTAGGAAAATCAGGCATTGAAATTTGCTCTGAAGAGCGAATTCTAGATAATCTTGGCTCACTTTTTTGGCTAGTTGATCCAATAGATGGAACAAGGGAGTTTATCAAAAAAAATGGAGAGTTTTGCGTCTGTATCGCACTTATAAAAGATGGTCGCCCAGTTCTAAGTGTGATTTCTATCCCTGTAACGGGTGAAGTTTTTTATAGTTCTGGCAACGGGGAAGTTTATAAAAACGGCTCTCTTTTAACTACGAAAAAGTCTCCAAACTTAGCTTTTATGGGACGTTCTGGAAATAGTAAAAAAAGAGAGAGAATTAATGCTCATTTTAACTTTGAGCCAAAAAGGCTTGGCTCTGCGATAAAGTTCTGCCGTTTAGCTGAAAATGAAGGTGCAATTTATGCAAGATTTGGCGACTCATCCATCTGGGATAACGCTGCTGGGGACTTTCTAGTTGAGCAAAGTGGTGGGTTGATGATTGACTTAAAAACTAGAGAAAAACCACTCTATAACCAAAAAATTTTAAGCAATAACTTCATCTGCCTTGATAAAAACAACGCTCATTTAAAAGATAAAATTTTAGAGTTTATAGATGCAAATTTTTAAAAACGCACTTGAGTTTAAAAACAGTCCTGAGTTTTTAAAAGATGACAGAAAGCTTCTTGATGAGTTTTTAGAATTTAGTGATTTAAATTTATATCTAGACAATCCAAATCGCAAAAGATTTTTTATAAAACTAGCTAAAAAATTAGAGTTTAGTGACTTTTTTATAGACCAAAGACTTAAAGAGTTTGCCGAGTTTAAACTAAGCAAAGGCTATATTTTAGTGGATACTACTTCAAAAAAAGAGCTAAAACTTTCACTTGAGCCAGCTCTTACCGAAGGTGATTTTTACGACAACTTAAGCCAAAAAATTATCTCTCACTTTAAAGAACATAACGGCTTTATAGATGACTACGGGCAAATTCAAGCTTACCAAGTTTATGTTTTTGATACCATTATGCTTTATGATGGCAATGGAAATATGGTTTTAAGCTTACCGGTGCAAGTTTAGTTTTATCAACAAACACTCTCCACGCGTCATTGCGAACGTTAGTGAAGCAATCTAGTTCTTAAAATTTTATAGTCTTTTTAGTAAATTTGGTTTTAAAGCTCATTTTGAATTTAAGGTCTAGATTGCCACGATTTTCTGACGAAAATCTCGCAATGACGATGGAATAGGCTTTTGCATAGCAAAAGCAGTTAAACCTGTGCACTACACAGCACATTGAACATCACCCAAGGATTAGAGGTTTAAGAAAAAAAAGGGGGGGGGAGCGACTTCGTAATTCAAGCCCCCTTTCCCCTTTAAAAAATAGACACTAGAAGATAAGTTTATAATATCACCACTTCAGTTTCTAAACTCACCCCAAACTCTTCAAAAACTCTTTTTTTACCTAAATTTATCAGCTCCATAACATCTTCAAATTTAGCATCACCATAGTTGATGATGAAATTTGCATGTTGTTCACTAAACCCAGCATTGCCGACTTTATAACCTTTTAACTCGCATTTATCCAGTAACCTTCCAGCACTATCTCCGGCTGGATTTTTAAAACATGAGCCAAAGCTTGCACCCTTTGGTTGATTTGCCCTTTTTAGTGCTATCTCTTTACTTAAGCCTTCATCATAACCAAACAAAACTTTAAATTTAGCACTTAAGATTATGCCCTCAATCTCGCTTTTTCTATAGCTAAATTTCAAGCTCTCTTTTAAAAACTCGCCCTTGTTTGTGGTGACACTTAGTAGATTATCTGAAATTTCATGTTCTAAAAGCCCAGCATTCATAGTTATAAGTCCGCCAAGAGTCCCAGGGATGCCTTTTAAAAACTCAAAATTTGCTAAGTTATTTTTCCTAGCAAAGTTGTAAATTTTACCGCTTTTTGTTAAAGCCCCTATCTCTAAGATATCGCCCTCAAGCCTAATGTAGTCAAATTTCTTATCTAGGATTCCAAGACGCGGTGGATTTGGCGAGACTAGGATATTATTAGCCCCACCTATTATAACGCCGTCAAACTCACCATCACCATCCAAAACTTCTACGTCAACAACCCCGCCGATTTTTATAGAGCTATATTTTGAAAAGTCAATTAACAATTTCTAAAGTCCTGGTATTCTGTCGGCACAAGCGAGGCAAACGCATCCACTTTGCTTGGATAAAAGCCATTTTTATACCCTATTTCAAAAAGCCTGTTTACCGCTTTTAGCTGAATTTCACTCATCGAAATAGAGCTATCATTTGCATATAAATTTAAGTATGTATTTAACTTCTCATCATCAACTCTAACTAAATCACGCTCTATTAGCATAGTTGATAAAAGTTTTTTATATTTTGTTGCGATATCAACCGCCTTTGTTAGCACTCTTTCACACTCTATCGCGTCCGTTATCGGCAGGCTTCTTCTTAGTG
>JAAYPR010000029.1 GCA_012519705.1 Campylobacteraceae bacterium
TGGAGATGATATCTATCTCTTTAACAAAGGAGATGGAGCTGATACTATCTATGATGAGAGTGGAAATGACACTATTAGATTTGGAGAAGGTATTACTAAGGAAGATGTGATATTTACTAGAGCAAACAATAACCTCTCTATAAAATATGGAGATGACTCTATTAGTATTTCTAATCATTTTTATTCTAATAGTGCAATAGAAAAAATCTACTTAAGTGATGAAAGTTTCATAACAAGAGACCAGATAAATAAAGTTATTCAGGATTTAAATTCCTATGCAAATGATAATGCTATAAATTTAAATAATCCCGATAACTTTAAAAATAATCCTGATATTATGCAAATATACGCAAATGGATGGGGAAAGTAATTAGTAATTAAAATTTGTAGTCGCACTGATTTAGTTTTTTAGTGCGACTACTATGTTTTTTGATTTATATAGAAAAATCTTTTCTTGTTTTAAATTCGTCTTTATTTTAGTTATTTTTAGTATAATAGCTATTAGCAATAAAATAATCTTTGAAAATTTTATACTTTGAACAATAGTTACCGAAAAAGTTACCGATTAATTAAGGTAAGGCTTTCTTAATTGGAGCTAATGCCCATGTATTGGTAGTTTTATGCTTTTTAGTATTAGTCCTGGTGAACCCACCACCTGTTTATCTTAAACCCATTTCATTAAACCTTAGCTAAAATCTTCTTAATCATAGTATTTATTTACGTTACTCTCAAATGTTTTTTAATTTAAAAACCACACAAAACAACTACAAAAATTTTAGACAATATATCAGCAAGTATCAAAATTATCAAATAATTTTAGTTTTATTAACAGTCTCAATGTACTTTATATAACAATTCTTCAACTAAATTTAACTTAAAGACAAAAAATACAACGAATTAGATAAATTTATCTTTAAATTTAATTTAAAATGATAAAATCTTGCAACTTTATTTTAAGGAGAATTTATGGACAGAAGAACACTTTTAAAATACGCAGGCTTAACCCTTGCAGGCGCTTCACTAGTACCACAACAAGCTTTAGCAAAACTTGCTAGCAACGAGTATCAAGTAGGAGTTATCCCAACCCCAAGCAAAGAAACGCCACTGCTTTTAAACTTTAACGAAAACTCAGTTGGTATGTCAAAAAGAGCTAAAGAAGCGGTTATTGCATCTTTGGACGTTGGTTTTAGATATCCAGATAGTCAAAGAGAAGCACTTATTGAAAAACTTGCTTCAAATTTCGCCCTAAAAACAGAAAACATCTCTTTAGGTAACGGCTCATCTGAAAATATCCAAGCTGTTATCCAAGCCCTAATTTACAGAGCAAAAAAAGATGGCAAAAACATCCAAGTAGTAGCTCCAGCACCGACATTTAGCTATGCTGAGCTTTATGCAGGCTCTCAGGGGGTTAAAACAACTCAGGTTAATATAAAAGATGATTTTAGTTTTGACATTGAGAAGATGAAAGACGCGGCGGCTAAATTTGATGGATATACCATTTTTTATCTATGTAATCCAAACAACCCAACCGCAACCATCACTGAAGACGCTGTTTTAAAAGAGTGGATAAAATCAGCTCCAAAAGAGCATTTTTTCCTTATAGATGAAGCTTACGCAGAGCTTGTGGTAAATCCTAAATTTAAAACCGCTATTGAGTATGTTAAAGAAGGTTGTGAAAACGTGGCTGTTGTAAGAACATTTTCTAAACTATACGCTTTAGCTGGATTTAGAGTGGGGTATGCTATCTCTTCGGAAGAAAATACCGCTGAGTTTGAAAACTTTATCTCTATAGATAACACAAACCTAGCTGGTGCGGTAGCTGCATTAGCATCACTAGAAGATAAGAGTTTTGCAAAACTAAGCATTGAGAGCATCAACACATCAAGAAATATCGTAACAAGCACGCTTGATAAGCTAGGGCTTAAATACGCTGAGTCAAATGCAAACTTCATCTTCCACGAAGTAAAAGGAAGTGTGAAAGAGTATCAAGCTAAGATGAAAGAGCACGGGGTTTTTGTAGGGCGTGAGTTTGCACCTATAACTAACTACAACCGCTTAACTTTGGGTACTCCAGAGGAGATGATGGCGTTTGTAAAAGTTCTAAATAGTTTTAGAAAAAAAGGGCTTGTTTAATCTGCTTGCTTGCTTTGTAAATTTACAAGCAAATTTTAAGGGGTTAAATTTAACCCCTTTTTTAAGCTTTTCTCTTAGTTGCTTGTTTAAAATACAAAACTATCAGTCCAACAATCGCAAGAAGCACGATAGGCATTATCCAAGGTTTTGCTTTTATGAGTTTGAAAAACTCCATTAAAAAATCTCCCGCGTAGTAGCTCGCTAACGCCACACTCACAGCCCAAATGACCGCACTTACGAAGTTTATAACGCTAAATTTAGCAAAAGGATACTTTGTAAGCCCAATCGCTAGTGGAACCAGAGTTTTTAAGCCATAAACATATTTTTTCACAAACATTATCTTAGCACCATGTTTTTTAAAAAGAATTTGAGCTAGAGCTAAGTTTCGCTTCTGCTTGCTAAAATACGGCATAATTTCCTTTTTGCTATATCTACTTAGATAAAAAAGCATCGTGTCGCCTATAAAATTTGCAATAGCAGCTATGACTATGACAAACCCTAAGTCCATCTTTCCAGCATAGCTTAAAACTCCCGCAGCGATCAAAGCTATCATCCCGCCACCAAGAGAGTAGAAAAACAAAACTATATACCCATAGGTAGATAGCGAGGTTAGCATCTCCTCCATCTATCTACCATCCACAGTCTGTATCAAACTATCATATCCATAGGTATCTCTTCTATACTGCTTATTTCCATCTATGCTTACGACAAACCCGCCTATACTCGCCCCTGCAAAAGCCCCTGCTTTGCTAACAAAAACATAGATATCTTGATCAAACAAATCCACAGCACCTATGCTTGCACTTGCTTTATACACTGAAACTGTCGCGTCCGCTCCAAGCTTAAGCCTTGAGTCAAACATACTATTTAAGGTTTTATCATTCATCACAAATAGCACCATATAGTTATCTTCGTAACCTATTTGAAACCCGATGCTTGCATTTACTATCTCGGAACTGTAAATTTTCCACGAACTTCCGTTTCTTATCATAGCAACGCCGTCTCCATAAAGTCCGCCTATAACAAACCCAAGTTTTTTAACACTTGGATATATAATGATAGCCTTAGCACTACTTACTAAACCCTCTGTTCCGCTAGCTTCTTGCATAGTTAGAGTGTAAGCATTTGAAGCAGACAGCATCACCTCTTCTTTTGCATAACTTAAATTAAAAACTAAAAACAATACAAGAAAAACTTTTCTCATAAAAACTCCTATTTTTTACCAAATCCTATTTTGCGTAATGCGTCGCCCTAGTCTCTCTTATGACGCTTACTTTTATTTCACCTGGGTATTGAACTGTTTTTTCTATATCTTCAGCTATCTCTTTTGCAACTAAAATAGCCTCATCATCGTTTACTAAATTCGCATTTGCTATGACTCTAACTTCACGCCCTGCGTTTATAGCATACGCTTGTTTTACGCCGTGTTTGCTAGTAGCGATCTCTTCTATCTCACTAACTCTTCTTAAAAAGCTCTCTAATACTTCTCTTCTAGCCCCTGGTCTTGCTGCACTTAGAGCGTCTGCTGTACAAACTGCCGCACACTCCACAGTTTCTGCTTCTTCGTGACCGTGGTGAGCATAAATAGCATTTATTACAACAGGGTGTTCTTTGTAGCGTCTACAAATATCAGCACCTAAATCAACGTGGCTTCCTTCATAGTCCTGAGTTAAAGCCTTACCGATGTCGTGTAAAAGCCCCGCTCTTTTGGCTAAATTTGCATCCCCGCCTGTTTCAGCTGCGATAATGCCCGCTAAATGAGCAACTTCTAAGCTATGAGCAAGAGCATTTTGTCCATAGCTTGCTCTAAATTTAAGCTTTCCGATTAGCTTTAAAAGCTCTGGGTGAATACCATTTAACCCTAAATCCATAGCAATATTTTCGCCTTCTTCTAAAATGCTATCTTCAAACTCTTTGCTTACTTTTTCATGAATTTCTTCAATCCTTGCTGGATGGATTCGCCCGTCTTCAACCAAAAGCTCAACAACTTTTGTTGCAATCGCTCTTCTATAAAGATTAAAGCTACTTAAAATCACAGCGTGCGGTGTGTCGTCTATGATGACATCAACCCCTAAAACCATCTCTAAAGTTTTGATATTTCTTCCATCTTTTCCGATGATTCTACCTTTTAGATCATCATTTTTAATATCCACAACGTTTATAAGCCTCTCGGCTGCGTATTCCCCTGCAAACCGTGTTGTAGCTTGAGCGATGATATAGTTAGCTTTTTTCTTAGCTTCTCTTTTTGCCTCTTCTTCATATCTTCTAACGATGTGAGCGATGTCGCCTCTGCTTTTTTCTTCAACTCTTTTTAGAATTTCCTCTCTTGCCTCAACTTCTGTAAGTCCGGCAGAGTGCTCTAGAACTTTTAAAGCTTCTTCTATTTTTGCTTCATAGTTTCTCTTTAAACTCTGACTCTCTTCATAGAGTTCATTTGCTCTTTTTTGCTCATCTTCAAGCTTTTTAGCACTTTTATCTAAGCTTTGTTCTTTGTTTTTTAAGCTAGCTTCGTGCTTTTCTAATTCGATTCCTTTTAAATCAAACTCTTTTTTTATCTCTAAAACCTTATCTTCATATCTTTTTTTAGCAGCAAACTCAGCCTCTTGAACGCTAAGTTTTGCATCTTTTAAGATGCCCTCAGCTTCAAACTCTATCGCTTTTGCTTTTGCTTTTGCCTGCTCTATGAAGATGCTATAGTTGGCGTCGTTTATCTTTTTAGCGATTAGATATCCGCCTCCAACTCCCACTGCACTGCCTCCTAAGATTAATAAAATCTCTATCATACTTTCCTCTTATTAAATAATTTTTTCTTGGAGTTAGATAAAAGTCACAAACTATATCGTGACTTTGGGAGACAATCTCTTCTGTAAACATCTCTTTTATCTCCACAAATATTATGATAGGTCTGTATCCAAGTCTGTCAAAAAAAATGTCATAATACCCTTTTCCATGCCCTATCCTAGCACCTCTTCCATCAACCCCAATAACTGGAACTACTGCTAAATCAACCCTTCCTTTAAACTCATTTTGATACCTAGTCTCCCTGATGCCAAATTTAGATTTAAAAAAAGGACCTCTCAATTTTACCATCTTAAAGCTGACATCTTGCATAAATGGTATGTAAAATTCGTGAGTTTTGGCTAAATTCTTACTTAAAAGTAACAAATTTGGCTCATAATAAGTTGGCATGAAGATTAAAATTTTCTTTGAATTGGTAAATTTGATTATGGTTTTTAAATTTCTTAAAATTTCATAATGCTTTGATTTTGCACTAAATTTAGCTTCAAATTTCAAAGCCTCTTTTGCTTTTTTTCTAAACTCTTCTTTTTTGTTACTTGTTTTTTGCCTGCTATTTGCCATTTTAACGCTTGATTTATTATATTTTTGTATAATTTTACACAAAATTTGCTAATTTTAAGGAATTTAATGAAATTTAAAAGTAGTTTTATACTCTTATTTATAGTTTTAGTTTTTATAGGGTGTGAAAAAAAAGAGAAAGAAAAAACCGCGGTAGAGCCGTCTGAACCTGTTTTAATGCAAAACCTAGACGCTCCAATCACTTTAAATTTAATGAACGGGAACGTTCTTAGTATTAAGAAAAAAGATGACGGACTTGAAATCGACAACGGCGGTAAAGCAACTCTTTTTGTATTTTTTGCGACTTGGTGTCCGCCTTGTCTTGTAGAGATAGAGCCACTTAATAACCTCTATGAAATTTATAAAGATAGCATCGACATCGTAGGTGTTTTAATCCAAGATGAAAAAAGCAAGGAAGATATGGAGTTTTTTATAGAAAACTTTGATATAAAATATAGCGTTAGTTTGGGCAGTAGTAATGAGACTTTGGTTAATATCATAGGCGGAATTGATGGAATTCCATATATGGTTCTTTACGATGGAGATGGAAAGCAGAAAAAACGCTATATTGGCGTTATAGCTCAGGAAATGCTAGACGTTGATATCAAAAAAACTATAAAATAAAAGGGTATAAGATATGATAAATTTTTTTAAAAAAGGGTTTAATAAAACCGTAGAAGCGATAAAATCTGTTCGCTCATCAGATGATAAAATTTCAAAAGAGATAATCGAAGAGATGCTTTTAGAAGCTGATGTTGAGTATGAGATAATAGAAGAAATTTTGGACGGTCTTCCATCTGGAAACTATGTAAAAAGAGAAGATTTAAGAGTAGCCATGAAGGTTCTTTTCATCTATGATAAACCAAAATTAAGTGATGACAAGCCTTTTGTAGAGCTTATTTTAGGTGTAAATGGAGCTGGCAAAACTACAACCATCGCAAAACTAGCAAATTTATATAAAAACAGCGGTAAAAAAGTTATACTTGGAGCTGCTGATACATTTAGAGCTGGGGCGATAGAGCAGCTTAGACAGTGGTCGATAAAACTTGACATTCCAATAGTTGCTACAAATCAAGGTCACGACCCAGCAGCTGTTGCTTTTGATACCATTAGTTCAGCTAAAGCAAAAGGGTTTGATAACGTGCTAATCGACACAGCTGGAAGGCTTCAAAACCAAAAAAACCTAGCAAAAGAGCTTGATAAAATCGTTAGAATTTGTGACAAAGCTATGCCAAATGCTCCTCATAGAAAAATTATCATCCTTGATGGAACACAGGGAAATAACAGCGTCAAACAAGCAAAAGAGTTTAATGAGATAGTTAGCCTTGATGCTGTAATCATCACAAAACTAGACGGCACGCCAAAAGGCGGTGCTCTTTTTGGTATCGCAAAAGAGCTGAAACTTCCGATTCTTTACGTTGGGGTTGGTGAAAAAATGGATGATTTAGTTGAGTTTAGCCCGGATGAGTTTATAAATACTATCTTGGATGCGATATATGGCTAAAAAAAAAGTTGTTTTTGAGTGTTCAGCATGCGGAAACAAACAGGCAAAATGGATGGGGAAATGCCCAGACTGTGGTGCTTGGGATAGCTTTGTAGAGCTTACTCAAAGTCAAATTGAGTTTGTAGAAAAAACTGCTCGTGCTACCACAAAACCTACAAAAGCTCAAGAAATTTCAGATATAAAAGTAGAAAAAGTTGATAGAGTCTCAACTGATGATAAAGAGCTTGATTTAGTTTTAGGTGGTGGGGTTGTAAAGGGAAGCTTGGTGCTAATCGGCGGAAGCCCAGGAATAGGCAAATCAACCCTTCTTTTAAAAATAGCTTCAAATTTAGCTAAGAAAAACTTAGATGTTTTATATGTGAGTGGCGAAGAGAGTTTAAGCCAAATCAAAATGAGAGCTGATAGGCTTGATGCAGTAACTCCAAATCTCTATCTTTTAGCTGAAATTTCACTTGAAAATATAAAGCACGAACTTTTTAGCAAAGAGTATAAGGTTCTCATAATTGACAGTATTCAAACCCTTTTTAGCGAAAGCATAAGTTCGGCACCTGGTTCTGTTTCGCAAGTTAGAGAGGTGACATTCGAGCTAATGCGTCTTGCAAAGGAAAAGGGAATTTCTGTTTTTATCATCGGACACATCACAAAAGAAGGCTCAATAGCAGGGCCTAGAATACTAGAGCATATGGTTGATGTGGTGCTTTACTTTGAAGGCGATGCAAGCAAGGAGTTAAGGCTTCTTCGTGGGTTTAAAAACCGCTTTGGCTCAACTAGTGAAGTAGGCATTTTTGAGATGACAAATAAAGGGCTTGTGAGTGCAAAAGACTTAGTTGGCAGATTTTTTACTCGCGGAAAAGCGATGAGTGGGAGTGCTGTAACTGTCACGATGGAGGGCTCAAGACCTCTGATTGTAGAAATACAAGCACTTGTGAGTGAGAGTAGCTATCCAAAAAGAAGCTCAACTGGATATGACAAAAACCGCCTTGATATGCTAATTGCGTTGCTTGATAGAAAGATGGGAATTTTACTTGGCGGATATGATGTGTTTGTAAACGTTATAGGTGGAGTTAAGATAACCGAAACAGCGGCTGACTTGGCAGTTTTGGCAGCGATTGTAAGTAGCTTTAAAAACCGTCCTGTTAGCAAAGAAAGTGTTTTTTTAGGTGAAGTTAGTTTAAACGGAGAGATTAGAGATATCCCAAATTTAGACCTTAGAGTAAAAGAAGCTATAACTCAAAACTTTAAAACCGTTATCGCTCCATCAAAACCACTTGAAGAAAAAGGGATAAAAGTTGTCGTTGCAAAAGAGATACAGCAAATTTTAGACTGGATGTAAAATTTGCTATAATTATGTAACTTATAAAAAGGTGTAAAATATGAGTTTAGAAATTGTAAAAAACATAGAAAACAAAAATAGTGACTACATAAAATTATTAGATAATTTTAGTATAAACCTATCTAATAACACACTAACTTTTTTTGATATTCAAAATTTTTTTAAAGAGCTTGGTGAGTACTCGGCTAATCAGTTTTTAAATATAGAAAAAGCCATAAAAGAGTTTGGCATCGACAAAAGACAAGAAGAAATTCATCTAAAAAATCAAAAGCTTTTTATACAAGAACTTGCTTTTATCTGCTCATTTGTTAGTGAGGATATCAATAAAGTAAAAGTTTTGCTAAATTTTTTACTTTATTGGACAGATTTAGAAATATTTAAGCAAAATAGAGCCTTAATTATGCAAATTGAGCTCATAGAAAAAGGAATGGAGCCTAGCGTTGCTTATGAGTTAACAAACATCTCAAATGAAGACTCAATGTTTGCCAGAAGTGTTAATAAATTTATAAACACTCTTATAAAAAACAACAACGAGCTAGTAGACAAAAATAGAGCTTTGAATGATAGGATAAAAAATCTAGAGGAAAAAATAGAAAAATCTAAAAGTGAGTTTTATCTACAGGTTGATAATTTGACAAATTTACCAAACAGATCTCAGGGAATTAAAACTTTAGAACTCCTTCTTTCTAAAAATAAAGAAAATAGTGTTGGTATATTTTTAATCTCTTTTACAAACTACAATCAAATTCTAGAAAAATTTGGAAGCAAAATTGCAAATGGACTAACCCTAACGCTCATTACTTTAATCGATAGCATAACAAGAAGTGATGATATCATCTACTCTATGAAAAGGGGTGAGTTTATGGTAATTTGTCCAAATTTAAATGAGGCTAGTGCTATAAATATAGCAAATTCGTTACTTGACAAAGCAAAAAATAACTCAATCATAAAATCTTTACTAAACGAGCATCAAAATCTAGATATAAACATAGGCATCGCTCTTTCTGATAGATATAATGACTCAAAAATCATGTTGCAAAAAGCTGATTTTAACTTAAAAGAAGCTAAAAAAGAAGAGGGAAGTAGTTTTAAAATTTAATAGAATTAAGCTTGATATAGAAAGCCCTACATCAAGCTTAATATAAACTTATGCTAAAGTCTGTCCTAGCATCCAAATTTCTTTTTCATATTTTGCGATGTATTCATCAGCCATAGCAGCAGTTACTCTATCGCCTGCTTCATCTGCTAATTCTGCTAACTCGTTAAACTCTTTTAGTAGATATTTATAATCTTCCAAAACATACTCTATAGCTTCTTTGCTTGTAAAGCTATCTTTTTCAACTTTGCTAACTTTTGCACTCTCAAGTAGAGCTTTTGGACAAACTATAGCTTTTCCACCTAACTGAATAGCTCTCTCAGCTACCTCATCAAAGATTTCAAAAAGCACATCATAAGCACCCTCTGTTGCATTGTGAATAGCGTGAAACTGCTTTCCTTTAACGTTCCAGTGGTAGTTGTGAAATCTTACGTTTAAAACCCAAACGTCAGCTTGAATTTGGTTTAGCTTTTTTATAACTTTTGACATTTTATCTCCTTTTTTTAAATTTAAAAGAATTATAGCATGACTTTGTAAACAAAAAAAATTATTATTTAGAAATTTATACTATTTTATTTAGGCTAAATACCAGTTTACCATCACACTATACATGAGTTTTATAACTATTTAGAAATCATAGTTTTTAAAATTCTCTTACCTATCTCAACGCCAGGCTGATCGTAAGTATTGATATCAAGCATCACTCCAACTATGCTAGTTAGAAGCATATAGTAGTATAGAAGATATCCCACATGCCACTCATCAAGGCGTTCTATCTCTATCAAGTCCACACTTACACCCTCATTTATCACGGCTTGCATAGTTGAGTCACATTGTAAATTTAAAATTTCATTTATCTTTAGTCCATTTACAAAATCACAACTCTCCAAGTGCCTAAGGCTTCCACTTGTGGCTTTCCCGCAATCTCCACTATCTTTAACCTTTATAAAAGTTACAGTTTTGTCCTTGACACCATCCATTATGAGTTGTAAAAATGAGTGCTGATCTCTACTGCCAACTAATGCTATTGGTGTAAGCCCTACTCTTTTGTACCCTTTTTTCTTACCTAAACTCTCAGCCCAAAGCTGGATATACCAGTTATTAAAACTTTTAAACCTATCGCCGTAACTAAAAAGAACATTTATAGTTGTGTTTCTATGAGTTGCGTAGTGGTAAGCTTTTTGTAAAATAGTCTCATCTTTTTCTTCAAAAAACTGTTTTGCACACGCCTTTGCCCCTTCTAGTAGTGCCTCTACATCATAGCCTAAAATTCGCAAAACCACAGTGGTTGAAGGACTTAAAACGCTAAACCTCCCGCCGACATTTTTAGGTATATAAAAAATCTTAACATTTTTTTCTTTTCCTAAAGCTTCCAGTTTTGAGCCAGGGTCTGTGATGAAAACAAAGTTTTTACTTAAATCAGAAACACTAAATTTATTTAAAATATGCTTAAATATAGTTATAGTCTCTATCGTAGTGCCTGACTTTGAGACGATAAAAAAGAGAGTTTTTTCAAACTCTATTTTACTTAAAACAGCTTTTATGCTAAAAACATCTAGATTATCCAAAAAGTTTATCTTATATTTTGCTTTTTCAGAGCCTAAAAGCTTACAAACCGCCTTAGTGCCAAGCGATGAACCACCCATCCCCACAACAACCAAGCTCTTAAACTCTTTGCCTTTTATAAACTCATCAGCCTCTTCAAACACGGAACTATCTGAGTTTGGCAGGTGGAAATACCCCACCTTACCCTCTCTAAACTCATCATTTATTCTTTTTGCATACTCATCTATTAAGCTTGAGTCTACGAAGTTAAATTTAAGACTATTTTTCATCATTTTTAAGCTTTTCATAAAAATATTTTGTCGCTTCTACAAACCCATCTAGTGAGCCACAGTCAAACCTTTTGCCTTTGAATTTATAAGCTAGAACTATACCATCTTGAGCTTGCTTTAAAAGAGCGTCCGTGATTTGAATTTCCCCACCTTTTCCAGGCTTTGTATTTGCTATATGGGTAAAAATATTTGGAGTTAAAATATAACGACCAATGATAGCAAGGTTGCTTTTTGCATCTTCAGGGCTTGGTTTTTCAACCATATTACTAACTATCATCAAATCATCTTCGATGTAGCGTCCCTCAACTATGCCGTATTTACTAACATCTTTTTTTTCTACTTCCATAACAGCAACTATTGAACAGCGGTATTTCTCAAACACTCTAAGCATCTGAGACATAACTCCCTCGCCTTCTTCATTTATACATAAGTCATCAGCCAAAATCACGCCAAAAGGCTCATCTCCGGTTAAAATTTTACCTTTATTTATCGCGTCCCCTAAGCCTCTCATCTCTCTTTGTCTTGTGAAAGAGAACTTACACGAGTTCATTAAATTTCTAATTTCAGCTAAAAGATACTCTTTATCAGTCCCTGAAATTTGATCTTCTAGCTCATAGCTTACGTCAAAGTAGTCTTCCAAAGCTCTTTTTCCACGCCCTGTAACAAAAGCCATATTTTTCATCCCTGCTTCCATAGCTTCATCCACGCCGTAGTGAATTAAAGGTTTTGTAAGGATTGGTAGCATCTCTTTTGGAAGTGATTTTGTCGCTGGTAAAAACCTAGTTCCATACCCAGCTGCTGGAAATAAGCAAGTTTGTAACATAAAAACAACCTTTTTAAGTAAATTTTTATATTATAGCAAAAATATAATAAAGCTTTATTTAAAGCCCCACATAAGCTCCGTCTTTTACCTTAAAGTAAACCTCGCTTCCAACGCCAAACTCCCTGCTATACTCATCTAAAATAAGTTTTATTAGATACTCGCCGTATTTTATCTTAGCTAAAGTTTTAGTTTTATATACACTAGAAATTGAATGAGCAGCTCCTCTTAAAAACCCTTCTTTTGGCAAAGTAGAAATTTCAATTTCATTTAAATTTATAGCAACTTCATTAAATTTAGCCAAACTTAAAGGAAGTTTTATAAACTTATCATCACTAAATTTAATTGCCCCATCACTTACTCTAAATATATTTTTATACTCAAACTGGGCTACCTTTCCAGCGTGCAAAAACACACTTTCATGAGCGATGGCTGAGAGCCACTTCTCATCATGACTTGCTATTATAAACCCACAGCCATATTTTTCATTCATCTGCTCGATGGCATTTGCAAAGAGTTTTGCCGAAGCTAAGTCTAGGCTATTTGTTGGCTCATCTAGTAAAATTAGCGGTTTTCTAAGAGCTAACACCAAAGCAAAAGCCACTCTTTGCGTCTGTCCGCTACTTAAGGCGTAATGCTTTTTATCTAAAAAACTCTCATCAAGCCCAGCTAGTTCTAAGCTCTCACCAACTCTACTCTCAAACTCATTTTCTAAGCCATTTATTTTAAGTATAAATTTAAAGTTTTCTCTAACACTTCTTTTTAAAAGCATCGGCTCAGGAAGCAAGATGGAAATATTACTTGGCTTAAGAGTGCTTTTTATCTCTCCGCTCACACCCTTTTCTAGCCCAGCTATCAGTCTTAAAAGAGTGCTTTTTCCACTCCCATTTGTCCCCATTAAAGCTGTTATTTTAGAACTGTCAAACTCTAAATTCTCAATATCCAAAACCACAAATGAGTTATAAATTTGCTTTAAATTTGACACTCTCATTTATCTAACCTTTTTAGTTGATGAATGGATAAATTTACCAAAAACGCTATGCTTATCAAAACTAAAGCCAAAGCTATCCCCATGGCAAACTGCCCTTTATTTGCTTCTAGTGAAATCGCCGTTGTTATCGTCCTAGTATGCCATTTGATATTTCCACCAACCATCATAGCCACACCCACTTCAGCTACGATTCTACCATACGCCGTTGCTATAACTACCATCAAAGAGTAGCGGTTTTCAAAAAGCACTGTTAAAACACTCCTAAAACCTTTTAAATGATAACTTCTTAAAAGTAGAGCGTGTTTTTTATCCATATTTTCTATCACACTTGCCGTTAGTGAGATAACTATCGGAAGCGATAAACAAATTTGACCGATGATTACTGCTTTTAAAGTAAACAAAAGCCCTAAACTCCCCAAAGGTCCACGAGTTGAGAGAAATGCATAGAGGATGAGCCCTACCGCAACCGTTGGCATCGCTAGCCCCGTATCACTAAGAAGTTTTAAAAACTTCCTTCCTCTAAACTCATAGTATCCCAAACAAAAACCAAGCGGCATACCAATAATTAGAGCAATAATTATAGAAAAACTTGATGAAAAAAGAGTGGTTTTAATAGCAAAATATGTCTCTTCATCAAAAGTAAAAAGAAGGACAAAAGCTTCCAAAATACCTTGTAAAATAAAATCCAATTCCTAAACCTTTATATAAAATTCGTTAAGTTTATTAAATTTTTAATGATTTTATGCTTAAATAGAACAATGTTTATTAAAAGTATAATATGCTAAAAAAGAATATTAATAATATTTATTATTATTTATCATATTATGATACAATTGCATATCAATTTCATTACAAAGGATTCAAATGACAAAAAAATTATCACTTTTAGCACTAAGTTTTGTTGCGGCTATTTCACTAAACGCAAAAGACACGGATTTAATGATGGCTACAACAACAAGCACGGATAACACTGGCTTACTAGACGCTTTAGCTCCAGTTTACAAAGAAGCAACTGGCGTTGAGCTTAAATGGGTAGCAGTTGGAACAGGCGCAGCACTTGAGCTTGGCAAAAGTTGTGATGCTGACGTTTTATTCGTTCACTCACCTGCTGTTGAGAAAAAATACGTTGAAGATGGTTTTGGCGTAGTTAGAACACCAGTTATGTACAACGACTATGTTTTAGTTGGAGATAAAGAGCTGGCAGGCAAATTTGAAGGCAAAGATTTAGCTCAAGTTTTTGAAACTATCAAAAAAGATGGTATTAAATTCTTTAGCCGTGGGGACAAAAGTGGAACTCACAACAAAGAAACTGCTGTTTGGAAGTCTGTAACTGGCGAGGTTCCAAGCAAAGAAGCTTGGTATAACGAAACAGGTCAAGGCATGATAACAACTATCAACATCGCGGCTGAACAAAAAGGTGTAACTCTAACAGATAGAGGAACATTTATCAAGTATGAAGACAACCTAAAAGGAAACTCACCACTTGTGATAGTAAGCGAAGGTGATAACAACCTTAAAAACTACTACTCAGTTATGGCTGTTAACCCTGAAAAATGTCCAAATGCTGACTATGAAAACGCACTTCAGTTTATCAACTGGATAGTTGGTGATGACGCTCAAAAGTTTATAGCAGACTTTAAACTAATGGGTAAACCACTATTTACACCAGATGCAAAAGAGAGAAAAAACTAATTTTTTCTTTCTTGTAGGGGAAATTTAAATTTCCCCTACTAAATTTATAACTTTTTTAACCTTTTAAAATTCCCAAAATTTCTAAATTTACCAAGTTTTTGATACAATTTTAAATTTTATAAAGATAAAACATAACAAAAAATAAAACCTGTGCGAAGCACAGCCACCTTGAACGTCGTAGGGGGATAGGGGGTTCAAGGGGGAAAGGGGAGCGACTTCGTAATTCAAGCCCCCTTTCCCCCCTAGATAAAAATATAAAATTAGTTAAACATATTTCATAATAATACTATATTAAAAAACAGAAAGGATAAATTTGCAGACAATTAAAAAACCAGCTTTTGCTCAGCAAGACATTAAAAAATCAAATTTTTTAACCTATTTAGTTCCTTACGATGAGTTTGATGAAACTCACGAAAAACTAAAGCTTGAGCATCCAAAAGCTGTCCACATAGTCTGGGCTTATCGCCACTATAACAAATACTTTCAAATCGTAGAAAACCAAAGCGATGATGGCGAACCTCACGGAACGAGCGGACCACCATCTTTAAACGCTTTAAGGGGTGCGGATTTAATAAACACAGGTGTTTTTATAGTTAGGTATTTTGGTGGGATTAAGCTAGGAACTGGCGGACTTGTAAGAGCATATAGCTCAAGCGTAAATTTAGCTATAAATGAAGCAGAACTTATAGAGTATGTTATAAGAGATAGTTTTGGCTTTTTTGTGCCATTTGCTTTGATTTCAAGGTTTGAGCATTTTTTAGAAAAAGAAGAGATTAAAGTTAAAACCAACTTCAACGCTTACGGCGTAGATGTGCTAGTAGATGTAACTAAAGATGAGTTTACAAAAGTTTATGAGTTTAGTCACGGCTTTCAGATAGAGGGGGTTAAGTTTTTATGTTTTCCACTTTTTGCAAAAGAGACGGTTCAAAGTTTTAACTAAATGAAACATCTACTTTTTTCTTTTTTCATAGTTTTACTATTTAGCGGATGTGCCGCTATAACTGGATACAGCGATGATATAAATGAATACAGTGCGAGATACGTGCATCAAATTTGCAACTATGATAATGAGATAAAAAAGATTGAAAAAGATGATGATAAACTCTACAACTCCCTAAAAGCAGGATTTTTAGCAAGGTCTTGTAAAGAGTATGAGTTAAGTAACAAATTCTTTGATATCGCCGAAAACGAGTATAAACAAAGCGTAGATATGGAGAGTTTTTTAGGAAGTTTGGGCTCTGGCATGGGCGGGACTTTGCTAAATACAAATACACTTGATTATGACGGGATGCTTTACGAAAGGATAATGATAAACTTATATAAAGCCCTAAATTTCATGGCATTAGGCGATACAAAAAACGCAAGAGTTGAGTTAAACAGAGCCTTAAACAGACAGGCAAGAGCTGCTGAGTTTTACGCTGATGAGATAGAAAAAACTAAAGCCTACCTTGACTCAAGACAGAACAAAAACCTAAGCCAAAAAGAAAAAGAGTATAACCTTAACCAACTAAACAAACTCTCAAACACCTACGCAGGCTATGAAGCTTATCCGAACTTTATAAACCCGTTTGCTACTTATCTCTCAGGGCTTTTCTTTAGTATAGAGGGCGATAAAAAAGGGGCTGATTTACTAAGAGAGAGTCTTAGGATGGATCCAAACAACGCCCAGATAAAACAGGATCTGAAATTTGATAAAAACCCTAAAATTTGGCTAATTTATGAAGATGGAAAAAGTCATGGCTTAAGAGAGGAAGCTATGCATCTACCGATGTTTATAGCAAGTGACAAAATCTATCACATAGGTTTTGCTCTGCCTGTTTTAACGCCCTCAAGCCCAAGCTACCAAACTCTTAGTTTAAACGGAAGATCTACAACTAAGATAGCTAATTTTAACGCCATCATTAGAGCAGAGTATGCTAAAGCTTACCCTATTTTAGTAAGAAAAGAGCTTCTTAGAGCTACTCTAAAAGCCACTCTTCAGTATTCTGCTGCCGAAGCTGAAAAGAATAGCGGCTCAAACCCACTAACTGCGATATTCGCTATCTATTCAGCCCTTACAACAAAAGCTGACATTAGGCATATCCCAGTCTTTCCAGCGACTTTTTCAAGCGTAAGTGTGTCAAATTTAGGCTCAGCCACTATAAAAGATAATAGTGGAAACCCTATTTTATCGCTTAAAACAAACCCAAACAGACACACCATCATCTACCTAAAATCATTAACTAAGGGTTTTTTTGTTTATGATAAACTGGAGTTTTAAAAGGATTTAAAATGAAAAAACAACTTTTTGGCTTAGTAGCCACTTTTATGCTAGCAGGGTGCGGGATAAGTCCCGTAGAAAGGCTTGCTGAGCATAATATCATAGTAGAAAATAAAAGCATTATGAGTGATTTTAAAATAGTAAGCGTCGTCTCAAAAGACAGAAATGACGGCTTAAAAGAAGCTCAAGCAGTTCTAAAAAACGACACTAGGAAAAATAGGGAAATCGCTTACAAAGTCGACTGGATAGATAAAGATGGCTTTACAAGAGACTCAATTCTATCAAAATGGAAAGTTGTCCGAGTAGAAGCTGGGCGTGACGTGGTGATAGGCGGAATTTCACCAAGTAGCGATGTAAGCGACTTTAAAATCAGGATAAACTATCCAACAAAAGATGACAAACTTAGAAAAAATCCAGCTAATTATGAGTATCAAGGAAAATAATAATGAAAAAATTTATAGGAATTTCAGCTGTTTTAGCGACGATTTTATTTAGTGGTTGTAGCGTAAAAAACGAGTATGTAAAAGATGGTGTAAACTTAGGCGGAAGCGAATATACAAGCCTTGGCATAGATAGTGCCGACTTTGAATACGCAGCCCAGGAAGCGGTAAATAGCCTACTTAGAAGCGGAGCGTTAAACCGCCCAAATGGTGGAAGATATGTCATAGCAATGGGGCCTATGATAAATGATACAACGCAAAGAATCGACACTGACCTGCTAACTAAAAAGATAAGAATAGCTCTTCTAAACTCAGGAAAAGCGGTTATGACAACAGCAGTTGGTAGCGATGGGGCAGAAGATGAAACGACTTTTATCGTTAGGGATAAAAGAGAAAATGACGAGTTTAACCAAGACACCATCGCTAAAAAAGGCACTCTAATAGCACCCGATATGAGCCTAAGTGGCAAGATAATACAAAGAAACGCAGGGCTTAGTGATAAAAAAAGGCAACTTGTTGACTACTACTTTTTACTAACTCTAACAGATGTAAATAGTGGCTTAGCGTTTTGGGAAAATGAGAACAAAATTTCAAAAGTTGGCTCAAATAAAAGTGTGATTTGGTAGATTCGCATCGTCACTCTAAGGAATAAAGTGATGAAGCAATCCACGCTCTACTCGTCATTGCGAACGAAGTGAAGCAATCTAGTTCTTGAAATTCTAGAATTGTGTTTAGAAAATTTAGTTTTAAACACTCTCTAACGTCATTATGAGTTTATAAAACAAACGAAGCAATCTAGATGTTAAATCCACTCTCCAAGCGTCATTGCGAACGAAGTGAAGCAATCTAGTTCTTGAAGTTATAGAGTTGTGTTTAGAAAATTTAGTTTTAACTCACTCTCCAGCGGTCATTGCGAGATTTACGAAGTAAATCGTGGCAATCTAGCTCTTGAAATTCTAGAGTTTTATTTTACAAATTAACCATTGTTTTATAAAGGAAAAAAATAAATGAAAAAATTTTTAGTTTTTATAGCTGTTTTAAGTGGGCTTTTTGCTTACCCGAAAAATGAAAATATCTCTTTTGAGGCTAACAGTTTAGAACAAAACAGTTCAAATTTGGAGGCAAATTTAACCCTAGAGCAAAAAGAGGACTCAAATTTAACTCAAAACCAAAATGAGAATTTAAAAAACTCAATCTATATCCACGGCGGAAGCTCATTTTTTAAAGAAAAATATATTGTCAATAATAAATTTGTAAAAAAAGATGAGATTATCAACTCTTTAAATGAGAGCCTAATGCAAGTTTTTGGAAGCTTAGACAACAACTCTACAAATTACCAAAGCTCACTAAGCTATGAAATTTATAAATTTAGTATCGAAGAAAACCACTCTAAATTTTGGGTAAATTTCGATATAGAGTGCTCTATAACCGATATGACTAGCAAAGAAGTTAAAAAACAGATGGTTTCTAAAAGCTTGAAAGTGGATGATAAATTTGATAAAAATAGCTTTCAAAAAGCGATAAATTTAGTAGCTGATGAAATTTATAAAGCTCTTAATTCCACTATCTTAAACCAAGACGGAGTTAAAATTTTAGATAATGGCGGGGTTGTTTTACCGTTTTAAAATAAAAGAAGGGGGGCAAATTTCGCCCCTTAAACTTACTCCTGAGCTAAACTCTCTCTATACTCTTCATAAGTTCCTCTAAAGTCCACAATTTCGCCGTTTCCTTTAAGGTGTAGGATTCTATTTGCAAACGCATCTATCAGCTCCCTGTCGTGACTTACACAAACAACGCTTCCTTTAAACTGATAAAGCCCCTCGCCAAGAGCGATGATAGCCTCTAAGTCAAGGTGGTTGTTTGGCTCATCAAGAACTAGTAAGTTTGGCTTTATAAGCATAAGTTTGCTTAGCATCACGCGGTGTTTTTCGCCCCCGCTTAAGTCTTTTACGCTTTTTTCCTGCTCAGCTCCGCTAAAAAGCATCCTGCCAAGACATCTTCTTATCTCATCAAGGTCTTTGTTTTTACTATCTTGTAAATACTCATAAAGTTTTAAATCGCTTGTAAGTTTGTTGTTAATATCTTGAGCAAAATACCCAGGCTCGATGGTTGCACCCATGTGAACGTTTCCGCTGTCAGGCTCTAACTCACTCATTATGATTTTACAAAGTGTGCTTTTCCCAACGCCGTTTTTACCGATGATGGCAACTTTATCACCTTTTTCAAGCTTAAAGTTAAAGTTATCAAAGATGACTTTTTCATTAAATTTCTTTGAGATTTCACTTAGTTCTAAAATCTCATTTCCTATCTCTCTGTTCATTCTAAAAACTATGCTTGGCTCTCTTCTTGAGCTTGTCATAATCTCCGCAATATCGAGCTTTTCAAGCCTTTTTTGCCTACTGGTTGCCTGTCTTGCCTTGCTTGCGTTTGCACTAAAACGGGCGATAAATCTCTCAAGCTCTTCTTTTTCTTTAAGCTTTTTTTCCTGCTCCATCTGAGCTTTTCTATTCATAAGGTTTGATGCGATATACCAGTCATCGTAGTTTCCGCTAAACTCTCTGATTTTTTTAAAGTCCACGTCTAAAATGTCTGTGCAAACTCTGTTTAAAAAGTGCCTGTCGTGGCTGATGACAACCATAGTTCCCTCGTGATGGTTTAACTCGTTTTCAAGCCATGAAATCGCCTCAATGTCAAGGTTGTTCGTAGGCTCGTCCAGAAATAAAATATCAGGTCTTGGGAAAAGCACCTGAGCTAGTAAAACCTTAACTTTATCTGAGTTTTCTATCTCGCTCATCAGTTTATCATACTCATGAAGCCCTAAAGATGAGAGAATTCTCTCACATCTTGTCTCATACTCATAGGTTGGGTCTTCTTCGGCGGTGATGATTTCAAGCTCGCTTAATCTGTCGTTTATCTCATCGGTAAACTCAGGGCTCATATAAAGCTCTTCTTTTTCTTTAACCGCGTCATACAGCCTTTTGTTTCCGTAAAGAACCGCATCTTTTAAAGTAAAGTTTTCAAACGCAAACTGATCTTGCCCTAAAACTCCTACTCTAAGTCCGCTATCTATGACGATTTCCCCGCTACTTGCCTCTATCTCTCCGCTTAAAATCTTAAGAAATGTTGATTTCCCAGCTCCATTTGCTCCAATAAGTCCGTATCTTTTGCCTTTATCAAGAACTAGATTGATGTCTTCAAAAAGCACTTGAGTGCTAAATCTCATAGTTAAACTTTTAACTTCTACCATTTTTTTCCTTTATTATTTGTTTTATTTCTTAATGCAAATCTTTGTTTAGTTTTATCTTTTTGCTAGCAAAAGTGGCTTTTACCTGCCCTGTTTGGCTATCTCTTCTAAAATGAAGTTTGTTTAAACCTTCAAGCTCTTTTGCCTTATAAATATCTTTATTAAATTTAAACTCAGGGTTTTCTTCTAAAAGTAGCTTTTTATTTTCATCATCTATGAAAACTTTCATCCCTTCCAAGATAGCAAGTCCGCCGTCTATGATGCAACCATCTCCAAGTGAGATCCCAGCTACTGAGTTTGCTCCAAGAAGGCACTTTTTACCGATGGTTATAGGATTTCCACTTGTTCCACTAAGAACTCCTAAGATACTCGCTCCACCGCCTATGTCTGAACCTTCGCTAACAATGGCAGAGCTTGAAACTCTACCCTCTATCATCGCAGTTCCGATGGTTCCTGAGTTGAAATTCACATAACTTGCCCCTGGCATGATAGTCGTGCCGTTGGCTAAAAATGCCCCAACCCTAACCTTAGTCGTATCTGTTATCTTTACGCTATCATCTGGGATGATGTGGCTTAAAAAAAGTGGGATTTTATCAACACTTTTTATCACAGGATACTCACCCATCATCTTAAGTCTCATCTCATTTTGTCTAAGCCACTCTAGTTCAACCGGCTTTTGCTCTTTAGTCCAAGCAAGATTTGGCAGAGTTATAAAAATATCGTCTAAATTTAAGCTCCTAAGGGGTGCTTTTCCTAAAGAGAGCGAGTAAAGCTTTAGATATATCGCTTCAACGCTTTTTGGCTTTTCATCTTCAAAGATAAATGTTACGCAAAATCTATTTTTAGGGTCATCTAAAAGCTCGTCAATAAGAGCTAAATTTGCAAAGTTTCTATGCTTTTCTATCTCATCTTTAAATGGCTCAAAACAGCTTAGTGCTTTAGTGGTAACTTCTTTTGTTAGTTCTATCACAGCTTCACTTTTAGTGGTGTCTAGCCTAATGCCACACTCATTTAACGCCCAAAGCATAACAGCAACAGAACCAAAGTTTTCTTTGAAATTTACAACAGCGTAGCTTACGCTTAGAGTTTTGTCTGGTTCTAAAACGCCCTTTTCAACCCTGCCAAAAGCCCAAATTAGCGGCTCTTTGTAAAAGCTCTTAGTTTTAACTTCTGATACAAACTCACTAAACCAAGCTTTGTCTTTTTGCATAGTTTTCCTTTAAAAATTTAAACATTTATTATCTCTTAAAATTACTTTATAGCTTCTTAAATTTGTAGTATTAGTAGTGGAAAACCCCTTAAAAAAGGGGTTTTGTTTTAATGAGTAGTAGGCTGGATAGCTGCGTTTCCAGCTAAATCTTCAGCGTCGATTTTTTCTATGATTTCCCATAGTCTTGTAGCAGCTTTTTCATATCTTTTTGCACTTTCACTCTTGGGTGCGTAAAAGCTTACCGGTTTTCCAGCGTCTCCGCCTTCTCTGATGGCGATTTCGATTGGAATTTCAGCTAGAATTTCAGTGTTATACTGCTCAACTAGTGGCGTGCTTCCGCCTTTTCCAAAGATATCATACTCTTTACCGTTATCTGGACAGATAAATCCGCTCATATTTTCTATAACACCTGCGATTGGGATGTGAAGCTTCTCAAACATATCAAGGCTTCTTGCCGTGTCATCCATAGCAACAGTTTGTGGGGTTGTTACACAAATGCCAGCTGTTACTGGAACGCTTTGTGCCATGCTGATTTGCGCGTCGCCTGTCCCTGGTGGCATGTCGATGAAAAGAACATCTAAGTCACTCCATAGAACATCTTTTAGTAACTGGTCGATTGCCTTCATTATCATAGCACCTCTCCAGATAAGCCCTTGACCGCTTGGCATTAGGTTACCCATACTCATCATCTCAACGCCGTGAGTTATGAAAGGTTTTAGTTTATTTCCAACAACAGTTGGTTGGTTTTTCTCACTTCCAAGCATTCTAGGGATATTTGGTCCATAAATATCAGCATCTAAAACTCCAACTTTTTTACCAAGTTTAGCCATTGAGATAGCTAGGTTTACAGTTGTTGTACTTTTTCCAACTCCACCTTTTCCACTGCTTACCATAACAAAGTGCTTGATTTGTGGAGCGATGTTTTTACCACTCATAGAGTTGCTTTTCTCTCTTGGAGGTTGTGGTTGCTTGACAACTACTTCCGTGTCAGCTCCTAGCTCTTTTAAGATATCTGCTCTAACCTGCTCGGCAACTTCAGGTTTTGCTGAAACTATCTCAACCTCAACAAAAACCCTATCTCCAACCTCAACGTTTTTCACAAATCCAAACTCAACGATATTTTTCTTAAAGCCTGGATAAATGACATTTTTAAGGCGTTCTAAAATTTCATCTTTAGTCATAAATTTCTCCTAATTTTTTTAAGATTAGGGATTATATCTACTTTTTGCTAAGAAAACCTTTATATTTTATTAATAAGAGTTATTTTATCTTAGTTTCTTTTTTACTGAACTACAAGAAAAATTTGTGTATAATGGTAACAAATTTCTAAATTTAAGGAAAAATTTGTGAATATAACACTTATCTTACTTGCAGCTGGAAACTCAACTAGAATGGGAATGAGAGTTAAAAAGCAGTGGCTTAGAACTGGACATGAGCCATTGTGGCTTTACGTAGCGAACAAATTTAAAACTAAATTTAAAAACATCATCATAGTTTCAAACGCTGATGATTTAGAGTATATGAGAAGTTTTGATGAGAGTTTTACATATGTAGCAGGTGGGAGCGAGAGACAAATTTCACTTAAAAACGCTCTAAGCTTAGTAAAAACAGAGTTTGTTTTAGTAAGTGACGTGGCAAGAGTGGAAGTTCCACTAAGTTTAGTTGATGAGCTTATAAAAGTAAAAGATGAGTTTGACTGCGTAAGCCCGTATTTAAGCGTCGTAGATACTACTTATTTGGGTGAAAATATTATAAATAGAGACGATATTAAACTTATCCAAACCCCACAACTTAGCAAAACTGCCCTTTTAAAAAAAGCACTTGAAAGCGATGAAATTTTTACAGACGATAGTATGGCTGTTAAAAGTGTGGGCGGAAAACTTGGCTTTATAAAAGGCGATAAAAAAGCTTTTAAAGTTACTAAAAAAGAGGATTTAGCTCGCCTTAGTCTGCCAGCACCCTCAACTGACATTTTTGTTGGAAATGGCTTTGATGTGCATAAATTTGATGAGGGCGATGGGCTAATGATATGTGGGATAAAAGTTCCGTGTGAGTATAAATTTATCGCTCATAGTGACGGGGACGTAGCACTTCATGCTTTAACGGACTCTATTTTAGGAGCGTGTGGCTTAGGCGATATCGGAGAGCTTTTTCCAGATACAGATGAGAGTTACAAAGGGGCTGACTCGGCAAGGCTTTTAGAAACTACGCTACAAAGAGTTTTAAGCTACGGCTATGAGGTGGTAAACGCGGATATTACCATCATAGCTCAAGCTCCAAAACTGATGAATTATAAAAAACTTATGCAAAAAAGAGTTAGTGAAATTTTAGGAACAAATAGAGTAAATGTTAAAGCCTCAACAACCGAAAGACTTGGTTTTGTAGGCAGAAAGGAAGGAATCGCCGTGATAGCAACTGCAACTTTAAAATACTATGATTGGACGAAGTTTTGAGAATTTTAATAGTAGAAAATGAGACTTATCTAGCACAAAGTATTGCAAACAAACTCTCATCTTTGGGACATAGTTGCGAAATTTTAACAAGACTAAAAGATGTTTTAGAAGCCGGCGAGAAAGACGCTGTGCTTTTATCAACAAATATTTTTGGCGAAGATATTTATAAGGTTATTGATAAATTTAAAAACTCCATCATTATACTTTTAATTTCATATATAAGCCATGACACAGTTTCAAAGCCGATAAAAGCTGGAGCAAACGACTATATCCAAAAGCCTTTTATGGTTGAAGAGCTCATTAGAAAGTTAGAACATTTTAAAGAGTTTGATAGGCTAAAAAGCGATGCTCAGGCACTTATAACTTACCTTGAGTATCATTTTTCATCATTTGAAACACAAAATGCTAAGTTTAAAAACCTTACATTTCCACTCTTTATCAACTCACAAAATGCACATTTAGTAGATAAATTTGTCTATGAACTTTCAAAAGAGATAGGAAATTTAAAGATTTTTAACCTAGCTGATGAGAAATCTTTTGCCTTAATACAAAAAGAAGAAAAAGCGATGTATCTACTAGGTTTTCAGTATTTAGACGAGGAAAAAAGAAGAACTTTATATAAAATCATAGAGGATAAAAAAGCGGTAATTGCGTGCAAAGAGGAGCTAGAAATTCCTTACCGGCTGATAACTTTAGAAAACAACAAAGAGCTTTTTAGCTCTGAAATTCTCTCGATTGATGAGTATTTTAAATATGTGATAACGAATTTTCAAGAGGTTTTTTCAGATACGGATTTGGCTAAAAAACTTGGAATTTCAAGAAAATCTTTATGGGAAAGAAGAAAGAAATATGGCATCCAAAAATAGAGTTTTACAAATAGACAAAGAAACTTATGGAAATCTATCTATAATAAAAAATGAGGTGTTATCAAAATACTCAAGCCTTATGGATGAGCACGAAATAGACGAAGTTGTAAACAGTGGCTACCTAAACGGTGAACTTATGCCTTATGCTTATATCTTTTCAAGAGATAAAGAAGAGATAAGAGATATCAAATTTGGCGAAGTTGTAAAGCTTGAGTTAGATGGCAAAATAGTTGGAGAGATACTAGCGACTAATGTTTTTAGACATAAAGGATACTGGAGGTTTTTCTCACTATTTGAGGCAAACGCTATCTCTTTGCCAAACGAAGAAGACTATAACGGTAAATTTTGCATAAGCGGGGAAATAATGCTGTATGATGATGAAATTTCTAAGATAAAAAAAGAAATTTCACGCCTTAAAAGTGAGCTAAATTTACAAAAGATAACCGCTTTAATGCTCTCAGCAAACCCGCTTCACAGGGTTCATGAAAGGCTCATTAGACTAACTATTGATAAGGCTGATCTTTTGCTTATCTTTCTTATAAGAAGTCATGCTGAAGATAGGCTTGAGTATGAACTTCGTGAAAAAACTCTTCGCTTTTTTATAGATAAATTCCTCCCAAGAGAGAAAATTTTGCTAATCCCACTAAGAGATACTATGCTTTTTTCAGAGCATAAAAACCCAGAACTTGAGTGTATGGCGGCTCATGGGTTTGGTGCAAATAAAGTTGTGCTTAGCCAAAAGCACGGCTCAATCGGGATGTTTTTTACTCAAAACCAAGCTCATACCATCATAGACAAAATAAGGAAAATCTCTGATATTGAAGTTTTAGTGATGCCTGAGTATGTGTTTTGTAACGAATGTAACACCATAGTTAGCACCAAAACTTGCCCTCACGGACAACACCATCATGTCAGGTATCATAGCAAAACTTTAAGGACACTTTTAAGGAGTGGGATTTTACCGCCTGCGATTTTGATGAGAAAGGAAATTTCAGCTCTGATTTTAAGTGAGCTTTTTCCAAAAAGGTTTGAGAATTTACAGCAAATTTATGATGAACTTTTCCCAAATCAAGGGATTTTAGAAACAAATACTTATGAAGATTTTTACAACGAACTAGCAAAACTTTACCAAACTAGTTCATTAACTTAAAAAGGAAATTTATGGAAAATAAAAAATCTACAAAAAACAAAAAGTTTTTTACTAAGCTTTTTTTAACATTTTTCTACTCAGGACTTATAAAGCCAGCCCCTGGAACTTGGGGAAGTTTAGCTGGGCTTGTGGTTGGGGTTTTTATAACTAAGTTTTTAGGTATAACAACGCTATTTTTACTTGCGACTCTTTTGGGGCTTGTTTCTATAAATATCATAAATGAGCACGAAAAAGAAAGTGGAGAGCACGACAACTCAAGCATCGTGATAGACGAAGTTGTGGGCATTTGGATAACTCTTAGCATTGGGCTTGGGACTGGGTTTAGTTATCTAGCGGTAATTTTATCTTTTATCTCATTTAGACTTTTTGATATCTACAAGCCTTCAGTTATAGGCAGAATTGATAAGAGAGTAAAAGGCGGATACGGCGTTGTTTTAGATGATGTAATGGCTGGGTTTTTCGCTGGAATTTTAACTTTGATGATTTTAGGTGCGATGATGAAATTTGGACTTGAAGGATATATTTTTTAATATATCCTCAGTCTTTTAACTAAAGCTTAAGTGGTGTTTTTCTCATATTTTGAAATTTCTGGCTCTCTGTAAAGGCTTTACAAACCTCACTTCTATTGTTTAGTGATTTTACCTCGATATAACCATCGCTTGTTACAACTAGCTCAGCACAGTAGTTTATAATTCCTTTTGAGTCAGAAACACCATATCTTACAGGTTTATCAAACTCTAACTTTTGAGATGTGTTTTCAAAGCCATTAACATAGGTCATAATGCTAATAGTCGTAAAATTTCCATTTTTAAAATAATACTCTCTAAACTCATCTATAGCATTACTTAATTCGGTCAATCCTGAATAAACACCAACCGTATCGCCTGTCTTGTCTAAAAACTTAGGAAGAACAACCTTGAACGCTATAAAAATCACTATGATAAAGATAACTGCTGAATTTAGCCCAGAACCCCTTTTCATTTCTTCCCCTTTAATTCTTGAAGTAAAAGATCCAACTCCTTCGTCTGCTGAAACTTCTCATAGCTTTTTTTAACAAAAGCGTTGAGTAAATCCTTTGCGTCAAGATTATTATAACTATCAGTTATTGATGCAAGCTCTCTTTCCAATACAAGAGCAAACTCATCATCAACTTTTATCGTATAAGATCTAGATAAAACCTTGCTTGTTATAGTAACTTTTATCTCTTTCATTTACTAAGCACATCTTCTATCTCTTTAAATAGCTCTTCCTCGGTTAAATTTTTAACCACAATATCTTCTTCTAATTTATCAAGGCGAGAATTTAGAGCTTCGTTTTGTGCTTTTAAAGCAACTACCTCATTTCTTAAACTTTCGTTTTCATCAGTCGATTCTTTATATTTAGCAATTAATTCCTTGACTTTATCACTCAAAGTTGGAACTATCTCTTGAGTTTGAAACATTTCACACCTTTTATTTTTGATATAATTGCTGATTGTATCAAATTTGTGCTTAAAGGAATATTTTGAATAAATTTAAAATC
The DNA here is from genome assembly GCA_012519705.1 of Campylobacteraceae bacterium. Classification (GTDB taxonomy): domain Bacteria; phylum Campylobacterota; class Campylobacteria; order Campylobacterales; family Campylobacteraceae; genus Campylobacter_B. The sequence goes on from JAAYPR010000029.1 coordinate 27,906, forward strand.
AGTAGCAAATTTAGCCCAAGTCCTGACCAAGAAAAGGCGATAAAAGGGATAGTAAATTCCATAAAAAGTGGAAACAAATACCAAACTCTACTTGGCGTTACAGGAAGTGGAAAAACCTTTACTATGGCAAATGTCATAAAAGAGTTAAATATCCCAACTTTAATTATGACGCATAACAAATCCCTTGCCGCTCAGCTTTACAGTGAGTTTAAAGGGTTTTTTCCTAAGAACAAAGTTGAGTATTTTATTAGCTACTACGACTACTACCAACCAGAAGCTTACATCCCAAGACAGGATTTATTCATAGAAAAAGATAGCTCTATAAATGATGAGTTAGAACGTTTAAGGCTTTCAGCGACTGCGAATCTACTTAGCTTTGATGATGTTATAACAATCGCCTCAGTTTCAGCAAACTACGGCTTAGGAAACCCAGCCGAATATCAAGGAATGGTAATGTTTTTAGAAAGTGGCTCAGAAATTTCCCAAAGAGCGATGCTTAAAAAGCTAATTGATATGGGTTACACTAGAAACGACAGCTTTTTTGATAGAGGAAATTTTAGAGTAAATGGCGATGTTATAGACATCTACCCAGCTTATTTTAACGATGAAGCGGTAAGAATTGAGTTTTTTGGCGATGAGATAGATGAAATTTACCATTTTGACTTTTTAGAAAACAAAAGAACTAAAACTATAACTAAATTTATCCTCTACCCAGCAAGTCAGTTTATCGTTGGGGAAAACCGTCTAAAAGAGGCTATCAAGGGCATTGAGATAGAACTAGATGAGAGGCTTAAAGAGTTTAGAGACGCTGGGAAGCTAGTGGAGGAACAACGCCTTAGACAAAGAGTTGAGTTTGATTTAGAGATGTTAAGGGCAACTGGTTCAACAAAAGGAGTTGAAAACTACTCACGCTACATCACAGGGATGAAACCAGGCGGAACGCCGTATTCTATGTTTGACTACTACGAAGTTAAGGGGCTTGACTACCTTGTCATCGTTGATGAAAGTCATGTGAGTTTGCCACAATTTCGCGGAATGTACGCAGGCGATAGAAGTAGAAAAGAGACTTTGGTTGAGTATGGGTTTAGACTTCCATCTGCTCTTGATAACCGTCCTTTGAAATTTGATGAGTTTATAAACAAAAAGGGGAAATTTCTCTTTGTCTCAGCTACGCCAAATGAGTATGAGTTAGAACTAAGTGGCAAAAATGTATTTCACCAAATTCTGCGTCCTACTGGACTACTTGACCCTCAAATCATCCTAAAAGATAGCGATAACCAAGTGGAAATTTTACACGATATGGCAAAAGAGGTAATTGCTAGAGATGAGAGAGTTTTAGTTACAGTTTTGACTAAAAAAATGGCAGAGGAACTAACCAAATACTACCTTGAACTTGGTATAAAAGTTAAATATATGCACTCAGATGTAGACGCTGTTGAGAGAAATGAGCTAATACGTGGTCTTAGAGGCGGACAGTTTGATATGCTAATAGGTATCAACTTGCTTAGAGAGGGGCTAGACTTGCCTGAAGTTAGCCTAATAGCGATAATGGACGCCGATAAGGAGGGGTTTTTACGCTCTCGCACGAGTTTAATCCAAACTATGGGAAGGGCTGCAAGAAATGTAAATGGCAAGGTTGTGATGTTTCATAAAAAGATGACAAATTCTATGAAAGAAGCCATCGAAATCACCGAGCAAAGACGCAAATATCAAGATGAGTATAATAAAAAACATGGCATCATCCCACACTCTGCAACTAGAAACATAGAAGAGAGCTTAAGGACAGATGATTCAGCTGAAATTTTAAGAGCCTCTAAAAAGATGGAGAAAATGCCAGCCGCAGAGAGAGCAAAAATCATCAAAGAGTTAAGACGTGAAATGCTAGATGCCGCCTCAAAACTAGAGTTTGAAAAAGCCGCAGCTTTAAGGGATGAGATAGCTAAGATGAAGGAAATTTAAACTATGTTTATTTTTTTTACGGAAATAATTCAAAAATAAAAATTTAATTATAAATTTGACAATCGTTATCAAATATACTATAATTCTAACAATTTTTTAAAAGGAGAAAAAATGAGAAAAATTGTTAGCAAAAAACTTATGACATTTTGCTTAGCTAGTTTAGTTGCCACTGGGGCTTTTGGGCATGATCTTTGGGTTTGGGGAGAAAACAGAGATAAATTTAGTGCAGATTTACTTTATGGACATGATTTCCCTAATCCTGAAAAAATTAAAGAAGAAAGAGTTAAGCTTTTTGACCCGATAAAAGTCATATCTGAAAGTGGCGAAGTAGTACTTAAGCAAACTGGCGAACATAGCTATCATTTTGAGGGCGAAAAGCTTACAAAGGGTGCGTATGTAGTAAATGCTTACTATAAACCAACAGCTTGGATTCAAACAAGTGATGGCAAATGGGAAATGGAAAAAACTAGAAAAGACACCAATAAAGAAGTCAAATATTGTGGAATTTCAACAATGCAAAGCAAAGCTTTAATATCAGTTGATGGTGGAGATAGCAAAATCATAGCTAAAACACTTGATAGAAAACTTGAAATCACCCCGCTATTTGATAGTATGGAGGATTTAAAAGTTGGAAAAATATTAGAGTTTAAAATAACCTATGATGGAAAGCCAGTTAAATTTGCTGAAATTTTTGGTAGTTTTGGCGAGTATGCAAAAGTTGGCGAAGGCTATGAGCACGGCTCTGTAGATATGGCATTTGCTGCTTATGCAAAAAGCGATTTGGAGGGTAAGTTTTACTTCCAGCCACTTAAAAAAGGACTTTGGTATCTAAAAAGTACAGTAAATAGTGATTCAGGCGATAAAGACTGCGAAACACTTAATAATAAAGCAACTCTTGTTTTTGAAGTAAAATAACTCAAATTTCCAGCTTTTTTATAGCTGGAAATTTCTATCTTGAAATTTTAACTCTAAAATAGCCTAAATTTGATAGAATTCGCTAACTTTAAATTTAGGATTTTCTATGTTTGATATAACTTTGATTTTAACACTTTTAGCCTTAGGTTCAGTGGCTGGGTTTGCCGCTGGGATGTTTGGCATAGGTGGTGGCGGGATGATAGTTCCCATTCTTACAACTATCTTTTTAAGCAAAGGTTTTAGTCCTGACTTAGCTCTTCATATGGCACTTGGAACATCAATGGCGACTATTGTAGTAACATCTTTTTCAAGCTTTAGAACTCATAACAAGGCTGGATTTGTAATCTGGGATATTTTTTGGTATATCGCCCCAGGCGTGATTGTCGGCACGCTTCTAGGAAGCTCTATCGCTGTTAGGATAAACTATGTTTATTTGGCTCTGTTTTTCTCTGCTTTTATGTTTTACTCATCAACTAGGATGTTTTTTTCAAAAACTTACACCGAAAAAGCAGTAAAAACTTTAAAAAACTATGTTCATTTTATAGCTGGTATTTTTATCGGCACTATCTCAGCTCTTGTTTCCATAGGTGGCGGGGTTTTGAACGTGCCGTATCTAAACTTCCAAGGCATAAACATCAAAAAAGCTATCGGAACATCAGCAGCTATTGGCTTTCCTATCGCAATCGGCGGAACTTTAGGATATATCATAAATGGTATAAATGTTACAAGTTTAGATGAGTTAAATTTAGGATATGTAAATTTGGGTTGCTTTTTCTTTATATCATTTGCTAGTTTTTTAGCCGCACCACTTGGGGCAAAAACTGTCCGCAAAGTCCCATCAAAACTTATAAAAAAGCTTTTTGCTATCATTCCTTTTACGTTAAGTATAAGAATGTTTTTTGAAATTCTGGGAGCGTAGGACAGGTTTTTAAAATTAAATTAATAAATTTATGATAAAATCCATCTTGAAGTTAAAGGTGGGTGCTTTTCTTACCCACCACTTTTATATTTTACTCACTTTTTAAGTAGTCTTTTAGCCCTACCATGAAACATTCTAAAATATCATCTATGAAAATTTCTAAATTTTCTGGCATTATGCCTATAACTTCGCGATTTCTAAGGGTTGAAATTCTAGGAAATTCCTTGTTGTTATCTGTTTGTGTTTTAAGTAAATTTTCAAAGTGAAAAGCCCTGTTTCTTACAACAACAAGCAAATCATAGCAAACTCTAACTTTTTGATAATTTTTAAGTTTGCTTTTTCTGTTAGTATTTGAGTATTTTCTAAAATCTATACTATCTAAATTTAAAATTCTATTATGAATGCTTTTTTCATTTATAACCCTAGCCCAATATCCAAAAGTTAGCCTAGAAATAAATAGATTATCACTTATCCCTAGCTCAGTGGCAACTAAATTTCTTGTCGCTATCTCTATAATTCCTAATTTTGGGGCTAATTTTTACATAAGTAAAAAGTTATAAATATGTTCTTTTTCGCTTTTGTAATTACTAAGTCTAGCAGTAGAAAATATTTTTTCTGTATCCATCTAAAAACCTTTTTAAAATATAGAGATAATTCTACCATATATCGCAAATTTTAATCTAAAATCTCCACACCAAAACATCTATAAATTTAAAAACAGCCTTATAAGTCCAATATAAAAAAGCAAATAAGAAAAAGCAATAAAAAACGGCTTTAAACAAAAGCATAAATTTCTCAACAAAATTATAAACTTTATGCTCTTTTGGCTTATACTCCCTTAAAATAAATTTGAAACAGTAAAAGCAAAAAATGCATTTAAAATATAGTTTGAATTTATACTTTTTATACACTGCATCATAGGCATCACCCAAAAACCAAAAAATAACATAATTATAAAAGCAAGTGTCATATTTAGCCTTTTTTTAAAAACTCAAATTTCATAATTATATAGTATTTTTTAAAAATTTATCTCAAGCAAAAAAATATACTCTTTATATAAGAAAAATTAATTAGTAATATAAAAAAAATATGGTATAATCAAGAAATTTTTTAAGGAGTGCTTCATGTTTAGAGTTACTTTATGTTTTTTACTTTTAGTCTTGAATTTAAATGCTCAACATCTAAATGTTTGGATGCGTATAGGATATCAACCTTTTATAATGCCAAAAGGAATTAATCTTATCGGCTATGAAATAGATCTCTTAGATGAACTCTCAAAAAGACTAAATTTTACTTATACAGTTAGAGACTTTTTTCTAAACGACATTGTAGAGATTGCAAACAGAGATACTGTAGATATGATAGTTTCAAGTATAAATATCACTGAAAACCTAAGAGAATTTGTTGATATTTCACAGCCCTATTTTAAAAATGCGACAACTGTCTTTATCAAAAGAAAAGATGATGATAGGATTAAAAATATTAATAGCCTTGATGGTTTAAGAGTTGGAGCTTTAAAAAATAGATATCAACTTGAAATCATACAAAATATCCCCAATATTGATATAAAAGAAATTACAGCCAAAAAAGGGATAAACTCTATAATTGAGTTAAAATCAGGAGAAGTTGATGTTGTGGTTATTGATAGAACTTTAGCTGATATCTATCTAAAAGAAGATAGGCTTTTATCCGAATACTCAAAATCAGTTATCAACACCCTTGAGGCATTTGGTTTAAATAGTGAGATAGAAGTTTTTTATGAGGATAGTTTTGAAAGCGAAGGTTACGGTATAGTCTTTGGTAAGGGGAAAAACTCCAAGCTAAGAGAAGCCATAGATAGTGAAATAATAAAAATGCATCAAGACGGAACCATTAAAAAGATAATGGAAAAATACAATCTTTAAATTTAGTTCTATAAAACAACTACAAAAACTTTTAATTTTTTAGCCCTTTAAATTTAAAAGGGCTAAACTCCGCTTTTGTTATATCTAAGAAAAAATCCTAGCAAATCAAATTTTTCCTAAAATTTGATAAAGATTTTCATCTAAATTTAAGTCCAATTTTACTAATATACTTTTATATGAACATATTTTCATATATCAATTTGACATTTGAACAAACAAAGGAAAAACATGGATAAAAATTTTAATTACGATAAAAGCCCGTATAATAGCGAAAATTTAGAGCATGAGTTTTGCGAAGTTACGACTATCCATCAAGAGATAGTTGAAAATGTGGCAAATTTAATGCCTGATGATGTAAGTCTAAATGATTTGGCTGATTTTTTTAAAATTTTTGGCGATAGTACAAGGGTTAGAATTTTATGGGCATTAAATGAGAGTGAGATGTGTGTTTGTGATATCGCTGCTCTTTTAAACATGAGCCAGTCAAGCATCTCTCATCAACTTCGCGTCCTAAAACAAGCTAGGTTTGTAAAAAACAGGCGAGTTGGCAGGGTTGTGTATTATTCACTCATTGATGAGCATATAAGTTATATTTTAAAACAAGGCTTAATTCATATAAGCGAATAAATAAAAAGGATAAAAAATGGTTAAAAAAAGATATTTGCTAAAAAACTTAGAGTGTGCAAACTGTGCTTTAAAGATGGAGGAGAGAATTTCAAAACTTAGTGGCGTTAAAAGTGCAAATATAAACTTTTTTAGCACAAAACTAACGATGGAATTTGACGAGGCAAAAGAGAGTGAGATTTTAAAAGAGGCTCAAAACATCATCTCAAAGCTTGAGCCACGAACTATTTTTGAGAAGTAAAATGAATGAAAATATAAAAAAAGATATAGTTAAAATTTCACTTGCTCTATTTTTCGTAACCATCTCATTTTTTACGCAAACCCCTGCTTTAAAAACCACTCTTTTACTCATAGCTTACGCCATCGTCGGATATGAAATCATCATAAACGCTTATAAAAGCCTAAAAAATGGCGGTTTTTTAGATGAAAATTTCCTGATGAGCATCGCATCTTTTGGGGCGTTTATGGTTGGAGAGCAGATTGAGGCGGTTGCTATCATGCTTTTTTATAACATTGGCGAGGCATTTGAGGACTACTCGGTTAATAAATCACGAAAATCCATACAAGAAGCCATGGATTTAGCCCCAGAATATGCAAATTTAAAAGCTAATGACAAAACCACAAAGGTTGATCCAAACTCTATAAATATAGATGACATCATCATTATAAAGCCAGGCGAGAGAGTTCCGCTTGACGGCGTTATCGTAAATGGTAGTTCTACTCTTGATACTTCAGCTTTAACTGGTGAGTCCTTGCCACAAGACGCAACGATTGGAGATGAGATCTTAAGCGGAGTTATAAATATAAACGGAGTTTTAGAAGTTAGAGTTACGAGCAAATTTGAAAACTCAACTGTAAGTAGGATTTTAGAACTTGTTGAGGATGCTAGTTCTAAAAAATCAACACAGGAGAAATTCATCACCAAATTTGCTAGGATTTATACCCCTATCGTGGTAAGCTTAGCTCTAATTATAGCTTTTATACCGCCTATTTTTATGGGAGATTTTAAGGGCTGGTTTTATAAAGCTTTGATTTTTTTAGTGGTTTCATGCCCTTGTGCTTTGGTTGTCTCAGTGCCACTTAGCTTTTTTGGTGGTATTGGTGGTGCTAGTAAAAAAGGAATTTTAGTTAAAGGAAGTAACTATTTGGAGAGTTTATCGAGAGTTAAAACCTTTGCTTTTGATAAAACTGGAACTCTTACAAAGGGTAAATTTAAGGTTTTTGAGATAAAAAATGAGAGCTTTGTATCAAAAGATGAACTTTTAAAACTTGCTGCTCACTCTCAAATTTACAGCTCTCACCCTATCGGAAAGTCAATTTTAAACTCATATAAAGAGCCAATAAATGAGAGTTTGGTAGAAAGTATAGAGGAAATTTCAGGACAAGGGATAAAAGCTATAATTGATAGTAAAAAAGTTTTAATTGGAAACAAAAAACTTTTAAGTGAATTTGAGCTTCCACAAACTGATAAAACCGCTACTTTTATGGCAGTTGATGGTAAATTTGCAGGTTATATAACTTTTATAGATGAGATAAGAGACAGCACAAAAGAGCTTATTCCATGGCTTAAAAATCGTGGCATAAAAACTGCTATGATTACAGGTGACAAAGAAAGCGTAGCGTTAAATTTAGCAAAAGAGCTTAAAATTGATGAGTGTTTTGCAGAGCAACTTCCTGCTAACAAAGTAGCAAATTTAGAAAAACTGCTTTTAGAAAAACCTAAAAACAGCACCCTTGCTTATATAGGTGATGGGATAAATGACGCCCCTGTTTTAGCTAGAGCAGACGTTGGTATAGCTATGCTTGGAACTGACGCAGCGATGGAGGCTGGCGATATAGTGCTGATGGATAACAGTATCTCTAAAATAAAACAAGCGATTCTAATAGCTAAAAAAACTATAAATATCGCTTATCAAAATATAGTTTTTGCCATTGGGATTAAAATTTTAGTGATGATTTTAGCAGTGTTTGGCTTGGCAAATATCTGGATGGCGATTTTCGCTGATGTGGGGGTTACGATTTTAGTGATTTTAAACTCATTTAGAACTTTTATTTATGCAAGGAAGGTTTAAATAAAAAATAATTTAAGCCCAAAATTTGGGCTTAAATTTAATAAGACTAAATAATCTAATCAAGCTTAGAACGGATATTTATGGTTCCCCATTCCCTCAACTGTTACCCATTTTAACTCTGTCATCTCTTCTATTGAGAATTTTCCACCCTCGCGACCCAAACCACTCATCTTAACACCGCCAAATGGGATGTGAGCTTCATCTTGAAGTGATGGTCCGTTTACGTGAAGCATACCAGTTTCTAACTCTTCGGCACATTTTAAGTAGCTTTCAATGTTTTGAGTGATAACTGTCGCACTTAGTCCGTAGTCATTGTTGTTTGCAAGTTCGATCGCATGGTCTAAATCTCTTGCTTTTGAGATAGCTACAACTGGCCCAAACGCTTCTGTTTTAAACAGATCCATATCAGGCGTTACATCAGCCACAGTTGTTGGCCAATAGAAATTACCCTCGTGTCTAAATCCAGTTAAAACTCTTGCACCTTTGCTTTTTGCGTCGCTAACAAGCCCATCGATAAACCCACACTGAGTTCCTGAAATAAGCGGCCCGATAACTGTTTTAGGATCAGATGGATCGCCAACTTGAAGTGAATCAACTTTTTTAGCAAACATCTCACAAAACTCATCGTAAATTTTCTCATGAACGATAACTCTAGATCCTGCCATACAAATTTGCCCTTGGTGCATGAAAATTCCAAAAAACGCTGTATCAACTGCGTATTTAACATCTGCATCTTCAAGTGCAAGAACAGGGCTTTTGCCACCTAGTTCAAATGTGCATTTTTTCATATATTTTGCTGCACTTTGAGCGATGTGAGCTCCAACTTTTGTTGAGCCTGTAAATGTTATTTTTGCGATTCTTTTATCCTCTTGGAAAGTATCGCCTAAAACTGAACTTGAGCATGGAATGATGTTTAAAACACCTTTTGGAAGCCCAGCTTCTTCAAAAATTTCTCCAAAGATTAGCCCGCAAACTGCTGCGTTTGTTGATGGTTTTAAAACAAAGGTATTTCCAGCTGCAAGAGCGAACGCGAACTTTTTAGAGCTTAGTATCATCGGTGCGTTAAACGGTGAAATTCCAGCAACTACGCCAAGTGGCTGTCTAATCGCGTAAGAAAACACATTCTCATCATTTGAAACAAATGTATATCCGCCAACTCTTCTTGCCTCACCTGCTGCAACTCTTAAAATATCGCTTACAACGCCTATTTCAAAGTTACATTTTGCAACAGTTGAGCCACTCTCACGCATTAGAATTTCCCTAATCTCCGCAGCACGTCTATCAAAAATATCAGCTGCTCTTAATAAAAGAGCCTCTTTTTCTCTTGGAGTTGTTTTAGCCCACGCTTTTTGTGCTTTATACGCACTATCAATCGCTAGCTCGATATCTTCTTTACTTGCTAGATGAAATTTAGCAAAAACAGAACCATCAGCCGGGTTGATACTCTCAGCCACTTGATTGTTACTTGAGCTTCTAAACTCACCATTTATATATAGTTTGTATTCTTTCATAATACTCTCCTGTTGAATTTAATTTTTCAGATTATACATTTTGTTTTGTTAACAATTGTTGTTTTTTAGTAAAACTGTTATAAATTTTTGTTTTTTTAACAAAAGTGTTACTTTTTGAACACATATTAAAATATTTTTAAAGTTTTTAATCTTTATTTACTATATTAACATTATAATTTGCCGTAAGACAATTGATTTGTTTTAATTCATTATAAGGAGATGAGATGCTAAAAGATCTTACAAAAAAATCTTTAGGCAAGGCCGTTTTAGCAACGATTTTTGCTTCTTTGCTACCACTTTCTGCTTTTTCTGCTGAAACAAAAGAAGAAATTGAAAGAAACTGGAAAAGCCCACAAGAAGCTTACGACAAAGTCTGTGCATATTGCCACGAAATAAGCGTTGCGAAGCACTATAACATCAATGAGGCTTACCCGGAAGATGTTGTAGAGGTAAGAGCTGAGTATATTTTTGATTTAGTTAGACACGGTTTTAACGCTATGCCACCATTTAGAGAGGTTGAAATAGATAGTGCAACTCTAAAAGAACTAGCTACCGAACTAGCTAAAGGTAAAATTGAGGCACGTTTCAAATGATAGTAGATGAAAAAAGAAGATTGGCACTAAAAGGCATGGGAGCCTTGTGGGCTATGAGCACACTTGGAGTTAGCCTAAATGCTAATGAAATAAAAAACAACGCGGGAAAAGAGAAGCTTTTAGTTTTAGTTTCAAGAGAAAAGGAGAGTTTTCTTGATGGCTTAAATGAAACTAAAGTTTATGATAAAGTAGTAAGAGAAGTTGATTTTGCAGGGAATTTCTCAGATTCACGTAAAATTTTAGAAAATGAGTTTGTTAAAGGTGATGCTAAAAAAGTAGTTGGAATTTTAGATAATGCAAACTTTGTGATTTTATCTGAACTACTAAAAAGACACAACAGCACTTTTGAAATGCAAATTTTCCACAACTCAGCTGGTGAAAAACTTACTCACCTAGCTAATGCAAACGGTCTATCAAAATCGTTTTTTAACACGACAACATCACTGTTAAAAGATGAAAACTGGTCATATATGATAGGTTATGCACTTGGAAGTGGAGACTTTAGTCAAAGTTTCTTTAGAAACTCAAACTCACAAAAAGTAGAGAGTTTTACTCAAAAAGATGTAAAACTTGTATCATTTATAATTCAAAAAAAGGAAGTAACAAATGTCTAAATATTTAAGCTTACCACCAAAAGTAACTGAAGAGATTATGGATAAAGCGGTTGCTGAGTTTACTAAAATAGTAGGTAAAAGAAACATCTACATCACAAAAGAAGAGATGGCACCATATACAAAAGTTATGATGGCTACAAAAATCGAAGACCTTATGCCAAGCATCGCTATGGCTCCAAAAAGCGTTGAAGAAATTCAAGCTATCCTAGAAGTTTGTAACAAATACAAAGTTCCCGTATGGGCGTTCTCAACTGGTAAAAACCTAGGCTATGGCTCAACATCACCTGCAAGAACTGGAACAGCCCTGCTTGACTTAGGTAGAATGAATAAAATCCTTGAAGTAAACGAAAAGCTAGGCTATGCTTTGGTTGAGCCTGGTGTTACTTATCAGGATTTATACGACTATCTAAAAGAGAGAAATATCCCACTATGGTTAAGTTTCTCAGCTCCAAGTGCAATCGCAGGACCTCTTGGAAACACAGCTGATAGGGGCGTTGGCTATACTCCTTATGGTGAACACTTTATGTTTCAATGCGGCATGGAAGTTGTCCTAGCTGATGGACAAGTTCTAAGAACTGGTATGGGTGGGATAGAAAACTCAAACTCATGGCAAGTATTTAAATGGGGTTATGGACCATATTTAGATGGAATTTTCACTCAATCAAACTATGGAATTATCACAAAAATGGGCATTTGGTTAATGCCAGAACCGCCTGTTTATAAACCATTTTCTATAAGCTTCCCTAAAGAAGAAGACGTAGTTGACATCGTTGATAAACTACTTCCATTAAGACTTGCAAACATCATCCCTAACTCATTTACGATAGGTAGTACTGTTTATGAAGCACCAATCGTTGCAAACAGAGGTGACTACCACACAGGACCAGGTCATATAACAGACGAAGAGCTTGCAAAACTTAGAAAAGAGCATAAACTTGGTGCTTGGACAGTATTTGCTGCACTTTATGGCGATGAAGTTACAGTTGAACATAACTGGAAAATAGTTCAGTCAGTATTTGCCGATAGACCAGATGTTACCTACCACACTGAAGAAGATATGGGGCATGACCCGATTTTTAGATATAGAGCAAGTCTAATGAAAGGTGAGCCAAACTTACAAGAGTTTAGCCTTTATAACTGGAAAGGAGGTGGAGGAAGTATGTGGTTTGCACCTGTTGCACCAGCTACTGGAGACCATACCCTAAAACAAAAAAACCTAGCTAAGAAAATTCTAAACAAATACGGACTTGACTATGTTGGTGAGTTCATCGTTGGTATGAGAGACCTACACCACATCGTTGACGTTGTTTATGATAGAACAAACGAGGAAGAAAGGATTAACGCTAAAGCTGCATTTAGCGAGCTAATCCAAGAGTTTGCAAAAGAAGGCTATGGAATGTATAGAACAAATACAGGACATATGGATGAAGTTGGAGCGACATTTGGTTTTGCGATGCAAGATACGTTCCACAAAATCAAAAAAGCACTTGATCCAAACAACATCATCGCACCTGGCAAATCAGGTATCGACCTAAACACTTGGAGAGTACAAGAAAAATCTTAATCTAAGATTTTATACTGCTTTTTAAATGTTAGCCCTAAATTTAGGGCTAACATTCTACAAAAAGAGAAATTTCACCCACTCGTCATTGCGAGATTTTCGTAGAAAATCGTGGCAATCCAGACCTTGAATTCAAAAAGAGACTTAGGGCTAAATTTGCCAAATTTCACTTTCAAAATTTAAAAACTAGATTGCTTCACTATCGTTCGCAATGACCGATGGAGAGTGATCTGTTTAGTTTTTACTTTTAGTAATGACTGGTGGAAAATATCTAAATTTAAAACCAAAGTTCAATAAAAACACGTTCTGCCCGTCATTGCGAGATTTCCGTAGAAAATCGTGGCAATCTTTACCTTGAATTTAAAATAAGTTTTAAAGCCAAATTTATAAAAACATCTACTACACGTCATTGCGAGGAGCAAAGCGACGAAGCAATCCATAAAATAAAAGCTTGATAAATTTATAAGATTTCTACTTAAAGAAATTCATATCGATAGATTTAAAAAATAAAACCTTTAAATTCAACAAAAATTTTAATTCTAAATTTAACTCAAAATTTATTCAAATGGATTGCCACGCTTGCTAACGCAAGCTCGCAATGACTGGTAGAAGTAAATTTAACTATTACCCATCAAATTTCACTCAAATTTACCAACTCTCAAGCAAATTTTAGAAATAATAGCCTTTAAATTTAAAGGACTAAAATGATAGGTATAGACATAGTTGTAGTTAGTAGAATCGCGAATTTAAAAGCTAAATTTGGTGATAAATTCTTGCATCGCTTCTTAAACGAAGACGAGATAGAGCTAATAAAAAATGATGAGAGTTTGGCTGGGTTTTACGCTGCAAAGGAAGCAGTTTCTAAAGCCCTAGGCACAGGCATTGGAAGTGAGTTTTCGTTTTTAGATGTTGAAATTTATAAAGATAATAAAAACGCACCAAAATTAAAGTTCAAAGACGAAATAGTAGAAAAATTTGGGATAAAAAACTCAAGTCTAAGCATAAGCCACGACGGCGGATTTGCCATCGCAGCTGTTATAATAAATTAGATTTATTTAGGAAGATCAAGGGCTAGGATTCTTTTTTTATCAATCGGACAAAACTGAGTCACATACTCGTATGCTTCCTCATAATCATCATCCATAAAGCCCGCAACTTTAACCATAAGTTCGTATAATTCCTCATCGTCCATATGGTCAAAATCTTTATACTCCTCTAAAACTTCTAGTAGATAAGCCTCAAGTTCTAACTCATCATATGTCATAAACAATTCTCCTAAAAATAAATTTCCGAACTATAGCGAAATAATCTCAATATTTCAAGGAAATTGGGGATTTTATTGGATTTTTAAGTTTTTTGTTTTTGTAGCCTAACTAGAGCCCTGTTTGTTTTATAAATTTAAGCAAATTTATAACAATTTTTCTACTTTACCCAAGCCTCACAATCCTACCACCAAGCCTTTTTGCTTGTTCAAGGTTGTGAGTTGCGATGATGATGGTGTATTTTTTAGATAAATTTAGCAAAAGCTCTTCGATTATAAGCATATTTTTCATATCAAGAGATGAACATGGCTCATCAAAGATGAGTATTTCAGGTGAAGTTGTTAGCATTCTAGCTATGCAAAGGCGTTGTTTTTGACCGCCTGAGAGATTTTTAGCAGGTTGTTTTAGATTGTCCCCTATTTCGCCATATAAATTTACACTTTTTAAAAGCTCTTTTAGTCTCTCATTTTTGTTTTTTATCTTGCCTTCGTAAAATTTCATAGCATAAGTTAGGTTTTTTTCTATGCTTAAATCAAACGGTTTTGAGTCTTGAAAAAGCATAGCCATTTTTCGTTTTAGCCAAATTCTATCTTTGGTTTTTATGCTCTCGCCCTTAAATAAAATTTCGCCTTCATACCTTCCCCCGCACTCCTCTAAAAAGCCGTTTAACGCTTTTAAAAAAGTTGATTTCCCACACCCCGAAGCTCCCATGATGCAGACTATTTCATTTTCTTTTATTTCTAAGTTTAACTCTTTTAGGACTAAATTTTCACTGTAGTATAAACTAAGATTTTTTATAGATAAAACGTTTGACAATTTTTTCTCCAATTTTTTGTGAAATAAGGGCTGAAATTATATGTAAAATCACCAAAATAAGCATAAGAACAAGAGCCGAACTATAAGCATTAGTTGAGCTAACGCTTTGATTTAGTAGCATGTGAAGGTGAAAAGGTAGTGCCATTATAGGCGATAAAAGTCCGCTTGGACTTGCCATAAAAACAGCTCCTGTCAAAAGAAGCGGCGCAGTCGCTCCGATAGCATAACTTCCAGCTAAAATAAGAGTTGAGATAATGCTGTTTTTTATAAGCGGCAAGAGCAAATTTAACACCATATAAGTTTTATCAACGCCCAAAGAGTAGCTATCTTTTATAGCGTTTTTATCTATCTCTAATATGTTTTTTTCAACACTTAACTCAACAAAGGCAAAAACCATCATAGCTAAAGCTATACTTGCAGTTAGCAGGCTTTTGGGGATATTTAAACTAACTATAAAAAACCCATAGACAAAAAGCCCAATAAGGATTGACGGAACTGAGCCGATAGCTCTGATGATGAAATTTAAAGCCGTTTTTATAAACCTATTTTTACAATAAACAACTCTATAAATAGCACAACTTATACCTAAAATCCCTGAAATCAGCATGGCTAAAAGCATAAGTAAAAGTGAGCCGATTATCGCATCTTTTACTCCGCCTTCTTGTCCTAAAATAAGCCCTTTTGGGTTTGTGGTTAGAAACTCTATGCTTAAATTTGAACGAGATATTATAAAATAAAATAGCGTAAAAACCACAAACACAACACAAAGTGCTGAAAAATAGGCATAAAATATAATAATAAAATCTTTAAATTTACGCATTTTCACTCTTTTTCGTTTTATTCTCTAAGATAAAAATGAGTAAATTTAGTAGTGCCACAAAAACAAAAAGCACCAACCCACTTGCTATTAATGCGTAATAGTGCGAACTTCCTACCTCACTCATCCCCATTTCAAGAGCTATCAAAGATGGTATAGTTTGGGCTTTGGATAAAATATGTGGAAAAAGTGGCGTATTTCCTATAACCATCATCACAGCCATCGTCTCGCCAACTGCTCTTGAAAAAGCTAAAATAAACCCTGTGATGGTAGCCAAAAAACACTCTTTTATGATGATATTTCTTATAAAAAACCCTCTACTAACCCCAAGAGAGTCAGAGTCTTTTAAAAACCTATCCTTTGCTAAGTTTACACTTTTTATCATATGAGTTGTAAAAAACGGTAAAATCATAATGCTAAGTATCAAACTCCCCGCTAAAACCGACTCTCCAGCCGATAAAGATAGTCCATTTTCAATGAGTTTTACTATGGTAAATAGCCCAAAAAAACCATAAATGATAGATGGAATCCCAGCTAGAATTTCAATCATCCAGTTTAAAACTATTTTTAAAACCCCCTTAGCATAAAAGCAGATAAAAAGCGTAGTTCCAAAAGCAAAAAAAGATGAGATAAAACAAGCCAAAATTGCGATAAAGAAATTTGCTAAAAGTATATAAAAAAGCCCGAAATTTCCGTCCCTTGCGTCCCATTCCGAGCTAAATAAAAACTCTAAAATAGAGTGCGTTTTAAAAAAACTAAAAGAGTTCGTTATCAAAAAGCCAACGAAAACTATAAGCATCACCACCGATAAGATGGTAAAAAAATAGATAGAAAGTTTAAAACTTTTTCTTGCTGCTCTCATTGGCTTTTAAGATTATTTTGATGGTAAAAAGCCCATTTCATCTATAGTTTCTTTAGCTTTTTTAGAAAGAAGCATATCAACTATAACTTGATCTGTTTTGCTAAGTTCCCCGTCTTTTACAACGATTAAAGGACGTGAAACATAGTACGAGCCGTTTTCGATATTTTCTACACTTGGCTCGATACCATCAACTTTTAACGGAATTAATTTTCCAGCGTTTTGGTTAGCTATACCAAAAGAAGCGTATCCTATGGCGTTTTTGTTTTCAATTATTTTTGAAACCAAAGCTCCCATTGATGGTGCTTGGATAACGTTTTTACTAACTTTTACATCTTTCATGATATTGTCTTGAAAAACCTCATGAGCCCCGCCAGCTAAATCTCTAGTAACGATAACAATCTCATCTTTTGGAAGTGAGCTATCTACATCGTTCCAAGTTTTATACTCACCTGAGAAAATTTTAACTATCTCATCTTTTGTTAAATTTCCACCTTTTGCTTTGATAACATCGTTTTGTGGATTTACCGCTATGGTTAGAGCGTCCATCCCAAGTAGATAAACTTTTGGGTCTTTTAGTTTTTCTTTTTCGCTATCTTTTAGCCCTCTTGCTAACATTCCAAAATCAGCAGTATTATCCAAAACCGCCTTAACTCCAGCACCTGAACCACCAGATGAGACATAAACTTTTATCTCTTTGTTTGGCAGAGCAGCATCAACTTTATCCCAAGTTTGATACTCTTTGCTAAAATCATCTGAAATTTTAGCAACAACTGGGGCAAGCGTAGATGAACCAGCGAAGTTAATTTCAGTTTTTACCTCTGCGTTTGCAAATGAAGCCAACAGTAGCGAAGCTACTACAACTTTAAGAAATTTCATATTTTCTCCTTTTTAACAATGAATTTGTAAATTTAATAAGCAAAAATTTTATAGTAAATTTTGTTTTGTAATCTCTAAGCCTTAGAGCTAAAACTGAATTATATCAAAAAATAATGAAATTAAGCAAGTTTTAAATTTGAACTATATCATTATATACAGCTCTAAATTTATCGCTTATAATTATATCTTGATGAAAATGCCCAAAGTACCACTTTTTAAACTCTACTTTTTTATAAATTTCATCAAGATAAAAGCTAGAAATGTCATTAAATTTCTTTGAACCAAATAGCTCAACACTGCTCATTATACTATTTGGGCAAGTGTGAGTTACTATGATATCAACTTTGTTATCATGTTTTGCTAAGTTTTGCCAAGCGTTTTGCATATCGCTTGTCTTTATAGCTTCATCTTCCCACCAGCTTTTGCCAGGCACTCTACTATCTTTATCTATGCTTAATGCCCCACCCATAGTAAAGACTTTGCGTCCGTCAAGTTCAAAAACTTCACCTCTCATTAAGTGATACACGCTATCGCTTATTTGATGAACTTTACCACCTTTAAACTTGCTAACTTCAAATTTATTAAGCCTATCAAAGTTCTCATGATTTCCATCTACAAAAAGAGTTGTGCATTTTAGGTTGTTAAAAAATCTCATCCATTTAAGTTCGTGTTGATTTTCGCCTTTATACCAGATAAATCCAAAATCCCCAGCAATTATCAAATAGTCATCTTTGGTCAAATTTCCACTTTTTGCTTTAAAGCTCATAAGCTTTTTAACATCATGGTGGTATCCGCCATGAGTGTCACCTGTGATAAATAGCATCTGTTTTCACACTTATAAATTTAGTAAAATTAATTATTTTTTTCTAACTTCCTCAACAAGCTCATTAAGACTTATTTTACTATCAGAACTATTTACTTTCTCTAGCAAAAGCTCTAAAAACTCTAAGCCCTCCTCATCTGACAAAAGTACTCCTAGATTAAAAACTATATGACTAGATTTTTTGCTATCCGCATTTACAAACACAACTTCAGTACTTACAGGCACAAAACCCTTGTCTTTGTAGGTGTTTTGACTAACGGTGTTTAGTTTGACATTCTCTATTAAGCCAAAATTGATTAGTTCACTGTTTACAAGTTTATACATAGCCATCCCTATCCTTTACACAAGCTACTATTATTTCAAAATGCAGTGTTCTTTCCAAGAATACTTGGCTATTATACAAAATAAAACTTTAAAAATAGATTGTGTTTAAAAGGTAAAAATTTTATCTAAATTTATTGTATTGATTTTATATGAAATTCTAAGATAAGAGCCTTAAACTCTTATCCTATTAAGCAAGTTATTTATGCTTTTTTAGTTGGCAACCACCAGAGCCGCAATTACTACAGCCGCCTGATTTTTTAAATTTAAAGTAAAGATAAGCTCCAGCAAAAGCTGTAACTACTACTAAAAATAGTGCTTCCATTATCTCTCCTTAAATAAATAAGGGGAAATTTCCCCTTATTTCATCTCTTTAGCCTGAACCCAGATAACTGCGTCTTGACTTAACTCTTTGCCATCAAACTCATCATCACTTCCAACTCCAAGAGCTGCAAATCCCCACCATCCAGCTTTTGGTATGCCAAATGTAAACTCACCGTCTTTGTTTGCCTTGATAGTTAGAGTTACAAAGCTATCTTGTGGAGCTGTTGTTTTAGCTTTTTTGTCCATTTTGTTAGCTTTTACATCAACATCGTAGTTTAGATACTCAACTTCTATCTCAGCGTATGGAACTGGTTTGCCTTCGCTTTTTACAATGCCTGTAAATGTGCTTCCAGCCCAAATCGAGTATGGTTTTGTAAGTGGAACTATTTCAGCTTTTAAGCCAAGTTCTGCGTCCCAGTCAGTTGGTGCTCCAGCTACGTTTACAACCACTTTTGTGATTTGTTGGATGTAAGCGTCTTCGTTTGCTTCATAGTAAGGTGCTGGAACTGCTACTAAGACGTGGTCTCCCATTCTTTGAGCTTTGTAGTTAGTTTCATAGCCTTTGCCTTCGTTTGAGTTGCCTTTGAAAACCATATTTTTAAGTTCAGGTTTTAAGTCAGTTTTTTTCTCTTTATGAATGGCATAAAACTCCTCTATCTCTCTTATACTGCCGTCTGCTTGAAGTCCCATATCCATAGTATGTTCATCAGCATATGGGTGGTTGAAAACTAGCTTTACAGGGATGGTTGCACCTTTTTCTAAAGCACTTTCTGGTGTGTAAACCATTTGAAAATGTCCAAAAGCTGAACTTGCTAAAACTCCCGCTGCGATTGTTGAAATAATAATCTTTCTCAATTTATATCCTTTTTTTAAATTTATTTTTTTACTTATTAACTTAATTTTACTACTTAAAATCTGACATCAAATTTAGCTACTTAGCTAAGCAAACTAAATTTGACATCCTAGATATCTAAGCAAATTTACTCAGCTATATCTGAACTTTTGATCGTAACGCTATGTCCTTCACCACCATCTAAAATAGCTTGATACTCGCCTTCTGGTTTATCAAAAGTCACTTCGCTATTATCATCAAATTTCTCATCGACCAAAACTTTTCCGTTTTGTTCTACTCTAAACTTAACTCCCTTTGCACTCGAACCATCGCTAAATCCACCTTCGCAAGTAACAGTCCCATCTCCGTTGTCAAAGCAACCCATTAAAGCTGTGTGTGCAAAACTTGAACTTAAAGCTAATGCTAAAACTAATGAAATTTTCTTCATATTTTCTCCTTTAATTTATTATTTTATTTTTACTTAATCCACCATGCCAGTTTCTTCTCTTTTCAGGAAGAAATCCTAGCAGTAAAGCTACTCCAACCGTTGTGAAGTAGTAAACACTCATAGCCACAAACCCGCTTGCTCCAAAGAACGCCCCTAGACTAAAGACAGTTGCTGAAACTATCATCCCAAGAGCAAATGGTGAAAGCATCGCTAGTAGCATAAATTTCCAGCTATTTGACTGAAGCTTTACAACAACCATCGCTGCTATACAAGGTGGCGATAAAAGCATAAAGATTATAATCGCAACAGCGTGTAGTGGTGTATATCCACTTCCCTCTCTTACCATCTCTTCAGGTCTTTGGCTTTTGCCTGTCTCATAGATACTTCCAACAGTTGCAACCGCCGACTCTCTAGCTGCAAATGAAGCTAAAAAAGCAACGTTTATCTTCCAGTCAAACCCAGCATACTGAGTAACCGGCTCTAGTGCTTTTCCAGCTCTTCCAAGAAGAGACTTTTCAATCTTTATGTTTTTTTGCTCTCTTAAAATCCTATTTCTCTCATTTGAGAGTTTTCTAAGAGCTCTATTTATAGTCGTTGCATCTTTGTCGCCCTGAGGTCTAAGAATGGTAAATATCAGCTTATCTTCTGCTTCAAATTTCTCATCCACGCCCTTAGCACCAGCCATTTTTTTAGCTCTATATGCATCATAAGCGTTTAGTAGTTTTGAAACCTCAGCCCTCTCATCAAAACTTTCATAATAAATGCTCTCTTTTATACTTTTATCAAAATCTTGAAGTGCGATGCTCTCCTGACTATCAAATTTAGCTTTATCCTCTTTACCAAGCCCAGGAAACTGAAGCAGAGCAAAAAGTATAACCGCAACCGCTAAAACAACGGTTACAACCTTTTTGATATAAACCCAAACTCTCTCCAACGCTCTTCCAAAAACTCCTCTTATAGTTGGGACGTGATAAGTTGGAAGCTCCATTATAAAAGGTGCCGTTTCTCTAGTTTTAAGCACTGTTGATGTTAAAATTTTAGCTAGTATCATCGCTGTAAAGATAGTCACAGTTGAGATATAAAACATCATTATCCCTATTTGAGTAGGGAAAAATGCACCTAAAAGCAAGGTATAAAACGGTACTTTTGATAAACAGTTCATCAAAGGAACTGTAAAAATGGTCGCTAACCTAGCCCTATCATCAGCTATTCCCTTAGTTGACATAAGTCCAGGAACTGCACATCCACCAACAAATGCCCCGCCTAAAACAAGTGGCAAGGTGCTTTGCCCATGAAGTCCAAATTTCTTAAACACTCTATCTAAGATAAACGCCATTCTAGGCATATATCCAACGTCTTCTAAAATCGCAATCAACGCAAATAGTATAAAAAATATCGGCAAATAGTTTAAAAGGGCGTTCATGCTATTTACTATCCAAACCGCAAAGTCTGAAATCAAAGATGTGTTTATGATATCAGGTGCTGGGGTTATGTCCACAACAAAGTTTTTAATACTTGCAAGAATTGGCCAAGTATAGTTGGTGATAGCATAGCCCTGAACTATAGCAAGCTCGTAAATAGCGACTATTATCAAAAACAGTATCGGAAACGATAACCATCTGTTTAGTACTATTTTATCGATTTTATCAGTTAAAGTAAGAGTTTCTTTTTTTGTCTCTTTTAGGCATTTTGATGTCACAAGCTCGGCAGAGTCGTACCGAAAAGCTGCTAAAAAACTTTCTATATTTTTATTATACTTTTCTTTAAATTTAGCTCTTTCTTTCTCAACTTCATTTTTAAATTTCTCATCATTTAAAAACTCAAAAACAACACTATCGCCTTCTAATGCCTTTATACTAAGCCATCTTTTTGAGACATTAAAATCAGCGGTTATTTTGCTCTCTAGGCTTTCTATGCTCTCCTCAAGCTCTTCATAGTTTATCCTAAACTCTTCATACTCATATTTTTTATTTGCGATGTTATAAATCGCTTCTAGAATTTCATCTTTTCCTATCTTTTTCTTCCCGCTTGCAAAGATGACAGGGCATCCTAACATTTTAGAAAGCTCATCTTTATCTATAACCATGCCTCTATTTTCGGCAACATCTATCATATTTAAAACAACGATAGTTGGAGTGCCTATCTCTAAAAGCTGAAATGTAAGATATAGGTTTCTTTTTAAATTTGAAGCATCTATGATGTTCATTATGATGTCTGGATTTTCTTGTAAAACAGCCTTTTTAGCCACTTTTTCTTCCAAAGAGTAAGAGCTAAATGAGTAAGTCCCTGGTAAATCCACCATCTCAATATCTAGTTCTTTATATGAGAAAAATCCTGACTTTTTATCAACAGTTACACCTGGATAGTTGGCAACGTGCTGGCGGATGCCACTTAGCATATTAAAAATCGTTGATTTTCCAGAGTTTGGCTGTCCGGCAACGGCTATTTTTACATTCATACTTCTTCAACCTCTATAAGCCTTGCTTCGCTTCCTCTTAAGGTTATCAAATAGTTGTGTATTTTTAACTCGATTGGGTCATTTAACGGTGCTCTTCTTACAACCTCTGTCGTAACTCCGTTTACAAAGCCCATATCAAGAAGTTTATAAAACACTTTTCCTTCAGCGTTTATATTTACAATTTTATATTTTTTACCTTTTTTACCGTCAAACAAGCTCATTTTCATATCCTAAATTATATATTGTATAAATTAAACTCTATTTTGATATTTATAATCAAAAATCTTAGCGAAATTATAACCTTATAAATCTTAAAATTTACTAAAGTTTTATAATTATTTAAATATTTGGGAAATATTCGGTTTTTTACTTTTCAGTGGTGACACCTTTTATCATCATGTAAATTCAAACGATTAGAATGTTTTTAAGCTAAATAAAAATAATTTGATGAAGTGAAATTTGGGAGATTATCCAAATCTACTAATAAATCTATACTGCAATTTTTTACTAAATTTAATAAAAAGTATATTTTTTACCTATTAATTGTCTTGTGTTGCTCTGTTAAATTTAAACAACTTACTATTGCTCTCTTTTTATTGCTCTTAATTGATTCATAACTGTATCTCCATATGGAGTTAATGTCCAATATGTTTTTTTATCCGATACTGCTCTTTTTTTATCACTTTGAACCATTAAACCGAGTGCCCTAAGCTGTACTTTTATAGTCTGATAGTCATCTTCGTTTATTTCAAAAGATTTAATTTTATATCCTTTTAACTCTTTATTATTTTTTAAAGTCTCTATGCATAATTTCTTAATAAGCCTATTGAGAGTTTCTCTCATCTGCCACTCATCCATTTCACTTATCAGAAGAGGGGCAATTTGAGCAAAAATATCATTCCAAGTTGTATTTACAGAACTATTCAAATAAGAATCATAAAAAGTTGTTCCATCATTTAATTTACAAATATACTTTAAAGTTACCTCATCATCCCCTTTAGCTAAATTTTCACTTCCCTTTGGTGCTTTTGTTTTTGCATCTTCGAGTTGTTGTTTTAGTCTCTCAATCTCTCTTTTAAGCTCAAGGATTTCGATAGAGCTATCTTTTTCAGGCACTAAATTGCCCTTGACCCATCCAATGGCGGGATGTGATTTTTGAAGTTTTATAAAACTTCTACTAACAACAGAACCAAGATCTACCGCATCTTTCCAGTATTTACACATCTTTTTTTGAACAAGTTCTTTAAATTCTTCAAGTTTATTTGAGGTTTCAGGGTTTAGCTCACTTTTGTTTTTTGGAAGCGAATCTGGGTCTTCATGTAAAAAAGCTATAATTGGCTTTCCTGTTTCAAGTGCATATCTATACTCTTTTTCAGTATAGCTGATTCCCTCACTACTTAAGCTCCCATATCTTCCGCCGATAATTACGATATAGTAATCACAATCATCAATTACTTGTTTTATCAAAGTCCATTGGTCATCATCGGTTGAAGGGAAAAACTCCATACTTGCAGGAAAACAGTCAAGCTCTAAAAGTGCTTTTATAACCTCTTGTCTTTCATCTTTTAAGTCTGTATATGTTGAACTAACAAAAACTTGATATTTTTTATCTATATTCATTTAGTGCCTCTTCTATAAAATTCATAGCTTCATCTTCATTTTTTTCGATGGCTAACTCAACTGCTCTTTTTGCTAAGTCTAGAAGTTGTTTTGAGTTTTCTTTTAACTCAAATGACTTTTTGATTTTTTCTTCTATTTTGGTTTGAGTTGGAATTTCTATAATTGGGATAATGATATTTAAAAATTCATCCTTATTAATAGCAGTTAAAATCGTGCCTGAGCAATTTTGTTTAAGTATTTGCTGAAAAGCTCTATTTTTGAAAAGCACAAGTAGAGTTTCAGAGTTTATTTTTTTAGAATTTAATACATAAAAACCTGTTGAGCACAACGCATTATCAAATTCTTTTGCTACAAGTGCAATCTTATCAATAGAACCTTCAATAGATGAAACGATTACATCATTTGTTTTTATTTTTCTTCTTGCACGACTTGGCAAATCCTGCCCTAATTCATATATAAAATCTGTAATATTGCCATTATTTCCAATATTTGATAATTCTATATATTTATAATATTCCTTATCTTTTGGGCTATAGTTTGTATCTTTGAGAATACAAGCTGTTTTTAAAAACTCAAAACCACCTTTATAGCTTTTTATTTTTTCAATTATCTCATCATATTTTGGTTGATAATACTCGCTATCAAGTCGTCCGCTATTTCCAAAACTATCTTTAAAAGATTTTATAGAGATATTTTCATTGCTAGGTTTGAAATTTAATAAATCAAGCTCTTCTAAAAGCAACTCTTCAGCTTCTTTGTAAAGAATTTTACTATCTTCTAGTTTTTTATCGGATAAATCAAATATATCAACTATTTTCTTTTTAAAAGAATTATTGGGATTAAAAATTGGTAAATTCTTTACAAGACCTATAGTTAAATGGGGCTGTGCTGTCATAGATGACGAGCGAATTAATAAATTATAACTTATATTGGTAAGTAAGTATAAAAATAAAAATTTATAATCTATACTATTTAAACTTGAAGAGTTTAAGAATATCAAATCCCTTGTAACCGCTGTATTTTGATTAATTAATCCTATTCTAGCAATGCTTCCTCCTTTGGTTACAACAATATCACCTTTTTTTATTACTTTTAGTGTGTTAAAAGATGGGTCATCTAAAACTGCTTGTGGAATTTTTACACAGCCTTCATAATCAATCTGGGTGTTAACATCCGCAACTCTTAAAAATGGTATATCTCCTTGATTATAAAATGGTTCAAGCGATGGGTAAAAAGCACTTGCATCTACTCTTATATCCATTTCAGCAAATGTTTTAAAAAAATCTTGCTTTGTTGAAATTTTTTTAAAAATAGATAAATACTCTTTCTTAAAATACTCACTATCAATTCTTTTTGTATCATTATCTTCCAAAACCTCACTAAGTCTTAGCTCAACTGCTTCAAGCCCATCTAACAAAGCTTTGTATTTAGCTTCATTAAATGGGCTATCTATTTTCCCCGCACAAAACTAAGCTCCTCTTTCTTAGCAAACTCCAAAAACGCTTCTGCGATACCGTCATTTGTAAGTCCGTCGTGATTGTATAAATCATGCTCTACTATCAAATGCCCGTTATTATCTAGCATATTTGAGCCATCATCGTTTTTTAGATAAATTTTCTCTCCACTATTATCCTTACTAGGTTTTTGCTGAGTTGCGAAAAATATAGGATAATCATCTTTTTTAGGACATAACTCATCATCCCATTTTTGCACAAACAACACGGATGTTTTAGTACCTGTGTGAGGCTTGAAAACATTTCCGTGAAGTCCAACTACTGCTAAAATTCTGCATTTATCAGCTATAAAATCACGGATATATTTATCGCTTGAGTTGTTAAATCTACCTTGTGGTAGAACTACTGCCATTCTTCCGCCACTTTTTAACATCTCAAGATTTCTTTCGATAAATAAAATATCTCTTCCCACTTTTGTTTGAAATTTGCCATTTGGTTTTTTGCCAAGTTCGTATTTGTGTAAAATTCTACTTTCTTTTATATCTCCTGCAAATGGCGGATTTGCCATGACGATATCAAACTCATATGATTTATCACTTTTTTTATCAGCCCTTAGCTTTTTAAGTCTTCGCCAACCATCAAAGTAAATTTCTTGCCAATCCTCATCTTTGGTTGACTCTTCCCATCTATCAAAGTCCAAAGAGTTAAGGTTTAAAACATTTGTGTGTCCATCTCCTGCGATGATATTTAGCATACGCGAAACTCTCACGCTTTTATCGTCAAAGTCTATCCCAAAAACTTTTTCTTTTACATACTCTAAAGCTTTTGGGTGCTTTTTCTCTGCTGTAAAAAGATGCGACTCTTCTATACCTAAATCATCATAAATTTTTCTCCACACTTCAAAAACAGTATGGATAGGAAAACCACAACTTCCACTTGCTGTATCTATCATAAACTCATCTTCTTGTGGGTTTAGCATTTTTACACACATATCTATCACATACCTTGGGGTGAAATACTGCCCTTTTTCGCCTTTTGAGGTTTTATTTACAAGATACTCAAAAGCATCATCAATCACATCAAGGTTTGAGTTAAAGAGTTTTACATCTTGAAGAGAGCTTACGCAAACGCTTAAATGCGACGCGGTAAGCTTTATCTTCTCATCATCGTTAAAAATTCCACTCCACTGCTTTTTGGCTTTTTTAAAAATTTCTTCGATTTTTTCTTTTAATTCGCTGTCGCTCTCTCCATAATTTCTAAACTCTAAATGAGTTGAGAGTTTTCTAGTGTTTTGAAGTTCATCAAAAAGTTTTATAAAAATCAACTTGAAAACCTCTTCAAACACATCAACGCCGGCATTTGCCAAAACTTCATCTTCCATATCTAAAATGACGCTTTTTAAACTTCTTCTTTGAGTTTTTAAAATATCTATTTCTATCAAATCATCTATCGTTACGCGTTCGGTTAAGATGTCTTTTAAGCTTTGGTTTTGTGATGGGATGTTTGGGATAGGTTCAAAATAATTTGGGTCTTTTCTGTGATAATAAACTATCTCTTTGCCATTTGTCCAAACCGCCATAGTCGCACCCGTGGAGTTGCAATAGCTTTTTAGCTGGTCTTTGCCGTCTTTTAGCTTTGGCTTTTTTACTTCGATGATGATATAAGGAACGGTTGGCTGAATTTTATCCATTATCACGATATCAGCTCTTTTTACTTCTCTACCAAAATGTACTGGAAACTCAAGCTGCATCCTTTCATAAGGATAGCCGTATTCTTCGTGAAGTTTTATAAGATAGAGTTGTCTTACTACCTCTTCAGGTGTTAGCCTTATATCCTTTTTCCGCACTTTGCAAACTACATACGGAACTAATCCGCTTTTTTGCTCTTTTTGGATAATCTCTAAATCGTTTTTATAATCTTCTAATAACTCTAAACTATAATTTGAGTCTTTTAATATATCTGATATTGTCATTTTAAAACCTTTTTATTTATCATTTTTTATCCATCGCTTATTTTATCTATAGTTTTTTTATTTATCGTGGCTTTTGTCTTTTGTTAAAATTTTAGTTTTATTTTTTTGTAAAAAGCTATTTTATCCACTTTTTTATACCAAACCGTTATTTTACTTAAATTTGGCTAAGTGTAAGCTGTATAAACATCGGTGTATTTATTTGATTGCTGTTAATTTTGTTTAATTATGTGAATATAGAGTATTAATTTTAAATAATAAATTTATCTGATTTTATTTAAGTATTTTTGATAAAAATGGTTTTTAAAGTGAAATCTTCGTAAAGGGAATTAAAATAAATGGCTCCGGATGCTGGATTCGAACCAGCGACCAATCGGTTAACAGCCGACTACTCTACCGCTGAGCTAATCCGGAACGTTTAAAAAAGAAATGTAATTATAATAGATTTTTTTATTAATGTCAAGCGTTTTTTATAATTTAAGCTAAATTTTAGCAAATTTAGAGTTTTTCAGCAGAATTTCTTAGAATTTATCAAATTTATATATAATCATCTAAAAAACAGAAGGATAAAATATGAAAAAACTACTTTTAGGCTTTTTAGTTTGCCTTGGCTCACTTTTTGCAAATGATGATGATATTAACAAAATCGGCTCAGTAACTACAGCGTGGAAACTTCTTGGTAAAAACGATAGAATCGAAGTTATCTCCGTAAAAGACCCAAAAGTTGATGGGGTGACATGCTTCCTTTCTTATGCTAAAAAAGGCGGAACTAGCGAAATCGTCGGACTTGAAGAAGATACAAGCAACGCTTCGGTTTCGTGCGTACAAACAGACCAGAAAATCATCATAAAAGAAAAGATAGACGGCGATAAAGAGAGTATCTTTAAAAAACGAAGCTCAGTGCTGTTTAAAAAAACTCAAGTTGTTAGAATGTATGACCCAAAAAGCCAAACTCTCATCTACCTAGCCTACTCTGACAGACTAATAGACGGCTCACCAAACAACTCTGTTTCGGCAATTCCTTGCAATCAAGCGGTTGGAAATGTCTGCGAGTTTAGAGAGTAAAGGGGTAAAACTATGGATGAAAAAAATTACCCATTTTCAAAAATTTATAAAAATGCTCTAATCGGGCTTGAAAGAGAGAGTTTAAGGGTGGATGAAAATGGCAAAATGTCACAAGCCCCGCACCTTAAAAGCTTCAAAGACTCAAACCCTTACATCCAAACCGACTTTGCCCAAAACCAAGTTGAGATAATAACCCCGCCTAAAAAAAGCGTTGACGAGCTGTTTTCATACCTAAAAGCCTCTCATCAAATCGTTTCAAACTCTTATAAAGACGAGTTTTTGTGGAGCTTTAGCACTCCTGGGACTACACCAAAAGAAAGCGATATAAAAATAGCTAAAAAAAGCAACGCCGAAGCCTATAAATACCGCAAATATCTAGCTAAAAAATACGGCAAACTAAAGCAGCTGATGTGTGGGATACACTATAACTTTAGCTTTGACAGGGAAACTCTAGATGAAATTTATGCTGATGAGCCAAATAAAGATGAGCTTATAAATGAGCTTTATATGAAGCTAGCAAGAAACTATATGAGATACCGCTATATCCTTACTTGCTTTTTGGGGGCGACGCCTTTTGCTATAGCTGGTGGGAACAAAGATGTGTTTCGCTCTTTTAGGCAGAGTCCATTTGGGTATAAAAATCTCGAAAAAATCGATGTCTCTTATGAGAGCCTGGATGCTTACAAAAAAAGCATAAAAACTGCTCTTAAAAAAGGCCAGATAAGTTTTAAACAAGAGCTTTACGTTGATGTTAGGATAAGGTATGAGAAAGAGCGGATTAACTACATAGAGTTTAGAAATTTTGACTTAAATCCATTTGAGCCTTACGGGATAAACAGAGATGATATAGAGTTTATCAAGCTTTTTATAGTTTTAATGGCATTTTTGCCTGAAAAAGAGTGCAAGGCTGGGGATGAACTTCAAGATAAAACCACACTTGGGCATCCTTTTAGTGAATGCGTAAATTTGAGTGAAGCAAAAGAAATTTTAAACTCAATGCGTGAACTCTCAGCTAAGCTGGGAAAAAGTACAAATTTAGCTCAAATTTTAGATGAAAAAGAAAAAGCTTTAGATAATCCAAAGCTAACTCTAGCTGGTAAAGTTCTAACTCTTTGTAAAAACAAAGATGAGTTTTTAGAGTTTGGGTTAAGCTTAGCTAGAAAACACAAAGAGATTTATAGTCAAAACCCCTACTCTCTTCACGGCTTTGAAACGCTTGAACTCTCGACCCAAAGTCTAATTAAAACTGCTATTTCAAGGGGAATCGGGGTTGAAATTTTAGATAGAAGCCAAAATATCATAAAACTAAGTTATGATGACGCTCAGGAAATTTTAAAAAGTGCAAATATGTCCTCTAAAGACTCTCTTATAAGCTACTTTATCATGCAAAATAAAAGCGTTACGAAGAAAATTTTAAGCGAGAATGGCATAAACACTCCAAAGTCTTTAGATTTTGCAGGTTTTGACGAGGCACTTGAAGTTTACGATGAGTTTGATAAGCTTGTCATCAAACCACAAAACACAAACTATGGACTTGGGATTACTATCTTTGAAGAAAAACCAAGCTTTGATAATTTTAGAGAAGCTTTAACAAATGCTTTTAGTGAAGATAGCGTTGTGCTGATAGAAGAGTTTGTGAAAGGCGAGGAGTACCGCTTTTACGTGCAAGATGACAAAGTTCTAGCCATCTCAAAAAGAGAGCCACCTAAAGTTGTAGGCGATGGTAAAAGTACTATTTCAGAGCTCATTGACATTTTAAACCAAGACCCACAAAGAAAAGATGGACATATCGCTCCGATGTGTTATGTAAAGAAAAATGAACCTGTAAAACTATGGATAGAAAGCCAAGGCTTTAGTTTTGATAGCGTGCTAGAAGCTGGACAGGAAATAACTCTTAGAAAAAACTCAAATGTCTCAACTGGTGGAATTTCCATAGATAAAACTGATGAGATAGATGAGTTTTACAAAGATATCGCTATCAAGTCAGCCAAGGCATTAAAAAGCAGGATTTGCGGTATTGATATGATAATAAATGAGAAAAATTACGCAGTGATTGAGGCGAATTTTAACCCTGCTATGATGATACACTTGTTTCCAAAAATAGGCAAAAGTAGGGATGTGGCAACTCCGTTTTTGGAAATGTTGTTTGGGGAAATTTAGTTGCTAAATTTAACTCCAGAATTTTAAGAATTAGATTGCCGCGGTTTTCGTAGAAAACCTCGCAATGACGACTATGGTGGTTTTAGTAAATTTAGGTTTTAAAATTTTATTTTTAATAAATTTGATTTTATAAAATTTCTTACAAATTTTATCTACTAACCTCGTCATTGCGAGATTTGAAGCAAAATGGAAAATCGTGGCAATCAACTAGGTTAAACTCTAAACTAAATTCAATGGTTAAATTTTTATAAAATCATATGCAAATTTTTCTTAAGTAGAAATCTTATAAATTTCTTATGATTTTATCTAATGGATTGCTTCAGCCTAAAGGACAACGCAGTGACGACTTTGGAAATTTAAGAGTTAGACTGCCACGTCGCTTCGCTCCTCGCAATGACGGTGGAGAGTGAATTTTAAGGTCTAGACTCCACGGTTTTCATAGAAAACCAAATAATGACGGCTGGGAATATTTTATTAACCTAGCCTTAATATCTCCCAGCCATTTT
Source organism: Campylobacteraceae bacterium (assembly GCA_012519705.1). Classification (GTDB taxonomy): domain Bacteria; phylum Campylobacterota; class Campylobacteria; order Campylobacterales; family Campylobacteraceae; genus Campylobacter_B. Next base: position 59,191 of record JAAYPR010000029.1, read on the forward strand.
TTAGAGCTTCGGCTTCTAGTTTTTCATCTGGGTTTACGCAAAACACCTCATCAGCGTATTTACAAAGTGGTAGGTCGTTTATAGAGTCTGTGTAAAATACTACTTTACTTGGGTTTAAGCCCTGCTCTTTTATATGAAGTTTTAAGCCATCAATTTTGCCCTCTCTAAAAGTTAGTGGCTCATGAAATTTGCTTGTGTAGTAGTTATTTTCTACTTTTAGTTTTACGCCCATTGAGTATTTAGCTCCTAGAAACTTAGCAACTGGTTTTACTACATACTCAGGCGTTGCAGAGATGATCAAATTTGGTTCTGTATTTGCTAGCCAACCTCTTGCTTCTTTGAAAACTATCGGCTCTATTTTACTTTGTAAAAACTCAGGCATCAAAGCATCTATCTCATCTAAGCTTAAGCTTTTTAGTGAGCTTACTGAAAACTCTAGGTATTCAAGCATATTAAGCTCGCCTTTGTCGTATAGCTCGCCCATTTTTATATTTTCTTCTATAAACTTCTCATCTATGATGTTTTTCTCTAGCAAAAACTGATGCCATAGGTCGTAACTATCGCCGTTTATTAAAGTTTTGTCTAAGTCAAATACTGTTAGTGTCATACTTTTCCTTTATTTTGATTTCTGCGTCAATGTAGCCAAGCTCAAAAAGAGCGTCAAACTCCTTAAAGCTAAAAAGACTAAATTTGTTTAAATTTGGATTTGTCAGATAGATAGCATTTTTGCAAATTTCAGCTCTTGAGGGGGTAAGTGCGATTTTAAGGGCTTGTTTTGTAGTTCTTATAATTCCGCCCTTCCCACTACCCACAAAAGGTTGCAAATCAACCGCCCAGATATCTAAACCATACTTTTTAAGTGGAGTTATAGGAAGGTTGTCTTTAAAACAGCCATCAGCCAAAAGATAGTCGTTATATTTTACAGCTTCAAAAACTGGCGTTATAGCACAACTTCCAAGAACTAGTTTTAAAATTTCCCCTTCATTTAGATAGACAACTTCCCCACTTACCAAATCAACTGCTGAAATATAAACTGGGGTATTTAGCTCTTTTAAATCACTAAATTTAACTAAGTTTTGAATGGTTTTTGAAGCTACATCAATTTTAAAAAAACTTTTATTGAACGGGAAATTTAGCTTAAAAGCTTTTTTAAAATCACTAGTTTTTATAATTTCTAAAATCTCTTTTGGCTTCAAACCACTTGCATAAGCCACAGCCACAAAAGCTCCTATACTTGCACCTGAGAGAGCCTTTATCTTGATACCAAGTTCGTCAAATTTAGCCAAAACTCCTAGGTGGTACGCACCACGTGCCGCACCACCTGAGAGCGAGAGAGTTATCTCTTTTATAGTTTGTCCTTTACTTATCTAGCAGATAGTTCGTGAACTAAATTTATAAAGTATTTTGCATGCTCAACCGGAACATCTGGCAAAATTCCATGTCCAAGGTTGAAAATATGCGGTCTTCCCTTCATAATACTTAGGATGTTTTCAACGCTCTCTTTTATAGCTTTTTTATCATAAAGCCTGCAAGGCTCCATATTTCCTTGAAGTGTGTATTTAGGACTTAAAATATCTCTTGCTCTCTCAAGCGGAGTTCCCCAGTCTACGCCAAATACATCAAAGTTTCCATCTATCTCATCTAGGAAACTTCCAACTCCTTTTGGAAACGCTATAACTGGAATTTCAGGATATTTATTTTTCAGATAGTCACAAATTTCTACGATATATTTCCAGCTAAACTCAAAGAATTTCTCTTTTTCTAAAGCAGCTGCCCAGCTATCAAAAATTTGAACTGCGTTAACGCCTGCTTTGATTTGATTTTCAAGGTAGAGTTTTGTGATTTCAGTTACTGTTTTTAAAATTTCATGTAAAAGTTCAGGCTCTGAGTAAAGCATCTTTTTACATTTTGCATAGCTTTTTGTACTTCCACCTTCTATCATATATGTTACAACAGTCCACGGAGCTCCTGCAAAGCCGATTAGTGCTTTGTCATTTGCAAGCTTATCTCTTGTGATTTTTACTGTGTCATAAACATAGCTTAAGTTTTTTACA
>JAAYPR010000030.1 GCA_012519705.1 Campylobacteraceae bacterium
ATAACATCTTTGAGAATAAATTTAAACTCATCAATAATTGATTGTGGAGTAATCTTTTCTCCATTTGCTAATCTTTTAGCTAACTCTTTTTTGTCTAGTAGTGACATGGTGTAAATCCTTTTTTATTATTTATGATATTCTACTAAATTTTTGATTTAGTAGAATATAGTTTACAAGGATTTACACAGTTTAATTTACAGTGCCCTTATAAGAGCCGGATTGTTTATGGATAATTATGGCACAAACTGTGTATTTATTTCCAATGATAGTAGAAAATTCCTCATTTTTATCTTTACTTATATATTTTACTTTCATATTTTAATTTCCATACATAATTAATCTTTAAATTTAAAATCATCAGTATCTTTGATAATAAACTTTTTTATCACTAAATTTCCAACCACTCTTTATCTCTTATTGTATTAAATGTTTTAGCATTGCTTTTGCCAATCTTCTTTTTTTACACCGAATTCAAATTCAGCTTGTGAGAATGCATCTTCAAGTGTTTCGTGATAAGTATCTGTTTGCTCTTCTTCAAATTTATTAAGATAAAACAAATAAAATCCATCATCAGCATCATATTGAACAATGCTTAATGCAAATGGTTTTGGCAAAATATCGTTACCGCAAAAATGCAGAGTTTTTGATGCTTGCAATATATTATCTTTTAAATAAATTTTATATAATTCTTTCATTTATTGTTATTCTTAATAGTTTCAACCAACTTGTTGTCGCACTTACTATTTTGCAACATTTTAAAATTTGTTAAATTTATTCAAAATCAAACTGAATATTGCCATTTTCATCTATCCACCCAATTCTCGGACAAAAGTCACCAAAGCAATATTCATCACTAATATCTTGGTTAAATGTTGCATAAAGTTCTTTTGGAATTTTAGTACGCATATAGTTTATAATATCATTAACCGAAATATCCCAAATTTTATAGTCTTGCCTTTCTTTTATTGGTGTCGCATATTTTTTTATTTTCTTATTGTAAAACTCTTCTGGTGGAAAAAATATTATTTTATTTTCACGCGCCCAAATTTCCAAAAGTATAAAAAATGATTCATAGACATACTTACTATCTATATCTATAACCCTAGATAAATACCAGGGAATTTGGTCTATCCAAGAACCATATAGCATATTAAATATTTCATCTTTGTTTTCTATAATAATTTTTTTTATGTCATTCAAATTTGATTTCATAATTACTTACCTTTTTGCCATCAATTAGCTTAATATCAATAGTCCATTTTGGTTTTTTACCATTAGGTAGTTTAGATTTTGAGTTGTTTCTAAGTGTAAAAGAGCCTTTATCGGTCTTAATGCTATATAAATCAGATGTTTTATCAGCTATATTAACCTTTTTAACATCTGGCATTTTATCAACCCCGCCGAGTTCTTTAAAGTAATTAAAGATATCCCCATCTGATACGTTTGTAAACACCTTAGCTCCACCTTTATTTGTAGTATCTGCTAGATATGTTGTGTTTCCTATAGTTATACCTTTTCTATCATTGTCTTTATCAAACAACTCTTTAATCTCAGTCTGTTTTGCCAATGCTTTTTCATCTGTAGTTTTAGCTATAGTAGTATTAATATTCTTAGAGTTTGGAGTGTCTATTTTATTTACCGCTCTTCCAGCATCACCCACATTGCCTATCGGATACTTAGATAAATCAAACGCATCATCTATACTATTTGCTATATCATCTACTTTATTTAAAACGCCTTTACTCGTATTTTCTAATATGTTTTTACCCGCACCCACTCCACCTGCAACAGCAGCTGCTTCTAAAAAAGAACCTGTTGTTTGAAGTGTTGATAAGGCATATAAATAATCACTAGCGTTATAGCCATAGTATGAGTTTAAATCATCTCTAAAGCTTGGGATTGAAGCATATGTTATTCCATAACTTCCATCTATGGCATTATTTCCAATACTTTGAAAAGTATTGGAAGCACAAAGCATAGGATTTTTAATACAATCAATTGCCGAGCTTGCCAAAGTGCTTAATACTGACTTAGCTGTATCTAGTTTATTATTAGATATATACTCTAGTGTTTTACCTGTTTTATCCTTGAATGTTTCATAAGGACTTTGATAATAAGCACTTTGTAAAATATCTCTTGTTTGTCCCCAGTCAGTTTCATACAGATAAACATATGGCTTATAGTAATCCCTATCTTTTGCTACGAAGTAGTTTTGAACTTCTCCTTTTTTATCTATAAATGTTTGATTTTTAAATTTTTCTAGATACTTTTTAGCTTCAGCTATGTTTTCATCTTCTTGATTAAATGAGTAGTTATGTAAAATATCTACATTACTAGCTCCTGCTATGATAAGCCATCTATATGCTTCATCTTCTGAAATTCCCTTTAGCCTTGCATATTCAGCTGATTTTGCTTTTGCTAAATCTATCTCTTCTTGATGAAGCTGTCTATTACTCCTATCAGCACTTGTTGCTATAGAGCTTCCTATACTAGCACCACTTTCTCCGTCTATTAATCCTCCACTTATAGTTCCTATAAGAGAAGAGA
>JAAYPR010000031.1 GCA_012519705.1 Campylobacteraceae bacterium
CCCGCCAATACTTGCACTTGGAAGAAGTCCGATTGAACCGCATATCATACTTGCTTCATCACTTAAAATGTCACCAAACAAATTCTCTGTTAAAAGAACGTCAAATTGCTTTGGATCTCTGATTAACTGCATAGCAGCGTTGTCAACATACATAAAGTCAAGGCGAACATCTTCATACTTTTTAGCCATTTTTGTCACAACTTCACGCCAAAGCTGGCTTGTCTCTAAAACGTTTGCTTTATCAACTAAAGTTACTTTTTTATGTCTTTTAAGAGCTGCCTCAAACGCTACTTTTGCGATTCTCTCTATCTCTTCAACTGTGTAAATCATAGTGTTAAAAGCTCTATTTTCTTCTTTTTTTCTTGGCTCGCCAAAGTAAAGCCCACCAGTCAGCTCTCTAACAACTAAAATATCTACGCCTTTTAAAATATCTGGCTTGATAGTTGAAGCATCAACTAACTCATCAAACACAATTGCCGGTCTTAAGTTCGCAAATGCACCAAGTCCTTTTCTAAGTCTTAGAAGCCCACTTTCTGGTCTTTTGCTTCTATCTTCAAGCTCATCCCATTTTGGTCCGCCAATCGCTCCTAAAAGCACAGCGTCTGAGTTTAGAGCCTCTTCCAAAGTCTCAGCTGGAAGCGGGTCACCTAAAGTATCATAAGCCTCTCCACCGATTAGAAGTTGCTCATAATTTAGTGAAAAGTTGTGTTTATCCGCTACAACATCAAGTACCTTTATAGCCTCATCAACTATCTCAGGCCCTATACCATCGCCTTTTAACACACAAATTTTATAACTACTCACATTATTTCCTTAAAATATTTTCTTTAGCGTATTTTATAAGTCCGCCAGCATTTAAAAGCTCTTGCATAAACTCAGGAATTGGCTCGAATTTATACTCTTCGTTTTTAGTTAGGTTTTTAATAATCCCACCGTTAACGTCTATTTCTAAACTATCATTTTCATCTATTTTATCAGCTTCTTTGCATTCCAAAATCAAAAGTCCTGTATTAAAGCTGTTTCTATAAAAAATCCTAGCAAAACTTTTTGCGATAACCGCTGAAATTCCAGCCGCTTTTAAAGCAATCGGAGCGTGCTCTCTACTACTTCCACTTCCAAAGTTTTCCCCAGCTACTATAATATCGCCTTTTTGAACCTTTTTAGCAAAGTCTTTATCCGCATCTTCCATTATATATTTCGCTAGAACATCAGGGTCTGAAGTGTTTAAATATCTAGCCGCTATGATAATATCCGTGTCGATATTATCACCAAATTTCCATACTTTTGCCATAAATTTTCCTTTTTTTATAAAAAATTTTATCTGTCATTCTACCACAAATTTATAAACCCTTACTTTAAAACGGTTCAAATTTATAGATTTAGTTTAAAAATAGTTGATATTTTTTTCAAAAAGAGCTGTTTTTTATGACATTAATAAAATATGTTTTTAGTTAGTTTTTCCTATTTCCTTTAAAAAGGGGAAAGGAGGCTTGAATTACGAAGTTGCTCCCCTTTTTTTATTTTTACTCCAAAAGTGCCGTATATAGGCACATTTTGCCCCCTACGACGTTCAAGGTACTGTGCTTCGCACAGGTTTAACTGCTTTTGTTACACAAAAGCTTTTAAATTAAGATATCGTCATTGCGAGATTTACGAAGTAAATCGTGGTAATCCACACTCTCCGCCGGTCATTGCGAGCTTGCGTTGGCAAGTGTGGCAATCTAGTTCTTGAAATTTTAAAGTAAAATTTAGCGAATTTAAATTTTCCGATTTTGTTTTTAAATTTATGGATATAATTTTTTAAGTGGAAATCTTATAAATTTATCAAGCTTTTATTTGATGGATTGCTTCGTTTATTTCATAAACTCGCAATGACGACTCTGGCGGTTTAGCAAATTTAATTTTATAAATTTCCCACAACAGCATATCTACCAATCTCATCATTGTAAGTTTTTCATAGAAAATCGTAGAAATACGTTTAAATAAATCTTAATTAAATTTCAAAATTTATTATCTTTTAAACAACCCTTATCAAAACCATATATAAAATAGTCGCCCCAGCTATGCTTAAAAGTGCATTTTTCCGCCAAATTTGAAGTAAAAAAGCCGCTATTACACCTAAAATTTCAGGCACTCCGTAAGGATAAACGCTAAATTTAGTGTTTTGCAAAGCGTAAAAAATCAAAATAACCATTATAAAAAGACCGCTATTTTTCTCTATAAACTTAAGCCACTCGCTCTCGTTTTTACCCCTTAATAAAACATAAGGCAAAAACCTAGTTAAAAATGTCGCCAGAGATGCCACAAAAATAGCTATAACTAAAAGAGCTGTTTCACTGCCAACACTAACTTTAGAAAAAAGAATTTCTAACATAGCTTTTTCCTAAACCCAAGCAAAATAGCAAACCCAAAAAACAGCGTCGCAACTAGCATATATGAGCTTGGCACAAAAATAAGCCCAAAGCTTCCCAAAAACAGAGCCAAAAACAGCACTTTATAGTTGCGGTTATCTCTAAAAAGTTCAATTGCCAAAACAACAAAAAGTGCCACTAAACAAAACTCTATGCCTGTGTAGTCTATCTTTAAACTACTTCCTAAAACTACACCTAAAATAGTGCCCATTATCCAGTAAATTTGGTTAAAAAACGGAAGCAGAAAATAGACTCTATCCCTATCTTTTTCATCAATTTTTAGAGTTTTTAAAACCGCAAATGTCTCATCTGTCAAAGCAAACATTGTATAAAACTTAAACTTAAGTTTTGTGATGTCGCCCATAAGCGAAGTTGTGTAGAAAAAATGTCTTAAATTTAGTAAAAAGCTAGCGATGAAAATTTCCACTAAAGTTGCACCCATTCCAAGCAGGCTAGCTAACAGAAACTGCCCACTTCCAGCATAAACTACAAAACTTGCAAAGATTATAAGCCTTAGATCAAGCCCCACTTGAACACCTAAAAGTGCATATGCCATCCCTAGTGGAATGTATCCAAACATCACTGGAAGACTAGCTTTAAAAATTTCTTTATTACTCAAATTTATCCTTAAAAACAAAGGGACAAATTTTATCGTAAACTCAAAATTTAGTCAAACATTTAGAGCTTTTTAAGAAAATCTCGGTATAATATATATCTTTAATGCACAATCATCACAAGGAGCTTACAATTGTCAACGAAAACTAAAAAACCTATGAGTGTTAAAGAGAGCTTGGAACAAGTAGAAGAACTTTTTAAAGAAAACACCAAAGAGTATGTAACTTACGAAAAACTTATAAAACTTTTTGAAAAAACTCCAACCGTAGCAAATTCCAATAAAATTGAATCTTTAGCCCAAAAGTATGAAGTAACCCTTATGACTTCAGCTGAAGCTGCTGAGATAAAAAACATGGAAGATGCGAAAAAAAGAGCCCTTAAAGCTCAAAAATATATAGAAGAAAACTTTGACGAAGACTTCGATATAGAAAAAGATAGCGAGCTTTTAGAGTGGAGTAGAAGCGACAACCCTGTTAGAATGTACCTAAGAGAGATGGGGCAAATCCCACTTCTTACAAAAGAAGAAGAAATCGAGATAAGCAAGCAGATAGAACTAGGTGAAGACATCATAATAGACGCGTTTTGTTCTGTTCCATACCTAATAGACTTTATCCTTGACTACAAAGTTCCCCTTATAAATAGAGAAAGAAGAGTAAAAGAGCTTTTCAAAAACTTTGATGATGATGATAGCGGCGATGATGACATAGATGATGAAGAAGAAATCGATGATGAAGAAGTAGAACCAAGAGCGATAAGAAATGACAAAAGAGCTTTAAGGGTTGAAGAGAGCTTTAAAGCTTTAGAAAAAGCTAAAAAAGACTGGATGAAATTTGCTGAGAAAAATGAAGATGAGATAAAAGACGATGAAGATGGGCTTCACGCAAGACTAAATCTAGCTTTTAAAAAGAAAATTTTAAAAGAAAAGCTTATGGATTTAGGTCCAACAAGCAAGCTTATAAACGAAATCGTTCGCCAAATGGAGACAACTCTAAAAAGTGACGGTGAGTTTGAAAGAGAGCTTAAAAGACTAGAGTATAAACTCCCGCTTTTTAGCCCAGAACTTAAAGCAAACCATAAAGCCCTACTTGAAGATATCATCCACTTAAGCAAAGAGGAGATAACTGAAAGAGTTCCAGAGGCGACTATGGTTTCAACCTACACTGATATCAAAAAGCTTTTCCAAACAAAAGAAGCTAGTAAAGATAGCTTTGATATGGACCCTGAAAGACTTGGAGTTATACTTGAACAGATAAAAAGAGGTAAAAACATCTCTGATGGTGCAAAAAGCAAGATGGCTAGGTCAAACCTAAGACTTGTTGTAAGTATCGCTAAACGCTACACTAACCGTGGGCTTCCGTTTTTAGACCTTATCCAAGAAGGAAATATCGGACTTATGAAAGCGGTTGATAAGTTTGAGTATAAAAAAGGGTATAAATTCTCAACTTATGCAACTTGGTGGATAAGACAGGCGATTTCTAGAGCTATCGCCGACCAAGCAAGGACGATAAGAATTCCTATCCATATGATAGAGACGATTAATAAAATCAACAAAATCAACCGCCAGTATATCCAAGAGCACGGCAAAGAGCCAGATATTAAGCTAATCGCCGATGAGATAGGACTAAGCATTGATAAAGTTAAACAAGTTATCAAAATCACAAAAGAGCCGATTAGCTTAGAAGCACCGATTGGCAACGAAGACGATGGTAAATTTGGGGATTTTGTAGAAGATAAAAACTCGCCTGCCCCGCTTGAAAACGTCCTAAGCGATGACTTAAAAGAGCAGATAGACGAAGTTTTAGAGCAGCTTAATGAAAGAGAAGAAGCAGTTATTAGAATGCGTTTTGGACTTTTAGAAGATGAAAGCGATAGAACTCTTGAAGAGATAGGAAAAGAGCTAAATGTCACTCGTGAGAGAGTTAGACAGATAGAAAGCTCAGCTATCAAAAAGCTAAAACACCCTAAAGTTGGTAGAAAACTTAAAAACTACATAGAGAGTTAAATGCTTTTTTTATGCGGCGACACGCACGGAACTTTTGAGATAGATAAGATTTTAAATGATGAGTTTCTAAACTCATATCCTTTTACTAGGGACGATGTTTTAGTCGTCCTTGGTGACTTTGGGGTTTTTTGGTTTGATGAGCCTGATGAAAATGAGCTTTATCTACTAGATATTTTTGAAAAACTTCCTTTTACACTCTGTTTTATAGATGGAAATCATGAGAATTTTAACAGACTTGATAAGTTTGAAACCATTAATAAATTTGGCGGTAAAGTTGGCAAAGCGGGCGAAAACTGCTACTGGCTAAAAAGGGGTGAAATCTATGAAATTTGTGGTAAAAAACTCTTTACTTTTGGCGGGGCATTTAGCATAGATAGAGTTTATAGAGTGTTAAATAAAAGCTGGTGGCTAAGAGAAATTCCTTCACAAGCTGAGATGGACTACGCTCTAGAAAATCTTAAAAACAGCCCTGACATAGATATAGTTTTAACTCATACAGCACCGGATTTTATAGTTAAATCAATGGGGTTTTTTGGCGTTGTAGATGAGACTACTCTTTTTTTAGAAAAAGTTTTTTATAAGATAGAGCCTAAAGAGTGGTATTTTGGACATTTTCATTTAGACAAAAAACTTAGTTATCAAAACTGCAAATTTAGAGTGCTGTATAATGAAATCATTCGCCTATCATAAATTTAGCTCACTATAAACTTATCAACACCCTCAAACATCTCTCTTAAATCATAAATATCAAAATATTTTAACTCTTTTAACTCTATCATTTCGCCGTTTTCATACTTTTTACGAACGCTTTCAAGCTCATCATTTTTAGCCTTTAAAAGTCTGTCCTCATTTTTTGAGATATAAAAGTAAAACCCAGCAACTACCAAAAACAGCACCACAATAGCCAAAGAATACATTATAAAATCCTTTTAAATTTCAAATAACTATAAACCACAAAAACCACACTCAAAACCAAAAAAGCAATGAGCGAGTTTTGATAATACTTCCCATAATCAAGCAAAAAATAAAAAAACCGCATAAACGAAAGCCAGATAAAAACAAAAAAGAGAGTATAAATAGCAGGCTCAACTAGCCCTTGAAAACTAGCAGCATACAAAGCCCATAAAACAAAGATTATCAAAAACGAGAGCACCCCAGCCCCAAACAAAATAAAAAGTTTTTTCATCTTACTAACCCATAAATTTAGTCACTATTTTTTGTCTCTAAAATCAGCTTTTCTTTATAAAGCTCTCTTAATTTCATAGAAAATTTCCCTATTTTTCCGCCATTTATAACTTTACCATCTATCTTAACAACCGGCAATAGTATCCAAGTTGCCGCACTCATAAAAACTTCATTTGCCGTGAAAGCTTCATCAAGAGTTAAGTTTCTCTCCTCTATCTTAAGCCCTATATCTGAAGCAAATTTCAAGATATTTTTCCGTCTAATCCCAGGAAGTATGGAGTTTGAAAGCGATTTTGTTATCAAAACTCCGTCTTTTATGATGAAAAATGACGAGCTTGCACCCTCTGTTATAAACCCATCTTCTATCATCACGCACTCTACCGCCCCAGCTCTATGAGCCTTAGTTTTAGCCATACATTGAGCTAAAAGTGAGATAGATTTTATATCTCTTCTTTTCCATCTAATATCATCAGTGCTTACTATTTCTATGCCATTTTTAGCCAAAGGATTTTCTAAAATTTCAGTTTTATAAACAAATGCCATTACCGTTGGCTCTAGGTTCTCTAAAAAAACAAAATTCCTTGGAGCAACTCCGCGAGTGATTTCTATATAAATCGCACCTTCTATAATGCCGTTTTTCTTTATCAAAGAGTAAGCCATCTGTTCCAACTCGCTCTCATTAACAGCGAAGTTTATCTCTATCTCTTTTAGGCTATTTCTTAACCTTTCAAAGCACTCATTTTTATCAACCAGCTTTGAGTTTATGATAGGCATAACCTCATAAACCCCATCCCCAAAGATAAATCCCCTGTCAAAAACACTAACTTTTGCATCTTTTGCCTTGATAAACTCTCCGTTTAAATAGACTATCTGTTCAAAAAACTCACTCATTTTTCTAATCCTTTTTATTTTAACCCTGAATTTTAACTAAATTTAGTTTGCTATATGATAAATTTTGGTAAAATGGAGTCAAAAAACTAAAAGGACGCTTTAGAATGAAAAAATTTTTATATGAATTTGCTTATGGAATGTTCAGTGTTTCTGATGAGCCTGTGCTTTTTAAAGATTTGCTTGATGCCAACCGTCTCTTTAACGCAAACAGGTTAGTTGACCCAGGTAGGTTAAACTTTCAATTTAGATATGCGAAATCTCACGTTATGTTTGGAGTGTTTTGCTTGTTTTTATTAGCTCCACTAATTGCGTTGTCGCACATCTTTTTTAGTGAGCTAGACATCCATATCACGATATTTGTTGTGGTGTTTGCAACGGCGGCGGTTTTCATTAGTTTTGATCTTTTTAAAGTTTGGGCTAGAAAAAAGCTTACTCAAAAACTTATAAAAGATGCTTGGGAAGTACATTTTCCATACTTTCCGTATGAAAAATATTCAAATAAAGTGGATGAAATTTACCAAAGTGCTAGGAAAAAAGATCTCCCAAAAAGAGACTTAGAAAAGTACATTTTAGATAGTCTTGTTAAAACTAGTTAAAATCAAGGTTGTTTATTTTATCAAAGCGATTTGATATTATCTTTGAGTTATCATATAGGGTTTTTGAAGCGTTGCTTAGCTTATCTGCGTAGTTTAAAACTGCTAAACTTTGCTTTTTAAAAACCTCAAACTCTTTTGATAACTCAAAAATCTCACTTTTAATGCTCTCTATCTCTTTGCTAATCTTCTCATCCTTTATAAATAAATTCAGTGAGTTTAAAAGTGCCATAAGAGTCGAAGGCGAAGCAAGAAAAACAGATTTCTCACTCATATAGCTAAAAACTTCGCTTAAATTTGAACAAATATAAGTAAAAATCGCCTCACTTGGGATGAAAAGTATAGCATATCTAGTTGTGTAAGGCGGCAGGATATATTTAGATGAGATATCGTTTATATGGGTTTTTATATCCCTAACAAACTCTTTGTTAGCTCTCTCAAGTAGCGTTTTATCGCCGTTTGTGTTGCAAACTTTCTCATAACTTGTTAGTGGAAATTTAGAGTCTACTGCTACTATCAAATTCTCTTTTAAATTTAGTGCCACATCTACGATTTTACCATTTGGAAGTCTTTTTTGAGTCTCGTAGAAGCTTTTGTTTTCACCATAAGTTAAACTTAATACCCTGTTTAACTCAAACTCGCCGTAATTTCCTCTAAGTTTTTGGTTGCTAAAGACTCTATTTAGTTTCATAACCTCATCTTTTAGCAAATTTGTGCTCTCTTTTGCATTTTCTAACTCACTAACTTTTTCTAAAATGTTTTTAAATCTCTCATCAAGGGAAGAAAAATTTGAGTTTAGAGTGTTTGTAGCTTGACGGTTTGAGTTTGCCATGATGTCGTTTAGGTTTTTATTTAACATAAAAAACCTATCGATTAAAGAGTCGTTTATATCACTCATGGAAGATTGGCTTTGGATGTTTTGCTCGTTTATAAACTTTTGTAAGCTTAGCATCTGAGTATAAAAGAACTCCCTTTGCTTAAAAAGTAAAAAAACTAAAAGTATAATTACAACACTAACAACCAAAGCTACTAAAATTAAAATTTCATTCATTTTTTTAGCTCTATCGTTAATGGGTCTAAAATTTCGTATTTAAATTTTAGTTTTTCTATGTTTCGCTCTAGGTTTTTGTTTTCCTCAAGTAAAACTGAGTGCTTATTTCTAAGCTCATCTATATCTCTACTGATATAATATATCTCATTTCTTATATATATCACGGGGATAAATAGTGTAACCATAGTGGCTATAAAAATATACGCTAAAACTAAGCTATAAAAGGAAAGCCCCTCTCCTTTTTGGCTGTCATATTCACTTAAAATTTCACTTTTTTCGTCAAAATTTCTATCTTGTAACTCTTGCATCACTCTATCCAAAAAGCTCTAAGTTTAGCAGGCTTGCTTCTTGAGTTCTCTTTTATCTCACTAGCGCTTGCCGTTAATGGTTTTTTAGTTATGATTTTTCCTTTTTGATGGTTATTTCCACACTCACATTTCATAACAAACTCAGGGCAGATACAGCTTCTTTCCCACTCTTTGAATTTGTTTTTAACCATCCTATCCTCTAGTGAGTGAAATGAGATGATGGCAACTATAGTGTTGTGAAACTTAGCATTTTCTATACTAGTTAGTAAGTTTGTTAGCTCATCAAGTTCTTTGTTTACTTCTATTCTAATGGCCTGAAAAACAAGCGTAGCCTTTGATGCTGAGTTTTTTCTGACACTTTTTTTACCGACAATATCAGATAACTCTTTGCCTGTTAGTATAGGTCTTTGCTCTCTGTGTTTTACTATCTCACTTGCTATAAACTTAGCATCTTTTAGCTCGCCAAACTCCCTTAAAACTCTAGTTAGCTCATCAAGCGAGTAGTTATTTACCACAAATTTAGCGTCTAACTCCTGGCTTTTGTCCATTCTCATATCTAAGTTTTGACTATTTATAGAAAAGCCTCTATCATCTTTGTCTAAATGAAGCGATGAGACGCCGATATCAGCTAAAACTCCCCTAACCTCGCTAACATCGATGTTGTGCACCATATTTGCAAAGTTTGTGTGGTGAATTTCTACTCTATCGCTAAACTCACTAAGAGCTTTTTTAGAGTGGTTAATTGCTTCAATATCTCTATCAAAGCAGATCATTTTAATGTTTTTGTTAGACTCTAAAAGTGCTTTTGTATGCCCAGCGTAACCTAAAGTGCAGTCAACTATAACTCCACTCTCAACAGTTTTAAAAATGTCTATTACTTCATCTAGTAAAACGGGTATGTGTATCATCTTAACCTTAACTTTTTGCAGTATAATATCACAAATTTATTTAAAAAGGCTAAATTTGGAGATAAAAACTCACACTAAAAATATGCAAAAACTCTCCTTATCTATGTTTAGAAAAGGGTTTCTTGGCATTTTTCACGGCTCAATTTCAGCAAAAATAGCTCAAAACAAATTTATCATCAACAAAAAAAATGCCGTTTTTGATAGCTTAGAAGAGGAGGATTTTATACTCCTTCATAATAAAAAAGATTATAGATGGAACGAAGCAAGTATTGATAGCGATATTCACTTAAGTATATACAACAATATCTTTGAAGCGAAATTTATAGCCTTTACCATGCCACAAAATATCGTAAGCTACTCGCTAAATCACGACTTTATAGAACCAAAAGATTATTTTGGATATGAGAGATTTGATAGAATTGAAATTTACAATCCTAAAAACTATGATGACTGGTATGAGAGAGCTCCTTATGAAATTCCTAAATTTATGCAAAAAAACAAAACAAACTTCATAGTAATAAAAGGATATGGGATTATCTCATATAGCAGGGATTTGATAGACTTAGCTAAAGATGTTGCTTTGCTTGATTTTAGCTGCACAGTGCTAAAAAATGAGAAAATTTACAACTAATTTATATAAAATCTTCATTTAACTAACACTTTGTTAGCTTAAAGTTAGTAAAATACCAAAATATAGCTTCGATTTTAAGCTACTTTAAGTCTAAATTCAGTAAAATATTAAATCTGTTAGTTAGTAGAAAAGGACATTAATGATAAATTGGATGCAAAAACATAGAAAAGCACTTGTTCCGGCGATTTGGATTAGCACTATAGCGTTTGTTGGTGCTGGTTTTGTTGGTTGGGGTGCTTACAGTATGAAAAGCGACACATCATCAGCTGTTGCAAAAGTTGGAGATACAGCTATAAGCCTACAAGAGTTTCAAATAAAATACAACAATTTATATAACTATATAAACTCTATCTCAGATGGAAATTTAACCCAAACTCAAGCTGATGAGATGGGGCTTGATATGATAGCTTACGCTTCGATTATCAACGATACTATGTGGCTAAATTTCGCTAACGAGCTTGGTATTGGCGTTAGTGATGAGGATGTAGCAAAGTATCTAGTTACAATGCCTGAGTTTCAGCTAGATGGAGCTTTTGATAAAAACTTATATTTAAACACATTAGCAAGACTTGGGATTAAGCCTGTTGATTTTGAAGAAAACTTAGCAAAGAATGTTATTTTAGATAAATTAAATCACGCTTTAAATTTGCCTGTTAATAAAAATGAGATTGAAGCACTATCAAGTTCGTTTTTTATGGAAGACAAACTTGAACTAAATATCATAGAGGTAAACCCTGATGATATAAACATAACTGAACCTGAGCTAAAAGAGTTCTGGGAAAAAACTAAGGATAGTTATAAAACACTAACAAGCTACGAACTAGATGTGCTAAATGTAAGAATTTCTGATATGGATGTTAAAAAAGAAGAAGTTGAAAAATACTACGAAGAGAATAAAAACCTATATAGAAACCCTGATGATACTATAATGGATTTTGAGAGTGCAAAGCTTGATGTTTTAAGAGACTATAAACTTGAAAATAGCAAAGATGACGCACTAAAAGCTTATATCGCTCTTAAAAACGACGAGATGAAAACAACTGAAAAGCTAACCGTTAAAGTTGATGATGTTAGCTTCCCGCTTGAAGAGATAGTAGATGAAAAAGTTGGAGAGTTTATAAAGCCAATAGTCTATAAAGATGGTTATTTAGTAGTAAGAGTATCTAAAATAAACACTCCTGAAACTATGAATTATGAAGAAGCAAAAGAGCTAGCAAAAGCTGACTTTAGAGTGGTTAAAATAGAAAATGAACTTGACGCTCTAGCTAATAAAACTCTAGAAAGCTTTAGTGGAAAAGATATAGGTTTCGTGTCAAAAAATAGCGTGATTGAAGGGCTTAGCGAACTTGAATCAAGTATATTTTTAAACGAGCTTTTTAATACGGCAAATGCTTCAAAAGGGTATGTTAAATTTGAAAACAAAGCTTTTGTTTATAACATAGTGGAGCAAAGACTAGTAAATCAAGAAAAACTAGATGAATATAAAGATGTTTTAGTTCAAAACGCAGCTGGTCTTAAAAACTTAGAGTTAAAAACAAGCATATCAAATTTGCTTGAAAAAAGATACAAAGTAGAACAATACTATAAAGGTAGCAGTCTTGAATAATTATTATATACTTGGTTTAGATATTGGATCTGTAAATATCTCAGCAGCCATTGCTAAATTTAGTCCTGACTCTGATAATTTGTCGATATCAGGCATAGGTAGAGCAAGAACTAACGGACTAAAAAAAGGTGTTGTAACAAATATAGAAAAAGCAAGCACTTCTATTAGACAGGCTGCGAAAGAAGCTATGAAAACAGCTGGTTGTAAGCCTGACAGAGTGGTTGTTTCTATAGCTGGAGCTTATACAGGAAGTGTTAAATCTCAAGGGATTGTAAGCGTTCCATCCGGTGAGATAAGTATAAATGAGATAAAAAGAGCTATGCAGATGGCTCAAGATAACGCCATAATTGATAAAGATCAAGTTATTTTACACGTTCTACCATATGAGTTTAAAGTAGATGGGCAAGATCATATAGAAGATCCCATAGGAATGAGTGGCTCAAGACTTGAAGTTTTCACTCACGTTATAACAGCTGAGGGTAACTCTATAAGAAATCTAATAAAAGCAACAAATATGGCTGGGCTAAAGATAGATAATATGGTTTTAGCAGGCTACGCTTCAGCTCTTGCAACACTAACAAAAGATGAGAAAGAGTTAGGCGTTGGGCTTATAGATTTAGGTGGGGCAACTTGCGATATAGTTGTTCATCTTGGAAACTCTATTGTCTATAATGACACTTTGCCGGTTGGCTCAACAAATATAACTATGGATTTATCAAGAGCTTTAAACACTCCTTTAGCCAACGCTGAAGAGATAAAGATAAACTACACAAAACTACTTGAGAGTGGTGTTAGCGAGCTTCAACTTCCAACTATGGGAGAGGTTTCACTAACTCACGAAGCAAGCATGGATATAGTGACAAAAGTTATTTATGCAAGGATTGAAGAGACTATTCTTCTACTTCTAAATAAATTTGAAAATAGTGGATATCTAAACAAACTAGGCTCTGGTTTGGTTCTAACAGGTGGGATGTCAAAACTAGATGATATTAGAAACTTAACTTCTCTTATGTTTGACAATATCCCAGTTAGGATAGCAAAACCAAGGTCAGTTGATGGGCTTTTTGAAGTTTCTGAAGATGCCAAAAACTCATGTGTTGTTGGACTTTGTCTGTATGGAAGTGGTGAGTTTACTAGGTATGAGATAGACTCAAATGGTGAGCTAAAATATAAAGATAGCCATTTAAAAAGCATGACTAGCACAAAAAGTGTAAATAGTGCTCCTGTTATAGAAAAAGAAAAAGTTGAATATAAAGAAGATAAGTCTGAAGATTTAATAAAAATTTCAAAAATTTCTGAAAAAAACGCAGAAGACATGCATACATTTACTAAAATTTTAAATAGATTAAAACAATTATTTTAAGAGGGGGAGAGATATGAACGGCTTTATAGTAGAAGAAAACAGAGGCGTTTATGGCGCTAAAATGAAAGTTATCGGTGTTGGCGGTGGTGGCGGAAATATGATAAACCATATGATAAGAGAAGGCTATGACAGAATTGATTTAATCGTTGCAAATACTGACTCTCAAGCTCTTGAAGGATCACTTGCTAAAACAAAAATTCAACTTGGTGCTAACAAAACAAAAGGTCTTGGTGCTGGGATGAACCCTGATGTTGGCAAAGAAGCTGCTGAAGAGAGCTATGACACCCTAAAAGATGCTTTAGAATACTCTGATATCGTCTTTATCTCAACTGGTATGGGTGGCGGAACCGGAACGGGAGCAGCACCTGTTGTAGCAAGAGCAGCTAAAGAAAACAAAGCTTTAACTATCGGTGTAGTAACAACCCCTTTTAGATTTGAAGGTAAAAAAAGATCGAGACTAGCTGAAGCGGGAATCACTGAGCTTAAAAAAGAGTGTGACTCTATCTTAGTTATACCAAACGAGAAACTACTAACTCTGATTGACAAAAAAGCAGGCATTAAAGAGAGTTTTAAAATGGTAGACGATGTTTTAGCAAGAGCGGTAAATGGGATGAGCTCTATCATCATCGACTCAGGCGATAGCGATATCAACCTTGACTTTTCTGACGTTAAGAAAATCATGTCTCACAGAGGCTTAGCTCTGATGGGCGTTGGTGTAAGCGAAGGTGAAGATGCAGCAAAAGAAGCTGTTCAAGACGCCATCCAGTCGCCTCTTCTTGATGATATGAGTATAAATGGTGCGATGGGCGTTCTAATCCACTTTAAAATTCACCCAGACTGCTCTTTGATAGAAATCAGTCAAGCAGTTAGCTTAGTAGAAAATGCTGCTCATGATGATGCTGACATCATCTTTGGGACGACTTCTGACCCTAGTATAGAAAATAACAGAGTTGAAGTGACTCTTATAGCAACTGGATTTGAGCACTCCCAAAAGGAAGTAAAAGAAACTCCAAAGGAGGATGCTAAAAGCACGCTTGATGAGACTAGAAGACAGATTATAAACAGACATAGACTACAAAAAGTTAGTGGTGGTTTTGATATATCAGATACTTATGATGAACTGGATGAGCCATCATTTATGAGAAATCAGATGGACTAAAAACTGGCCCTACCTCTTAATAATCCAACCTTTTTTAAGGTTGGATTATATTATTTAATCTTTCACTTTTAGTGTAAAAAGTGTCTTATCCCTGTAAAATACATCGCCATACCATTTTTATCAGCTTCAGCTATAACTTCATCATCTCTTATTGAGCCACCTGGCTGGATAACAGTTTTAACCCCTACTTTTGCAGCTATTTCTATACTATCACTAAATGGAAAGAATGCCTCACTTGCTAGAACACAACCGTTTAAATCAAGTCCCATATCATTAGCTTTTGCAACCGCAGCACGTGCTGCATCAACCCTGCTTGTCATACCCATCCCAATAGCCACCATTGCTGAGTCTTTTACATAAACAACGCAGTTTGACTTAGTTAGAGCTGCAACTTGCCACGCTATTTTCATATCGTCAAGTTCACTTTTAGAGGCTTCTCTTTTGGTAACGCATTTTGCATTTGTCACCTCATCACTTTTTACAAAATCTCTTTCTTGATAGACAAATCCACCATCTACATGTCTAAAGTCAAAGCCTTCCCCCGCTCTAACTAAAAACTCACTATCCATTGTAAAAATTTTAGTTCTTTTTTTCTCGGTAAACACTTCAACTGCCTCGTCCGTTACATTTGCAGCGATGATTACCTCCATAAAGGTGCCTTTTTTATTTAGCTCAGTCGCCAACTCCGCATCCAAAGTGCCGTTAATAGCTATAACCCCACCATACGCAGAGACTGGGTCGCACTTAAGGGCTGCTTGGTAACTTTCCATTAAACTCTCTTTTATAGCAAAACCACACGGATTTGCGTGTTTGCAAATAGCCACAGCCTTTTTATCTCCAAAGCTACTTGCTAGGCTTACTGCTCCGTGAATGTCAGTCATGTTATTAAAACTAGCTTCGCCTTTTAGAGCTCTAAAGTGCTTGCTAAAGTGGTTTTCAAACTCATATAACGCCCCTTTTTGATGTGGATTTTCACCGTAACGCGTGTCAAAAACCTTACTTCCAACTATAAATTTCTTATCCCCAAAGTCAGCGTTAAAACGCTTGTTCATGTAGTTTGCTATCATTGCATCATAGCTTGCGGTATGCTCAAAAGCTTTTATCATCAAGTCTCTTCTAAACTCAAAACTGTCATTTTTACTTTTTAAAGCATCCACTACAAGCTTATAATCAGCCGGATTTGTAACGATTAGCACATCTTGGAAGTTTTTTGCAGCACTTCTAACCATAGCAGGACCACCGATGTCAATGTTTTCTATAATCTCACTAAAATCATTAGTTCTTTGGATAGTCTCTTTAAATGGGTATAAATTCACACATACTAAATCAATGCCGTAAACTTCATTTTCCCTAGCTTGCTTTACGTGGCTCTCATCACTTCTTTTATGCAAAATTCCACCGTGAATTTTTGGGTGCAGGGTTTTAACTCTGCCTTCAAACATCTCAGGGCTTTTTGTATACTCGCTTACTTCAACGGCTTTTACGCCATTTTCTACTAGCAGTTTATATGTCCCGCCGGTACTTAAAATCTCAAAACCCAAATTTACTAGCTCTTTAGCAAACTCTACAACGCCACTTTTGTCACTTACACTAAGAAGTGCTTTCATCATCTCTCCTTAAAAATATATAAATTTAATACTTGATTCTATCACAAAAGCTCTATAAGTTTAATAAATTTAGTTAAGATTTACCATAAAACAACATAAAGGATAACTTATGGAGAAAAAACCAGTAAGAGACAATGTCCGCTTTCCAAAAGGCGATGGTGGGATAGAGACTTTAAAAAGGATGAATAAAGAGCATAATAAGGGCTCTTTATGGGCGATATGTAAGCTCGATTTAAGTAAAAGTGCAAATTTAAACATCCTTGATATTGGTTGTGGCGGTGGGCAAAATTTGA
Source organism: Campylobacteraceae bacterium (assembly GCA_012519705.1). Taxonomy (GTDB): domain Bacteria; phylum Campylobacterota; class Campylobacteria; order Campylobacterales; family Campylobacteraceae; genus Campylobacter_B. The sequence continues at coordinate 16,624 of JAAYPR010000031.1, forward strand.
TAAATTTAGCTAATGTTTTTAAAAATTCAACTCTTTGGGGAATCGACTACTCGCCAACTAGTATAGAGTTAAGCTCTAAAACCTGCGATGAGCTTATAAAAAATGAAAGGTTAAGCTTAAAAGTAGCTGACGTTCATGATACTAAATTTAAGAGCGGTAAATTTGACTTAATAACAGCGTTTGAAACGATGTATTTCTGGGAGAACTTAGAAGTGGCTTTTACCGAAATCAAGCGTATTTTAAAAACGGACGGCGTTTTTATGGCATTTTTAGAAGGAACTAAAAAGGAGACTTTGGAAAAATGGAGTGCTGGTGTTTTTTTACAAAACAAACTATCGCCAAGCGAGTATAAAGTTATCTTTAAAAAAGCTGGATTTAAGAATTTAGAAATTTACACTAAAGATGAGAGCGAAATAACATGTTTTATAGCTAGAAGTTAGGCTTTTTGCCTAACTTCTATAGTAAATTTTTGATTACCATCTCCAAGCTCTCTTTGCTTGTTAGATAAGGTGGTACTTCAAAGATAGTTTTTGCACCGCTCTCGCCCATTTTGTTTAGTCTAGCAGCAGCTCTTGCATAAGCTACCAGCACACTTGCTGTAAACTCAGGGTTTGAGCCTAATGTTAGAGCAAACTCTATTATCTGGTTATTTTCACTCTCTTTTATGCCAGTTTTTCCACCCCTAAAAACATGTCCGCCGTGTGGTAAACCACTGTGATTTTTATCAAGCTCTTCCTGAGTTATGAAATTCACCGTTGTATCGTAGTCTGCAAAATAGTTTGGCATATTAACTATCTCGCTCTCAACTCTTTTTCTCTCACTCTCTGTGTCGTTTTCAAGCACTACAAAGCACTCTCTTACGTGCTTTTCTCTTGTGGTATGCTCTTTAAAATTTCCACTTCTTACCTCATCTAAAATCTTACTTGATGGAATCGTGTATTGTTTCGCATCTTTTACGCCTTTTACTCTTCTAACCGCGTCAGAGTGCCCCTGCGAAATGCCTTTGCCCCAGAAAGTATAGGTTTTACCGTCATTTAAAATACTCTCCATTAAAAGCCTATTTAGCGAGAAAAGTCCTGGGTCCCAGCCAGTTGAAATGATGCCGATTTTCCCGCTTTTTTTAGCTACATTATCAACATTTTTATAATGCTCCAAAACTTTAGCATGAGTGTCAAAGCTATCTACGATGTTAAAGCGCTCTACAAACTCAGGGCTTTGCGTCATCAAGTCATTCGCACTACCCCCACAAAGCACCAAAACATCAATTTTATCTTTGAAACTAAGGCATTCATCTTGAGAAAAAACTGGTGAGTTATAAACCGTTTTTATACTGTTTGGATTACGCCTTGTAAAAATGCCAACTAGCTCCATGTCATCTGATGCATTTATAGCTATCTCGGCACCACGACCTAAATTTCCATAACCTACAATGCCTACTTTTATTTTTTTCATATTTGTCCTTTTTAGTGTTTTAACGCGGTATTTTAGCGAAATTTTGATAACTTAAACCTATTTTTTAGTATAAATTTAGTAAGATACAAGTTTTTAAGATGATAAAAATAGGAAAATTTATGAAAATAGCTATCATTAGACTCTCAGCACTTGGCGATATAATCCAAACTGCCATAGTTTTGGAATTCATCAAAAAACACTATCCTGATGCCAAAATAGACTGGTTTTGTGATGCAAAATTTGCTGGGATTTTGAAAAATCATAAATTTATAGATAACCTTATAACTCTAAATTTAAAAGATAAAAAGTTCAGTGAGAGTTATCAAATTTTAAAAAAACAGAACAAAAACAGCTATGACTTAGTTATCGACTTTCAAGGACTTATCAAATCAGCTGTAGTTGCTAGAGTGCTCTCAAAAAACACAGTTGGCTTTGATAAAAACAGCATTAGAGAGAGATTTGCCACAAATTTTTACAAACAAAAGGTTGCTGTTCCTTACGGGGAAAATGTGATTATCCGCTATCTTACGCTTTGCTCAAAGGCCTTAAATTTTGAGTTTAGCAAAGATGAAATTTTAACTAAAAAGCCTATTTTTAGTTTTGAACCTGCCAAAATTTCTAATAAAAAAAGAGTTTTGATTTCACCATTTGCAAGTGAAGCAAGTAAAATTTACATACATTTTGACGCAGTTATTAACACTTTAAAAGATGATGATTTAGATATTTTTATCTGCTGGGGGAGTGAGAGTGAATATGAAAAAGCCTTAGAACTTTCACAAAAAACTGGAGCGATTTTGCTTGATAAAATGAACTTACAAGAGATGATAAACTTCATCTCAAATTGCGATTTAACCATCGGAAACGATAGTGGTATAACTCATCTTGCATGGGCACAAAACAGAGCCTCTATCACACTTTTTGGTAACCGCCCAAGCTATAGAAATGCCTATACAACTGATATAAATTTAACTCTAGACACTGGCAAAAAAATAGATGCGATGAAAATCGACAAAACCGACTTTTGTATAAATGAAATAGAACCAAATTTAGTTATAAAAACAGCAAAAAAACTTTTAGAAAGGTAAATATGAAAAATATGAAAATTTGCGTTATTTCTCTTGGGCTTTTTGGTGATGTGATAGCCAGAACTCCAGTAATTAGAGCATTAAAAGAGAAATATCCAAACTCTAAAATAACAGTTGTGGTTGATAAAATCGGTTATGAAATTTTAAAAAACAATCCTTATATTCATGAGATTATCACAATGGACAGAAAAAAGAGCAACTATCTAAAATATATCTACTTTAAAATTAGCACTCAAATTAAACTTATTATAAGAAGATTTGACTTAATGATAGATTTGTATAATGGAAGCTCATCAAGAAGCATGGCAAAACTCTCATTTGCAAAGCAAAATATTAAAAACAAAAAAGGCACTAATGTATATAATTTTAAAAATCCGCTTCATATGACAAATTCTCTTTTTGAGATGATTTCGGATATCAAATTTGATAATGTTGATATATCCCCTGATTTTTTTATAAATAAATATATATATAAGAATTCTCAAAAATTTCAAAACTCCTACCTACTCTCTCTTGGCTCAGGTGATTTAAATAAAATACTTAGTTTTGATAAAACTTTTAAACTGATTAAGCATATTTATAAAAATTACGCTCTAATTCCTACTATAGTTCAAAACCCAGGGCAGGAGTTTTTACAAGAAAAACTGATAAATGAGTATCTAATTCCAAACGAAATTCCTTATATAAAACTTGATAAAAAAAGCATTGACGAACTAGCTATAATCATCAAAAACTCAAAATTTATAATAGTTCCTGATACTGGGATAATGCACCTATCATTTGCCCTTAAAACGCCTGTATTTTGCGTATTTACCGAGACAAATCCTATTATCGTAGAGCCTGAAAATGATAATATCATTCTAAAATCTAGTTATAAATTAGCAAATCCACCGATTTATGATAGAAATGGTGTTCCAAAATGCACAGGCGACATTGAAATAAAAACCATTATAAAAGATTTTGATGAGTTTATGGGAATTTTAAAAAGCAAATCTTAATAGATTCTTAGATACAATCAAAAAATTATTTTAAGGAGAATTTTAAAATGAATATAGTTTTTTCAACAACCAGACAGTGGAATCCAGGCGATGAGTTTATTTTAATGGGTACAATAAATTTATTAAATGAGCATTTTACAATAAAAGAAAGGGATGGCTTTAATCCCATAATCTATAATAGAAATCCGCAAACAAGAAGAGCTAGAAAAAGAGATATTATAAAAATGATTGATAATTTTTTAGGAAAGGATTTTATAGAAAAATTCAAAGATAACTCTGTCAAAGATAGAAAACCGCTTGACTATGCTGATTTGGTGGTCTTCGCTGGTTCACCCGAATGGGTCGGAAGAAGACTTAAGAAACTCTATTCTGAAATTATTAATTATAAAATCCCCACTATATTTTTAGGTATTGGAACTGGTTCTGATAAACCTTTGGTTTATAGAGATGCTGTTAATCAAATGGAGGCAAGAGTTTTTGAAAATTTTACGAAACTTGCAACGGCTAGGGATGAATATGCCTTTAATGCAATTAAGCATTTTGATTTTGCAAGACTTTTGCCTTGCCCTGCTCTATTTGCCAGCAAAACACATAGAAAAGTTCAAAATGTTAAAAAAATTGGACTTATTTATAGCACTGTAAATTCTGAAGGCGGAAACAATGTCTCATCCGAAACTCATAAATTTATACTAGATTTTTATAAAAAACTCTTAAAAGAACAAGGTGATAAATACGAATTTGAATTTATTGCTCACTATATAGATGAGCTAAGTGAGTTTAAAAAAGATTTTCCAAATGAAACCATGAGATACTCTTACGACTCAAAAGATTATTTAGATATATATGCAAAATATGATTTTGTTATAGGATGCAGAGTTCATGGTGTTGGCATAAGTGCATCTCTTGGAATTCCTGGTCTTATGATCTCACATGATGAAAGATGTAAAGCTGCTAAAGGATTTTTATCAGATAGCATATCGATAGAAATACTTATAGATGAAGCTATTAAAATAGTAAATGAAAATGTAAAAAACATAGAAGAAAAATCAAAAGCCGTAATTGAGCATAAAGAAAAAACCAAGCAAGAGTATATGGAGTTATTTGATAAACACATAAGCGATTTATTTATATAAAAAAACATTTTAAAATAATATTTATTTTAATTTAGACGTATTTTCTCATAATTGCCTTTAGTTATACTCTTGTGCTAAATTATAATTTATTAAAAATTTAGTTTATAGTAAATTTACTATGATTATGATAGATTTTAGGGTAAGGTTTTAAAGTGCTATTTTAAAAGTAGTTGAAAGATAAATAAATATGACTATAGCAAGGATGTTAATACAATGAAAGGTATAATTTTAGCTGGAGGAAGTGGCACAAGACTTTATCCCATAACAAGAGGCGTTAGCAAGCAACTTGTTCCGATTTATAATAAACCTATGATTTACTATCCGCTTTCTGTGTTAATGCTTGCAGGGATAAAAGAGATTTTAATCATCACAACTCCAGAAGACCAAAAAAGTTTTCAAAACTTACTTGAGGATGGTAGTGAGCTTGGTATAAAGTTAGAGTATGTTGTTCAGCCAAGCCCAGATGGGTTAGCTCAAGCCTTTATTTTAGGTGAAGAGTTTTTAGACGGTGATGATGCTTGTTTAGTGCTAGGAGATAATATTTTTTACGGACATGGACTTACAGAGCTTCTTTCTAAGAGTATAAAAAACGCAAAAGATGAAAATAAAGCAACTGTTTTTGGCTATTACGTAAAAGACCCCCAGAGATACGGAGTTGCTGAGTTTGACAAAAATGGAAATGTTATAAGCATAGAAGAAAAACCTAAAACTCCAAAGTCAAATTACGCTGTTGCAGGGCTTTATTTTTACCCAGCTGACGTTGTAAAAAAAGCTAAAAATATAAAGCCAAGCGATAGAGGCGAGCTTGAAATCACAACTTTAAATCAAGAGTATTTAGCTGAAAATCGTCTAAAAGTTGAGCTAATGGGACGAGGATATGCGTGGTTTGATACAGGAACTCACGATAGTTTGTTAGAGGCAAGTCAGTTTATACAAACCATAGAAAAAAGACAGGCTTTAATGGTTGCATGCCTTGAAGAGATAGCTTATAATCTTGGCTATATTGACGAGAAGCAAGTTTTAAAACTAGCCGAACTGCTTAAAAAGAATGAGTATGGTGAATATCTTTTAAACTTGGTAAAAGGTGGTTTATGATGAAATTCACAAGAACAGAAATTCCTGATGTTTTAGTTATAGAGCCTGTTGTTCATGGTGACAGCAGAGGGTATTTTAGTGAGACTTTTAGGAAGGATTTATTAGAAGATTTTTTAGGTTTTAAACTGAATTTTGTCCAAGACAATGAGTCAAAGTCATCTAAATTTGTTTTTCGCGGGCTTCATTTTCAAGCTCCGCCATTTGCTCAAACAAAACTAGTTAGAGTTATAAAGGGTAGAGTTTTAGATATAGCAGTAGATATTAGAAGAGGTTCACCAACTTATGGAAAGCACGTTATGGTAGAGCTCTCAGAAGAGAATAAAAAGCAACTTTTTGTACCACGTGGGTTTGCTCATGGCTTTATAGTATTGGAAGATGATACTATATTTTCCTACAAAGTAGATAATTACTACAGCAAAGAGTGTGATAAAGGCATCTATTTTGCGGACGAGGCTTTAGGTATAGATTACGGTGTGGATATAAAAGAGTTTTTATTATCAGATAAAGACACAAAACAGCCATTTCTGTCTGAGATAGAAGAGTTTTTTAAATACGAGATTAATTACTATGAATGAGTTTAATATCCTTGTAACTGGGGCTAACGGACAACTTGGAAGTGAGTTAGAGGCACTTCATGGGCATTATGTTTATAACTTTTGCTTTGCTGGTAGAGACACTCTTGATATCACAAATTTAGATGCTATAAAAAACTATATAAAAGATAAAGATATAAATGTCATCATAAATTGTGCTGCTTATACGGCAGTTGATAAAGCAGAGAGTGAGAAAGAGCTTGCTTTTGAGATAAATGCGGATGGTGTTAAAAATTTAGCTTTTGCATCAAAAGAGAATGACATAAAGCTAGTTCACATCTCAACAGACTATGTGTTTAATGGTGAAAACTTTAAGCCTTACGTTGAGAGTGATAAAACGGCTCCAAAAGGTGTATATGGAGAGAGTAAGTTAAAAGGCGAAAATGAGATGATAGCTATAAATCCAGCTAATTCTATCATCATAAGAACATCTTGGGTTTATGGGTACTATGGGAATAATTTTGTAAAAACTATGCTTCGTTTAGGAAAAGAAAAAAGTGAACTAGGTGTTATATTTGACCAAGCAGGCTCACCAACTTACGCTAAAGATTTAGCCAAGACCATACTTGATATAATTCCGCTTATAAAAAACGAAAATGTAGAAATTTACAACTACTCAAATGAGGGAGTTCTCTCTTGGTATGATTTTTCAAAAGAGATAATGCGTATGGCAAAGCTTGATTGTAAAATAAACCCTATAGAAACAAAGGATTACCCAACACCAGCTAAAAGACCGCATTTTTCAGTGCTAAACAAAGCAAAGATAAAAAAAGAGTTTGATATAAAAATTCCATATTGGAAAGACTCTTTAGATGAGTTTCTAATAAGACTAGGAGAGAGAAAATAATGAAAACCATACTTGTAACTGGATGTGCAGGGTTTATAGGCTCAAATTTTGTGCCGTATTTTTTAGATAAATATGAGAATTATAAAATTATAAATTTGGATTTACTCACTTATGCTGGAAATTTAGTGAACTTAAAAGAGGTTGAAGATCACCCAAGATATAAATTTATAAAAGGCGATATTTGTAACCGTGAATTAGTAGAGTTTATCTTTAGCGAATATGACATAAGAGGTGTTATACATTTCGCTGCTGAGTCGCATGTGGATAACTCTATAAAAAACCCAGGTGTTTTTGTAGAGACAAACGTGAACGGCACATTTGCACTTCTAGACGTGGCTAAAAACTACTGGATGAGTAAACCCTTTATTTATAAAGATGAGTATAAAGGGTGTAGATTTCATCATATCTCAACCGATGAGGTTTATGGAACGCTTTCAGATGACCCAAAAGATTTGTTTACTGAGACAACTCCCTATGCTCCAAACTCGCCTTATTCAGCAAGTAAAGCATCAAGCGATATGATAGTAAGAAGTTATGTTGAAACTTATGGGCTTGACGTGGTTATCACGAATTGTTCCAACAACTACGGACCAAAACAGCATGATGAAAAACTAATACCGACAATTATAAGAAACGCTCTAAAAGGAAACAAACTTCCTATTTATGGTGATGGTAAAAACATTCGTGACTGGCTATATGTGCTTGACCATTGTAAAGGCATAGACCTTGTTTTTCATAAAGGCAAAAAAGGCGAAGTTTATAACATCGGCGGTAGAAATGAAAGGACAAACTTACAGATAGTCGATGCTATTTGCAAAATTTTAGACGAGAGAGTTCCAGCCTCACAAAATGGCTTAAATATAAAGAGCTATAAAGAGCTTTTAAGCTTTGTAGAAGATAGAGCAGGACATGATAGACGTTACGCCATAGATGCAACTAAAATAGAAACTGAGCTTGGTTGGAGAGCTGATGAGAACTTTGACAGTGGGATTATAAAAACTGTTGAGTGGTATTTAATTAAATACAATTACTTCTAAGAGATAATTCAAAAACTTTTACTAGCCCAAAAAATATGACTCTATTAATCTAAAATAGAATCTATCTGCTAAAAAAATAATAAAATCTTCTATAAAATATCTCCGAATTCATCAGCTTAAACAGTCCTGCACAACCATGTAGGCATTATCTCATTTTTACCACTCCATTTTTACAAAAATACCCATCGCCTTTTGAGTGCATAAGCTCCAAAGTTTTTCTCGAGATATCATCGTTAAAAACTTTTTTATGATATAGATGAACTATAATAGCGGCATTTCTGCAACTTTTCATCTCTATACCACATAGCCTCATTCTTCTTTCTATGTCGGTATCCTCGCCCGTAGTTGGCATAGTAAAATCCTCATCAAAGCCATTGATTTTTTCTAAATCCGACTTAAAACAAGAGAAATTACAACCTACCAAATGAGATTTTTTATCTCTTTTCTTTTTTAATATTTTTCCGATAAAAGAGTTTGGGTTTATAAATATCCCTGCGTCATAATGCTTTGCCTCTTTATCTTTTTTATATTCAAAAAATAGTTTTAAATAGTTTTTTCTATATTTTTCTGCTGATATTTCCCTATTTCTAATTTTATTTGAAATACTCTCACCTGGTTCGCTTCTTCTTCCGCATAAAACACTATTTTTCTTAGCTAGCTTCACGTGCCATTCAACAAAATTATCATAAGGAACACAATCCCCATCTATAAAAATCAAATACTCACATTTTGAAGCAATAACCGCCCTATTAAGAGCCCTGTTTTTTCTCCAGCCACTATCTTCTTGCGATGAATGGATTATATTTAAATTACTATATCTATTTTTTACCGCGCAAACATACTCGCTCATCCCTTTACTATCACCATCTTCAGAGACAATAACTTCATCTGGCACAACTGTCTGTTTGGACAGAGATTCTAAAATCAAATCCAAACTACAAACATCCTTATAAACAGAAATTATTACCGAACATTTCATTTTTAAAATCCTTTACAAACCTCCTAAAATTCGCTCTATTTCCCTAAGATGCCTATCTTCGTCGAATTTTGCGTCCGCTTTTATCTTGCCATTTTTAGCCAGATTAGAGCGGAGTTTTTCATCATCCATTAGCACTTCAAGTTTTTTACTTAAATCCTCACTACTAAAACTCTCAAACAAAAGCCCCGTTTTTCCATCATCTATTATCTCAAGCGGACCGCCAAAATTACTTCCTAAAACCGCCACTCCGCACCTCATCGCCTCAACTAAAACGAGCCCGAAAGTCTCTTTTTTAGTAGCTAAAACGATGAAGTCGCAAATTTGCATAACATCCGTTGGATTATTTACAAATCCCACAAATTTATCATCTTTGTATCTCTCTTTAAGTCCAGCTAAATACTCATCATCCATCGCCCCACCGACAACTAAAGCTTTGATATTTTTACCTTTTTTTCGCAAAATTTCACACGCTTCTAGGACGATATGCTGTCCTTTTGCTTCTTCTATCCTACCTATTATTCCTACTACAAATGCGGAACCTAACTCAAATTTGGCTCTTAAATTTTCTCTCTCATCACTAGAAATAATCCTTGGTTTTTTCACGCCGATATATGAAGTTAGCACCTTTGGACGCACATTTTCAGGGATAAATTTAACAAGCTGATTTTTGGTTAGCTCGCTTACTGCTATCATTAAATCAATATTTTTATATAGGAATTTGTGGTAAAAATCACTCTTAAACCGCGTCATATGCATATGTCTAGTTTGGACAATTTTTGGCTTTTTTTGCGACAAGATTTTAGCTAAAACAACAGTTGGGATGTCTTTTGTATGGTGAAGATGAACTATACTAATATCAAATTTATCTATGATTTTAGATAGTTTTAAAAACTCATACCGCCCTATTTCAAGGTAGTTTAAACCATCTTTATCAAAAGCAGTTTTTAGCTTTGAGTTCTTGCTAATAACCGCAACTGCGTTTAGCTTAACGCTCGCTGTTTTCATATAAAGCTCAAGTCCGCCAAGGTCATTTGACAAACAAATTTCTAAAATCTTACTCAATTTTACCCTTTTAGTTTCAACTAATTTGCAATTATACCATTAAATTATGCAAATTTTAAACCATTTATGGATAGAATTATAGACTTAAAATTTGATAAAATCTAAAATATATGAATATTTTAAGAATTTAAAATTACTTATGGAAAATTGATTTGAAAGATTTAGAACTAATCGCAAAAAAAGAGTTTGAAGTTTCTAAAGATGAAATAATCTCTTTGGTTTTTGAAGGTAAAAACTACTGGCTTAAAAAAGCAAGAGAGACAAAACCTGATAAAATTCAAGACTTTTTTTATAAATTTATACCTTTTGAGCTACTCATTCCGCCTTTAAGAAAAAGCAAAGAAGAAGCCCTAAATTTTGAGGTTTCAAAGCTTGAAAAGCTCTATAATTTAGGCGTAAATGTCCCAAAAATCGCCATTAAAAATAGCGAATTTTTTGTCTTAGAAGATAGTGGCGAGAATTTAAACGGAGTTTTAAGAAACAAAGAATTAAATGAAAAAGATTTTTATCACTATATCCATTTAGCGTTAGTTGAGCTTTCTAAAATTCACAACCTTGACTCTTTTCACGGCGGAAGTCAGTTAAGAAATTTCACCCTAAAAGATGGTAAGGTTTTTGTAATAGATTTTGAAGAGAGTTTTAAAGATGGCACCGATATAAAAAAGCTTCAATATAGGGACTTTTTGCTGTTTTTGCTCTCATTTTTAAAGATGAAGGAGCTTAGTTTTAAGGTGAATTATGAAAGGATAATCCATAAGTATTTAGAGCTTTCATCAAATTTTGAGTTTAAAGATAAACTAGTGAAATTTAGTAAAAAACTTAGTCCTTTTTTATGGCTTTATGAGAGAGAATTTATCAAAAAAAGAGTTGGAAGTGATGTGAGATATTTCTTTGAGTTAATCAAAATTTTAAAAGAGATGAAGTGAGTTTTAAAAGCTATTAAGCACTTTTTAGCTAAAATCTTAGTTTATTAAAATTAAGGATTATGTTTTTGAGTAGATATGAGATTCACGTTGATTTTGAGAGTTTTAAAGATTTTTTGCTAGGTATAAAAACTCATTTTGCAAAAAACTTAGGAAATATCCACAAAGCTAGAAATGAGATAAAAGTAATAAATCACCAAAACACTGACCTAGTTGTCAAATCTTTTAAAATCCCACATTTTCTAAACAAAATTATCTACACTTTTTTTAGAAACACAAAAGCGAAAAAATCCTACGAACACGCTTTAAAAATAGGAAATTTTACCCCAAAACCTATTGGGTTTATAGAGTTTTATAAATTTGGCTTATTAGATGAGAGTTACTTTATAAGTGAGAAATTTGAGTATGATTTTACCATTAGAGAGCCACTTTTGGATGCTGATTTTCCAGATAAAAGTGAGATTTTTAGGGCTTTTGCTAAATTTACATATGACTTACATGAGAGCGGAATTTATCATCTTGACTATAGTCCGGGAAATATTTTGATAAAAAAGCAAGGAAGCGGATATATTTTTAAATTAGTTGATATAAATAGGATGAAATTTCTGCCTTTTGATGTGAGCTTAAGAGCAAAGAATTTTGAAAAACTATGGGCAAAAGATGAGGATTTAAAAATTATAGCAGGTGAGTATGCAAAACTTTTAAACTATGATGAAAAAGAATTTATAAGCTTAGCACTAAAACACTCTCAAAGCCTAAAAAAACGAAAAAACTTCAAAAAAAGCCTAAAAAAATTAATTAGAAAAGAGAAAAAATAATGTCACTAATTAGCGTTATGTATCATCATCTAAATAGCGATAGATGCTCAAATGATGTGGGGATTTTTGAAGAGCATTTAAGATATATAAGTAAGAATTTCACAAGCGTTTTCCCAGGCGAAGATGTGGGACAAAAATCCATCTGCCTAACATTTGATGATGCTTATGCTGATTTTTACTTTTTAACCTATCCGCTGCTTAAAAAATATAACCTTAAAGCAGTTTTAGCCGTTCCAACAAAATATATTTTAGATGATACTGATTTGAGTGCTGAAACTAGGATGAATTACGAGCATAATGACCTTTTTATAAACTATGAAAAAGCTACTTTTTGCACCTTTAAAGAACTAAAAGAAATGCTTGATAGCGGCTTAGTTCAAATCGCCTCACACTCACACACTCACACAAATTTACTAGAAAATGGCGTGAGCTTAGATGATGAGTTAAAACTTTCAAAAGAGATTTTGGAGGCAAAGTTAAATATCAAGGTTGATAGCTTTTTCTTCCCTTATGGCAAATACAACGCTGAAATTTTAGAAGAGACAAAAAAACTCTACAAATACGCTTTTCGTATCGGAAATGCAGTGCATAGAGATTTTAGTGGAATTAACGGCGTGATTTATAGAGTAAATGGGGACGGGCTAAAAAAAGCTGATGAGATTTTTACCATGTCAGCCATGATGAGATATAAACTCAAAGCACTAACTAAGAAAATAAGTAGGAAAATTTAATGATAAGTGGTGTAGTTTTAGTTAAAAATAACGCCAAAACCTTGCGTAAAACCTTGCAAAGCTTGGAGTTTTTAGATGATGTTGTAGTTTATGATAACGGCTCGACTGATGGTTCACTAGAAATGGCTAAAGAGTTTAAAAATGTGAACTTAGTTCAGGGCGAGTTTATGGGCTTTGGAAAGACCAAAAACCACGCTGCAAGTTTTGCTAAAAATGAGTGGATTTTGATAATTGATAGTGATGAAGTGGTAGATAATGAACTAAAAAACACTCTTTCAAACTTAAATTTAGACAAAAACATAGTTTATAAGCTTAAATTTAAGGCTTTTTATAAAGATAGAGAGGTTAAATACTGTGGCTGGAATAACCAAAAAATCAAACGCCTTTATAACAAAAACGTAACTTCATACAACCAAAACGATGTGCATGAAGATATCATCACAGACTCTCTTAAAATGGAACTTTTGGGCGGCTATGTGGAGCACTATAGTTATGATAGTATTTCGCAATTTGTTCAAAAAGCCGACCTTTACTCTACTCTTTTTGCTAAAAATAACGCCGGAGTTAGAAAATCAAGCCCAACAAAAGCGTTTTTTAACGCAAGTTACTCGTTTTTTCGCACATATTTTCTAAAAAAAGGATTTTTAGATGGATATGTGGGGCTAGTGATTGCGGTTTCGCACGCCGTAACTAATTTTTACAAATATATAAAACTTTACGAGTTAAACAATGAACTTACTGATAACTAGACACGATAAAATCGGCGATTTTGTCCTAACCCTGCCGCTTTTTAAAGCTATAAAGGAGCACTGTCCTAGCGTAAAACTAACAGCGCTTGTATCAAAAGTAAATTTTGATTTTGCTAAGAGCTTAGACTTTATCGATGATACGATTTTATACGATAAAAACGATTTAAACAAAACCTTAGAAGAGATAAAACTGGGGAAATTTGACGCGAGTATATCCTGCTTTATAGATACAGATTTAGGAAAACTGCTCTTTAAAAGTGGAATTAAAAAAAGAGTTGCACCTGCAACAAAAATAGCTCAAATTTTCTTTAACTCTAGGGTAAAACAAAGACGAAGTAAGGTAGAAAAAACAGAGTGGGGGTATAATCTTGACTTGGCAAAAGCTATTTTTCCTGATATCAAACCTAGCTTTGAACGCCCAATTTTAAATCTAGATGTAAAAAAAGAAAAAAGAGTTATTTTTCACGCTGGATTTGGCGGGAGTAGCGATGGAAATTTGAGCTTAGAAGACTATCTAAATTTGGCTAGAAGTATCAAAGATAGCGGATATGAGATAGTTTTTAGCTTTGGACCAGATGATGTGAAGTCAAAGGAATTTATAGAGTCAAATTTGGATTTTCAGGCTGTGATTTACGATTCAAAAGGCACTTTGCTTGAATTTACTAAATTCATAGCAAGTGGGGCACTTTTCGTTAGCACTTCAACAGGACCTATGCATTTAGCAGGGGCTACAAATACACGCACACTATCGTTTTTTGGAGATAGTTTGTTTGCAAGTAGCAAAAGATGGGCGACAATAAGCGATGAGAGCTTACAAAATAACTTTATGCTAAGCCAAAACTACTCAAGAGAGGATTACCAAAAAATAGAAAATCGCCTAAAAGAAATTTTAGATAAAGAGGTTAAAAATGCTTAAAGAGCCTTTTGTTTGGGACAGCTATTCAGACCAGCCTCACGTCATAAAAGATAAGAATTTTAAGAAAAACGCAAGGGAAAAACACGCCTTTGACTACCTAAAAATGCTACTTTCATCGCTTTTTATCCTGCCGCTTGCTTTTGTTTTAATGCGGTTTTTTAGGGGAAATTTGAAAGTAAAAAATAGCGAGTTTTATGGAATTGGGGTAAATTTGGACAAAGATGATGGCAAAAACACTCAACAAAACTTAGTCCAAGAACTAGGCGTTAAAAATTTGCTTATCAGAGTGCCACTTTGGGACACAAGAAATTTAGACAAATACGTAGAGTTTGCCAAAAGCTTTGGGGATAAAAATATCATGATAAATATCATGCAAGATAGAGAAAATATAGAAAACCATGAACTTTTAAAAACAAATTTAGAGCAGATTTTTACTAAATTTGATGGAATTTGCTCTGAGTTTCAAGTGGGCTCAACCATAAATAGACTAAAATGGGGATTTTTCGCACCAGCGGAGTATCTGGAGTTTTACAAGGTTGCTCAGGATTTAAGAGACGAGAAATTTCCACACTTTAAGCTAATTGGCCCAAGTGTGATAGACTTTGAGTATCACTACAACGTCTCAACTATGTTTAACTTTCAAAAAATCAAATTTGATAAAATTTCCGCTCTACTCTATGTGGATAGAAGGGGTGATCCTGCAAACTATCAATACAGGTTTTTTAACTTAAAAAGCAAGATTGACCTGCTTTTTGCCCTAACAAAACTCTCCCCAAAATGTGCAAATGAAATTTACATAACAGAGACCAACTATCCACTTGCAAATACCGCACCTTATGCTCCAACGAGTGAAAAAGAGTGCGTAACTATAGAAAAATACACAGAGTTTATGGTGAAATACCACCAAATCGCTAAAAAAAGCGGGAAAATAAAAAAAGTTTATTGGCATCAGCTAATCGCCCCAGGGTATGGGCTAGTTGATAACCGTGATGGCAAGATAGTCAAAATGCCACAATTTTACGCATATAAAAAGATGATAAATGAAGATTTTAGTTGAAATTCCAAACTGGCTAGGGGACGCTGTGATGGCAACTCCTGCTGTGCAAAACTTAATTACCACCTATCCGGATGCAAAGATTACCATCCTTGGTTCATACACTTCAAGTTTCGTGTTTAAAAACTATCCAAATGTGGAAAAATTTATGATAAATGAGAGTAAAAAAGGCGGGAATAGGTTTTTAAATTTGATAAAACTTGCTAAGAGTTTGGGTGAGTTTGATTTAGCTATCTCATTTAGACGGAGCTTTTCATCAAAATTTATGATGTTTTTTATCAACTCTAAGCGTAAATTTCAGTATAGAAGACTTACCAAAAATGAAATTCATCTAGCTATTCGATACAATGACTTTCTAAACAAAGCTTTGGGTATAAACACAAAAGCTGGTGATTTAAAGCTTTATTATAATGCTTTTAAATTTCCAAAGCCAACTCTTGGGATAAACCCGGGTGCGACTTACGGAAGTGCAAAAAGATGGTATCCAGAAGAGTTTGCAAAAGTTGCCATAGAACTATCAAAAACTTACAATATAGTTATCTTTGGCGGAAAAACAGAAGTAGAAATCGCAAACGATATAGAACAAATTCTTGTGCTTAGTGAAGTAAAAAACTACCAAAATTTAGCCGGAAAGACAAGTGTTAGCGAACTAATTGAGAAAATCGCAGGGCTGTCGCTGTTTATCACAAACGATAGCGGCCCTATGCATATCGCAGCGGCTTTTAAAATCCCAACTATCGCCATCTTTGGACCAACTAAATTTAGTGAGACTTCACAGTGGCAAAACACGTTTGGTAAAATCGTAACCAAAAACTTAGCTTGTAGCCCTTGTATGAAACGAACCTGTCCGCTAAAACATCACAACTGTATGAAGATGATAACGGCAGATGATGTATTAGAAGCGATAAATGAACCTAAAAAAGTAAAAACAGAAAAGGAAAAAAATGAAAAAATTTGAGTATAAAATCACATATTATATCTATGTTATCTTATATACCATTTTTAAAATAACACCGAAAAAACTAGCTAAATTTCTAATAGATAGCTTTCTTTTTCTTACATTTCCGCTCTCTGCTAGATATAACAAAGTTGGTATGGCGAATTTAGACCTAGTTTTTAAAGAGACCAAAACAAAAGATGAAAAAAAGAAAATTTTGTTTAATTCATACAAAAGCCTAGCTTATAATATGTATGAACTTTTGGAAAACCAAAACTTAAAAAAAGAGCAAATTTTAGAAAAAATGACGGTCTTAAACGGTGAAATTATAAGTGATGCTTTAAAAACTGGTAGAAAAATCATCTTTATAACCGCACATTATGGTGGCTGGGAGATAACCCTACCAGGAATTGCACTAATGTATGATATGAAAGTTGGAGTTGTAAATAAAAAGATGAGAAATCCTTATATTCAAGAAATTTACGCAGCCGCTAGGGAGAAAAATAACATTACCATGATAGAAAAGCACTCAGCTGCTAAAGGAATGCTAAAAACCCTAAGAGAAGGAAATCAGGTAGCCATTGTGATAGACCAGTACACTGATAAAGGTTGCGAGATAGAGTTTCTAGGCGTTAAAGAAACAGCGACTGATACGGTATCAAGACTTGCCATGAAGCTTGACGCTCTAATCATTCCGATTCTTACAACAAAAAATGAGTTTAGAAAATATGAAATTACCATATATGAAGCGATAGATCCCTTAAAAATAGAAGCTGAAAACAAGGTTTATGAAATCACTAAGCTTCAAAACGATATAATCTCAGATCAAATTTTAAAAGTCCCAGACTACTGGCTTTGGCAACATAGAAGATTTAGGACATATAATGAAAACATCTATCAGTAACAAATATTTATCACTTTTTATAAACCGCTTTGGAAAAATTACTGGCGTTTTTGTAAAGGGGTTTAGTTATATTTTTCACGCACTTTTTCCAAAAAAACGTTTTACAATACCCAAATTTAGCCCAGCTAAAACTAGCCCTAAGAGCGATGGCGTCAAAGTTCCAAAAACAATTTGGCAGATTAACTACACTTACAGAGTCTCTTTGCCTGTTTATATAAACTACCTTTTTAACCGCCTTTTATCGCTTGACTGGGACTATAGGCATTTTAGCAACGACGATGCGACCGAGTTTTTAAAAGAGCATCTTGATAGTGAGAGTTTTGAGATTTACTCTCTTTTAAATGACGGGGCTGCGAAGGCTGACTTTTTTAGGCTTTTTGTACTTGAAAAATTTGGTGGGGTCTATATGGATATAGATGGTAGCTTTTGCCTGCCGCCAAGTATGCTTTTAAAAGATGGTTCAAACCATCTGTTTTTGATGACAAAACACCGGTTTAGTAACTATTTTATAGCAAGCTCTCCAAATAATGAGTTTATTAAAAAAACCCTATCTTTAGTGATTGAAAATATAAAAAATAAAAATGTTGATAAAGGGGTGTACTATCTAACTGGTCCTGATGTTCTAAACCTTGCAATTGTGGATGAAAATAGTGTAAACCACCGCCATAACCGCTACACCTGCGTTCAAGGAAGCTTTACAAACGAGCACTTTCAATACCTTGATAAACCGCGTGGCAAATGGGTACATATAAAAAATGAAGATATCTTAAAAGAAAGCTGATTTGGAGAGTTAATGATAAAGATAAATTATGAAAAAACTTACTTTTATATGGCACTGCTTTTTGCCTTTACTATGCCTATCTCGAGGGCGGCAATAAGCTTTTTTATCATCGCTTTTCCACTACTTTGGATAATAGAAGGGGATTTTAAAAGAAAATGGGAAGAGATAAAAGAGTCTAAATTCTTACTTGTTTTTATGGTTTTTTATGCAGTTATACTCATAAGTGCTATCTTTTTCTCAGATGATGGAAAAACTGCTTTTAAATTCTCAAGACTCTATCTCTACTGGATAACCATCTTTGTCTTAGCAACTTCGCTTAAAAAAGAGTGGATAAGACCACTTATAACTGCGTTTTTGTTTGGGATGCTTGTTAGTGAAATTATAGCTTATGGTGTATTTTTTGAAATTTGGGAATGGAATACTGCAACTAAGAAAAATCCAAGCCCATTTATGATGCATATTGACTACAGTGTATATTTAGCATTTACCTCTATACTTCTTTTTAGCAGAATTATCTCAAAAAACTACTCTTTAAAACAGAAATTTTTTATGGGACTGTTTTTCTTAAGCACTACTGGAAATCTTTTTTTACAAGAAGGAAGAGCTGGTCAAGCTGCTTATATTATAGCAATCATGGTGATGTTTTTTTTACATTATAGATTTAGAATAAAAACTGTAATTTTTTCAATTCTATCCATTGTTGTTATTTACTCTATAGCTTTTAATGTAAGCGATACTTTTCAAAAGAGAGTTTTTAGAACCATAGATGAAATAAAAATAATATCATCTGGAAATTTAGGCACCTCATGGGGAATTAGAATAGGTTTTTATCTAACCACATATGAAATTCTAAAAGAAAATCCTATTTTTGGAATTGGACTTGGGGATTTTGAAGAAGAAACTGCAAAAATTTTAGCTAATGAAAAATTTAAAGATTACCCAAAGAAGTTTATGAGTTCAAACCACTACCATAATCAATTCCTGCAATGCACAGTTCAAATGGGGTTAATAGGGCTCATTTTCACCCTAACTCTTTATTTCTTAGGCTTTAAGATGGCTCTTCAAACAAAAGATAGAGAGTTAAGAGATATTTTTACTCTTTTTATGGTCGTTTATACTATAAGTAGCTTTGCTGATCCACTCTGGAATAAGCAGTTTACTCAAATCATCTGGGTTTTTGTCATCTCTATGATGATAGCAAATACTAAATTTGAAAGACAAGAAGCAAAGATAAAAGAAAAAGAGCTGATGTCGAAAAAAAGAAAAATACCTAGAACTAGAGTTTATAAAGACCAAAATTAATTTTGGTCTTTATAAGCCGCGTCAACTGCCCCGCAAATAGTGTGAGCTATGAAAATGTGCATCTCTTGAATACGGGCTGTATCGCTTGAAGGAACTACTAAGTTTAACTCACAAAGAGAGTTCATTGTCCCACCACCTTTTCCACTAAATCCAAGAGTTTTTATATCATTTTCTTTTGCGTATTCAAGTGCCTTAATAACATTTGAGCTGTTTCCACTAGTTGAGATGGCTAGTAGCAAATCGCCACTTCTAGCAAGTCCTGCAAGCTGTCTAACAAAAACATACTCAAAGCCGTAGTCATTTCCTATCGCTGTTAGAGCCGATGTGTCAGTGGTTAAAGCGATTCCTGCAAGTGGGTTTCTCTCAGTTTTATAACGTCCCGTTAGTTCAGCTGCTATGTGTTGTGCATCCGCCGCACTTCCGCCGTTTCCACAGATAAACACTCTATTTCCACTTTTTAGCGTTTCAACCACCATTTTACAAGCTTTTTCTATGCTGTCCGCCATCTCATTTTGCACCTTTAGGGCAACTTCCAAATGAGCTTTTATCTCGTTTTCTATCATCAATTTTATGTTTTCTTGCATCAGTTTTCCTTAATTTTCTCTATCAAATTTGTTGTGCTAAACCCATCTTCAAACTCAATTAAAACAACCTCTTTAGCCACGTCACTTCCAACAACTTCCTTGCCAGCATAATCTCCGCCTTTAACTAAAATATCAGGCTCTATCTTTTTAATCAACTCATAAGGCGTATCTTCATCAAAAATCACAATATAATCCACGCTAGACATTGCACTTAGCACCAAAGCTCTTGAGTTTTGCGAGTTCACAGGGCGACTCTCGCCTTTTAGCCTTTTTACCGAAGCATCAGAGTTTAGCCCAAGCACCAAAATATCCCCGAGTTTTTTAGCTTTATGCAAGTATTTCACATGCCCAACATGCAAAATATCAAAGCAACCATTTGTAAAAACTACTTTTTTATCACTATTTTTTAGGATTTCCATAACTTCATCTGCTGTTTTTACCTTATCTTCTAACTCATCGCCAAAATGGTGGCTATACTTATTTATCTCTTCGAGCGTAGCTGTTGCACTTCCTACTTTTCCTACTACAACAGCCGCTGCTTTGTTGGCTAAAGCGACCGCACTTTTTATATCAAAACCATTTGCTAAAGCATATCCCAAAGTCGCAAGCACTGTATCTCCCGCTCCAGTTACGTCAAAAACCTCTTTTGCAATGGCTGGAACGATTTCAAGTTCTTTATCAAAAACCGCCATTCCTTTATCTGACAAGGTTATGATGGAGTAAGTTAGAGAAATTTCATCTTTTAGTTTTAAAATAGCTTTTTTTAGTGAGCTTTCATCGCAAATTTCAATGCCTGTTGCTAGTGATGCCTCTTTTAAATTTGGAGTTAAAAGCGTTGCACCTTTGTATTTTGAGTAGTCCTTGCCTTTTGGATCAACTAGGACAAATTTGAAGTTAACATTAGCTATTTTTATAATTTTTTCACAAAATTTAGGTGTCAAAACCCCTTTTGCGTAGTCACTTAGTAAAACCGCATCATAGTTTGCAACGATTTCACTAAATTTAGCAACTAGCTCATCTTGACTACTCTTTTTAATATCTTCTTTGCTTTCCTTATCAAAGCGGATAACTTGCTGATGAACCGCCATAAGCCTTGATTTTTGAGCACTTTTGCGGTTTGTTTCACGGACAAGTTTTTCTATCTTCACATCATCACTACTTAGAAGAGCTGTTATCTCATCAGCGATTAAATCATCGCCTACAACGCTCATAACTCCGACATTTACCCCAAGTGCTTTTAAGTTTGCGATAACGTTCCCTGCCCCACCAAGCCTTTTTGTCTCTTTTTTCACATCCACTACTTGAACGGGGGCTTCAGGTGAAATTCTCTCACACTCCCCCCAAAGATAGTGGTCTATCATCAAGTCGCCAATTACTAAAATATTTTTACGCATTGACTTCGCTCTCGTACAGTTTTTTTATCTCGGGAATGTAGTCTTTTATCCCATCTTCTAAGCTAAACTCTGGCTCATACTCAAGCTCTTTTTTAGTGCTTTCAATGTCTGCTTGAGTAAAGAATTGATACTGCTTAGCATAAGGATTTTTAATATAAACATTTTCATAGCTTGTGCCAAGTTCGCGTTGTAAAATATCAGCGATATCTTGAAAGCTTCTTGCAACACCTGTTGCTGCGTTATAAACCCCATTTTTCTTAGCAAAAAGTGCTAAATAGTTTGCATTTACGATATCTTTTACATAGACAAAATCCCTTTTTATCTTATCGCTTCCCTCAAAAAGCTTTGGCGAGTTTCCACTTAGAATTTGAAGCCCAAACTGAAGCACCATAGAGGCGGTTTTTTCTTTAAAATACTCATTTTTACCATAAACGTTAAAGTATCTTAACCCCACGATATGAAGCTTATCGTAGTATTTTTTCGCTACTCTGTCCATCATAAGCTTTGAAAACCCATAAACATTTCTTGGCTCTTCACACTCCCAAACTTTTTGTGGGCTTTTTGCGTTTCCATAAGTCGCACCTGAACTTGCATAAATCATCTTTGAGCCGGTATCTTTGCAAATTTCAAGCAAATCTATAAAAGAGTTAAGGTTTGTTCTCATCATCAAGCTTTGATCTTGAGCCGTCGTATCAGAAATGGCAGCTTGATGATAAATAGCATCTGGTTTGAATCTCTCTATCTCTTTTAGCATTTTCTCACTATTTATATCGCCTTCTATTATAATACCTTCAAAATCAAGCAGGTTTTTATAGTGCCCAAAGCTTTTTAAGTTACCATTTTCAAACCTCTCGCCAGTTCTAAAAATATCCACAGCCATCACATTTGCACCCTTTTGTTCAAAATCAAGTGCTAAATTTGAGCCGATAAATCCAGCTCCGCCAGTTACAACTATATTTTTACCTTTTAAACTTTTCACTAAATTTCCTTTGTGTAATTTAAAATTTCTTTTATATTTTTTACGGTATTAAACTCATCTGATTTTTCTACTTCTCTGCCTTCCATAAAAAACAGATTTTTTACGCCAGCTCTTTTTCCGGCTTCTATATCGCTGATTTTATCCCCAACTAAAATTGAGTTTTCTAAGTCGATGTCAAACTCATAATTTGCTTTTAAAATCATCCCAGGATTTGGCTTTCTACACTCACAGGTTTCATCCGCTCCATGCGGACAATAATAAACTTTGTCTATTTTAATACCCTTATCTAAAAAAGCTTTAAGCATAAATTCAGTTAATGTGTGAAAATCTTCTTCTGTGTAGTAACCTCTTGAAATCCCAGATTGATTTGTAATAATGATAAGCAAGTAGTCAAGGTCTTGAAACTTTTTTAAGGTTTCAAAAACACCGTCTCTAAACTCAAATTTAGAAATTTCGTAAACATAACCAAAATCTTCGTTTATAACCCCATCTCTATCTAAAAATAGAGCTTTTCTTTTGTTAATTTTTTCCATAAGGGCTATTATAGCAAAATGTAGTTACTATTTCCCTAAACAAAAAGATGAAAACATAGCATCTAAGATTTCAGTTCTCTCAAATGGTCTAGTTATGCTTGAAATTTCACTTATAGCTAAATTTAACTCATAAGCAAAAAGCTCTAGCTCACTCTCATTTAGCAGGCTCATCGCTCTAAAGATAGCATCTTTTGCGTTTGTTGTGGCTAGAATTTGCCTATTTGAACTAAGCATTAAGCCACTATAATTTTGGCTATCAAGGTAGTTTTTGAGCTCTTTTAAAATCAAATCAGCATTTGTTTTGGATGAAATTTTAAGTGGGCTATCTAGGGCTTTATCAAATTTAGTCTCTAAATCGCTTTTATTTAAAACATAGATAACTTTTTTGTTGCCACCATTTTTATTTAAACTTTCGCAAATGTCTAAAATTTTCCTATCTTCTTCGTCAAATTTAGCACTTCCGTCAAAAACAGCGATTATAACATCCGCCTGGGAAGCCACTCTTTTTGAGTTTTCTATTCCGATTTTTTCAACCTTTGAAATTCCCTCTCTAATGCCTGCTGTATCGATGATGCGAACTAAATGAGTGCCAACCTTAAGACTCTCCTCAACTGTATCTCTTGTAGTACCAGCCTCGTCACTTACGATGGCTCTCTCAAATTTTAAAAGTGCATTTAAAATAGAACTTTTTCCGACATTTGGCTTACCGATGATAGCGATTTTAAACCCCTCAATCAATCCTTTTCTCTGCTCGCTAACTCTAACTATCTCATCAAGTTTGTTATAGTTTTCATCAAGCATGGTTTTAGTTTGGCTTAAAATATCTTCAGGCAAGTCCTCTTCTGCGTAGTCAATGCAAGTTTCCACGTAAGCTAAAGTCATAATCAAACTATCTCTTAGTTCATTTACATAGTTACTAAGCTCGCCTTGCATCTGTCTTGATAAAATCTTAAGAGCGTCTTCGCTTCTTGACATTATAAGGCTTTGAATCGCCTCAGCTTTTACCAGATCAAGCTTGTCGTTTAAAAAAGCTCTTTTACTAAACTCACCTGGTTCAGCAAGCCTTGCTCCTGCTTTTACTAACTCATCAAGGAGCATATTTGCAACCAAAAAGCCACCATGAGTTTGAAACTCAACTATATCTTCACCGGTAAAACTATTTGGGGATTTAAAGTAGATGATAATGCCTTCATCCAAAAAAGCATTATCAAGGGAGTAAATTTTAGCTAGCGTTGCAACTCTTGGCCTTAACTCTTTCTTTTTCAGAAGCTTGAGCGAAATTTCCAAAGCATCTTTTCCACTAACTCTGATGATGGAGATAGAGCCGATGCCGTGAGCTGTTGCGATGCTTGCTATTGTCATTTTATTTTTTATACTCGTTTACGATGACAAATTTGCCATGTCTTGAAGAGCGAACGCCCACGTATTTATCAGGGAAAGCCTCTCTTAGTTGTTCTAGAGCGATTTTTACCAAAACACCATCAAGTGGTTTAGTTTGAGCCTTACCATTGGCTTTTGCTTTTTCTATAACGTCTTTTAGATATACAGAAATCATCTCTTCTTGATTTTTTAAAAACTGAGCTATCTCAAGCCTGATGTAATAGCCATATTTTGGATAAATCCAGTTATGTAGCATATATGAAAGTGCTTTATAGCGGTATCCTTCTTTGCCTATCAGAAGTGCTGCGTCAGCTCCGTCTATAATGATATCTATAGTCTCATCATCAAATTTAGATACTTCGATTCTGTCTATGGCAAAACACCCTGTTTTAAAAAGAGCCCCAAGTCCAGCTTTAACTTCTAAAATAGCTTTTTCTATCTCTACTTTTGCTTTGTCAGTTCTTTCAACCTTTTCTGTTCTTTCAGCTCTCTCTGTTCTTTGGGTTCTCTCTTTTTTTGGTTGCTTTTCTTTATTATTTCTATTTCTAGGCTCTTTTTTTAAAGCTTTTTGAGAGTCGTTTTTTTGAAAGTCAGTTTTTTGAGAGTCAGCTCTACTATTTCCTCTCTCTTTTTGCTCTTTTCTTATCTCATTTTTAGGCTCATTTCTGCCTACACTGGCTTCTATAATAGCATTTTTCTTAAAAAGCCCTAAAATTCCATTTCTTGGATGTTGGATAACTTTTATATTTAAATCCACAACCGAACATCCAAGCTCTGTAGAGGCTTTGGTTATCGCCTCTTCTAATGTAAATGCTTCAAATTTCACTATCTTTTCTCCGCTTTTTCTATCTCTTTTTGTTTATGAAATAGTCTATTTATAACAAGTTGCTGCAAGAAAGCAAAGCTGTTTGTTGTAAGCATATAAAGCGTAAGCCCCGCTGGGAATGTTAAAAACAGAACCGTTATAAATACAGGCATTAAACGCATGATTTTTTCCTGCATCGGGTCTGTGAAATTTGTCGGTGTGATTTTTTGATGGAAAAACATCACCGCACCAGCAAGTATTGGTAGGACAAAATATGGATCCCTAACTGCCAAGTTTTCTATCCAAAATATCCACTCAGAACCTTGAAGTTCGATAGCGTTTAACAGCACTCTATACATCGCAAAGAAAATTGGAATTTGTAGAAGCATCGGTAGACAGCCACCCATTGGGTTTGCACCGCTTTTTCTATATAGCTCCATAACTTGAGTTTGCATTTTTTGCGGATCGTTTTTATACTTTTCTTGAATTTCTTTGATTTTTGGTGCAATATCTTTTAGCTTGTTCATCGACATCATAGCTTTATAAGTTAGTGGAAACAGCACCAATCTTATCGTAAATGTCATAACTACAATCGCCCAACCCCAGTTTCCAACTAAATCATTTATCCAGCTAAGAAACCAAAATATCGGTTTTGCTATAAAAGTAAACCACCCATACTCAACTACATCTGTAAGTTCTGGGTTTATAGATGCTAAAAGTGCTTGATTTTTAGGTCCTATAAAACCATCAGCTTTGAAATTTCCTTTTGCAAGGATAAATGACTGATTTACCCCGTTATTAAGTCCGTTAACAACGACACTCATCGGAGTTTCAAAGTTATACATTAAAGTTGCATAATATCTATCAAAAGATGAAATTATATCGATATTTTCAAAGCTTTCTCCACCAGTTTTAACCTTGCCGTCTTTTAAAATTTCTAATTTATCATCCAAATCTCTTAGAAGCGTCCCGTGAACTGTCAGCCTATCAGGTATAATGTTTGATCTCATCCCTGGAGCAACGAAGTAGTCAAGCTCTTTGTCCATCTCAACACTCACACTATACTCGCCTCTAGATCCAATAGTTAGGGTTTTTTTGATAATAACGTCACCTAAGTTTTGAGTTAAAACAACGCTTTGTTTTCCGCTACTCACATCAAGAGTTGAAGCTGATGCCACGTAAGCAGTAGTAAAAGCTTTTTGATTTATCGATGAGTCGGCAAAACGAAGCTCTAAAGGAAATGCTTCAAAGCTTGGGTCTATTAAATTTAGAGCGTTTCCATCCGCGTCTTTATAAATTTCTTCATTTAAAATAAATGATGAAATTCTTCCTAAGTCATCAATGGTAGCTGTGAAATAGCTAGAGCTAATAGTCGTGATAACTTTACCACTATTTACAGTTTGTGCTGGTGTTTCTACGGTTGTTTTTAAGCTTGTAGTTGGAGCTTGATACTCTTGAGCCGTCGTTGTAGTTTGAGCTGTGGCATTAGCCTCAGGTCTAAATTTTGAAAGATATGCGTAATCATAAAATATAAAAAACATAAAGCCGATAAGTGTGGCTATCAATATCCTTTTTTGAAGTGATTTCTCATCCATTATTTTCCTTTTTTAAAGACTTAATCATATAGTATTTTCCCTTACTAAGTGGAACAAACCAAAATATAATATTTAAATTCTTTGAACCAAATTTAGCAGTAGAAAAATCTTTTTTAACTATAGGATAATCAATTCCCCCCTTGAAAAGCTGGTTACATCTAAGTATCCTAAGAGTTGTAAAAAGTATAGCTCTTGGCAAAGAGTTAGCTCTAAATTGCCAAATAGCATACTCTGAACAACTTGGATAGTAACGACAACTTGAAGGAAAAAGTGGAGATATAAACTTTTGATAAAATTTAAAACTACTTATAAAAACTCTTTTCATTTAAACGCTTTTCATTCTGACTGCTTCTTGCTTGAGTGTTTTATTTAGACGCTTTCATTTGAATGCTTCTTACTTAAACGCCTCTAGTTTTCTAAATGACCATCTTAAGTTCTTATTTATAGTAGCAAAATCCAACTCATTTATAGCCGCTTTTGTTATGATAATGTAACTTCCAGGCTTTAAATCATCTTTTATATCTATAAAAACAGCTCTGATAAGCCTTTTTGCTCTATTTCTTTGAACTGCTTTTCCGATTTTTTTACTAGCAACTACTGCAAATTTTTTCTCGTCATCTGCTAAAAAATAGACTATAGCACTCTGAGAGTGCCATTTTTTAGCTTTGTCATAAACTTTTTTAAACTCTTTTGTCTCGCTTATGGAGACAAAACCACCTAAGCTGCTAATCTTGCTCTGCCCTTAGCTCTTCTAGCATTAATAACTCTACGACCATTTTTTGTCTTCATCCTAGCTCTAAACCCGTGAGTTCTTTTTCTAGGAGTTTTATGTGGTTGATATGTTCTTTTCATAAATTTCCTTTCTATAAAATAATTTGAAACCAAGATTTTATCTTAAATTTACTTAAAAAGATATAAGAAAGCTAACTTTTATCTGTTTATCAAACTAGTGTATAATCACTGCTTTAAAAAACTA
>JAAYPR010000032.1 GCA_012519705.1 Campylobacteraceae bacterium
AGAAATACTTAATAATTTCTCTAAATTTCTTCTCTGAAATCCTGGAACGATATATATACTTATTTTTCATCCTTGAAATCATAGTTTAAAGCTCCTTTGTTAGAGCTTAACTTTAATTGAGCCAAAATTTTTATAAAAAATGGGGTTATATGACGATAGTTTTATTTGCGATATTTGGGACTTTTGTGGGAATTGTCTCTGGGTTTTTTGGCATAGGTGGTGGAAGTGTTGTAGTGCCAACCTTGTTGATGATGGGTTATGATATAAAAGCCGCTGTTGGCATGAGTATAATGCAGATGGTTTTAAGCTCGATGTTTGGTTCAGTTATGAACTATAGAGCTGGGAAGTTGGAGCTAAATGAGGGCATTATAGTTGGCATTGGTGGGCTTGTTGGAGCTAGTTTTAGCGGGTTTGTGGTTAGAAATATACCAAATATCTATCTTGAAATAGGGCTTACTCTTATACTTTTTATCTCCATAGTTAAGTTTTTCGTAGCCCAACCGCAAGCTGAAAAACAGATAGACTCAAAACTTTTACTTTTTATAATAGGCGTTTTTATAGGCGTTGTAGGTGTGAGTATGGGGATTGGCGGAGGTGTGCTTTTAACTCCAATACTAGTTGGGTTTTTAGGATATGATGTTAAAAAAGCTGTATCTATGGGGCTGTTTTTTGTGATGTTTTCATCAATCAGCGGGTTTATCTCAATGTCACTAAATGGACTGGTGGACTATAAATACGGCTTTTTACTTGGGGTTGGCTCACTAGTTGGCGTTTACTTTGGTGTGAAAATGGCTCACAGAGTTGAAAGAGGACTTCAAAAAAAGCTACTTTTAGCTCTCTATATCATCCTATTTGTTGGGATGCTAAGTGAAATTTTGATTTAAATAACTCTGCTATGATACAAAATTCACAAAATTTTAGGAAATATAAAAGATGAATGACAACATTGAAATAATAGGTGCAAGAGAAAATAACTTAAAAAATATAAATTTAACTATCCCAAAAAACAAGCTTATAGTTTTTACAGGACTTAGTGGAAGTGGGAAAAGCACATTAGCATTTGAGACTTTGTATGCAGAAGGGCAAAGACGCTATATGGAAAGCTTAAGTTCTTATGCAAGGCAGTTTTTAGACAGAGTGGGAAAACCTGATGTTGATAAAATCAACGGACTTACTCCAGCCATCGCGATAGATCAAAAAACAACTTCTAAAAACCCTCGCTCAACTGTGGGAACGATAACTGAAATTTATGACTATCTAAGGCTTTTATACGCAAGAGTTGGTGTTCAGCACTGCCATAAATGTGGTAAGCAAATTTCAAAAATGAGTGCAAGCGATATCATAAGTGAGATTTTAAAACTCCCAGAGGGAGCGAAAATCATCATCTATTCACCAATAGCAAGAGAGAAAAAAGGAACTTTTGCCGACGTTATAGAAGACCTAAGAAACAAAGGCTACATAAGAGCTATGATAGATGGGGTGATGGTAAGACTTGATGAAGAGATAGAACTAAGCAAGACTAAAAAGCATACCATTTTTGCGGTAATTGACAGAACTGTGGTAAATGAAGATAATAAAGAAAGAATCGCCCAAGACGTGGAAAAAGCTCTAAATTTAAGCTACGGTGAGCTTGAAGTAGAGATAGTAAACGCTGATGAGTTTGGACTAAAAGAGAGTCATATCCACTACAGTGAGCATATGGCTTGTTTTGATTGTAAAATTTCATTTCTTCCACTTGAACCACTAACTTTTAGCTTTAACTCTGTTAAAGGAGCTTGCCCTGAGTGCGATGGGTTGGGGCTTAGATACAGTATAGACTTAAACAAAATCACAAATAACGACAACAGCGTTCAAAAAGGAGCGATAAAACTACTATATGGGTTTAACAAAAGTTACTATCATAAATTTACCATAGCTTTTTGCGAGCAAAATGGCATCCCAACAAACGTGCCTTATGGAGAGTTAAGTGAAAGCGACCAAAAGCTTATACTATATGGAAATGCAAAAGAGATAGAGTTTGTTTGGAAAAGACATAAATTAACGCGTAAATTTGAAGGGGCGATAAAATATGTCTATGAGATGCTTAAAAACGAGAGTGATTTTGAAGAGTTTATGAGTGAGAAAAAGTGTGATGCGTGCACGGGTCATAGACTAAAACCTGAAAGCCTAGCAGTAAAAGTCGCAGGGCAGGGCATCGCCGATATCATAGATATGAGTATAGAAAACTCATATAAGTTTTTTAGCGATGAGAAAAATTTCGAGTATCTAAGCCAGCAGCAAATTCAAGTGGCAAAGCCGATTTTGAAAGAAGTTAGAGAAAGATTAGAGTTTTTATATAACGTGGGTCTTGGATACTTAACTCTAAGTAGAGATAGTAGAACTATAAGCGGTGGAGAGGCTCAAAGGATAAGAATCGCATCTCAAATAGGCAGTGGCTTAAGCGGGGTTATGTATGTGTTAGATGAGCCAAGTATCGGACTACATGAGAGAGATACACTAAAACTAATCGACACTTTAACAAGCCTTAGAGATAAAGGAAACACAGTTATAGTTGTAGAGCATGACAAAAAGACTATAAAACAGGCTGATTTTATCGTAGATATTGGTCCCGGGGCTGGAAACTACGGCGGGGATGTAGTGTTTGCTGGGACGGCGGACGAGCTTTTAAAAAGTGATACTTTAACAGCTAAGTATATAAACGGTATCAAAAAAATAGACCATAGAAAAAACAGAAAACAGAGCGAGTGGCTAAATATCAAAAATGTAAATATCAACAACATTTCCAAGCTAAATGCTAAATTTCCACTTCAAAACTTAGTCTGTATAACGGGTGTAAGCGGGAGTGGAAAAAGCTCACTAGTCCTTCAAACCCTACTTCCAACGGCGTTAGAAGAGCTAAACAGAGCTAGAAAAGTAAAAACTTTAAAAGACGCTACTATTGAAGGGTTAGAGCATTTAGATAAAGTTATCTACCTTGACCAAAGCCCGATAGGCAGAACCCCACGCTCAAACCCAGCTACTTATACTGGGGCGATGGATGATATAAGAGACCTGTTTTCACAGACAAAAGAGGCAAAACTAAGAGGGTATAAAATAGGGCGTTTTAGCTTTAACGTCAAAGGTGGAAGATGTGAGAAGTGTAAGGGTGATGGTGAGATAAAGATAGAGATGCACTTTTTGCCTGACATTTTAGTTGAGTGTGATGCGTGTCACGGCTCACGTTATAACGAGCAGACTTTAGAGGTGAAATATAAAGGTAAAAGCATAGCTGATGTGCTAAGCATGAGTGTTGATGAAGCGTTAGAGTTTTTCAAAGCTGTGCCAAAAATTTACGCAAAACTCAAAACCATGCAAGACGTTGGGCTTGGGTATGTAAATTTAGGACAAAACGCCACAACTCTAAGTGGCGGGGAAGCTCAAAGAGTAAAACTTGCAAAAGAGCTAAGCAAGGCAAATACTGGAAAAACTCTTTATATCTTAGATGAGCCAACTACGGGGTTACACTTTGCCGATGTGGATAAGCTAGTGGGAGTTTTACAACATTTAGTAGAGCTTGGAAACTCTGTTTTTGTGATAGAGCATAATATGGACGTGATAAAAAACGCTGACTATATCATAGATATGGGACCAGAAGGCGGAAGTAAAGGCGGGAAAATCATCGCCACAGGAACGCCAAAAGAGCTAGCTAAAAACTATAAAAAGAGCGGTTCTTACACTGGGAAATTTTTGGTGGAAGAGCTGGAAGAACTAGAGTAAATTTTAGAAGGAATTATATGAAAACTTTAACGATAATAGACACATTTGGATTTTTCTTTAGACTTTACTACGCGATGAGTGGACTTAGAACTAGAGATGGCAAACCAAGCGGAATGGTACATGGGTTTGCAAATTTTATAGATAGCCTAAAAGGCGAGTATGAGAGTGATTATCTGATTTTTGCACTTGATAGCAAGGGCGAGACTTTTAGAAGTAAACTTGACCCAAATTATAAAAAAAACAGACCAACCCCGCCGGACGCTCTTCTAGCTCAGCTTCCTATTTGTATAAAGATGATAGAAAATATGGGGCTTTGCTCGATGGGAGTGGAAGGCTACGAGGCAGATGATATCATCGCAAGTGCGGTTAAAAAGTTCAAAGATGAAGACATTTTTATAAGAGTTGTTTCGCACGATAAAGACCTTTATCAACTCATTAAAAATAACAAAGTTGAAATTTACAGCCCTGCTAAAAAAGAGAGTTATGATGAAGAGGGATGTTTGGAGAAATACGGCGTTCATCCTAGTAAAATAAGGGATTTTCTAGCCATCGTTGGTGACACGGCGGACAATATCCCAGGAGTGAAAGGCATCGGCGAAAAGGGAGCAAAAAACCTGCTTGATGAGTTTGAGAGTTTAGAAGATATCTATGAAAATATAGATAAAATTTCAAATCCTAGAACGCAAAAATTACTTCTTGAGTCAAAAGAAAACGCATTTTTAAGCAAAGAGCTTGCAACTCTATACTATGACTTAGAAATTCCAAATTTAGAAAAGGCTAAATTTCCAAGCTCAAACCCACTTCTTAAAATCACAGGCACTTTAGAAGAGTATTCGCTAAATAGACTTTTAGCAAATTTAAACGGCAACACCGTAAATTTAACCAAAAAAAGTGGCGAGTTTGAGAGCATTTTGGTAAATGATGAAGCTAAATTAATGGAACTTTTAAAAGATATTAAAAGCGATACTTTAGTAGCTTTTGATACAGAAACAACAGGAGTTGAGAGTAAAACCGCTCAAATAGTTGGGTTTTCATTCTGCTTTGATGAAGAGAGTAGCTATTACGTGCCGATAAATCACAGCTTTTTAGGCGTGGAGAAGCAAATTTCAGCTGAAGTGGCTAGAAAAGCGGTTGAGCAAATTTACAAAGGCTTTGTTATAGGACATAACCTTAAATTTGACTTTAGGATAGTTAGAAACAACCTCGGGCTAAATCCACCTAAAAACTACGCTGACACGATGATAATGGCGTGGCTGATGGACCCAGGAAGTAGCGTTGGGATGGACAACTTAGCGATGAAACTCTTTAGCTATAAAACCATCAAATTTGAAGATGTAGTTAGAAAAGGCGAAACTTTCGCGAATGTAAATTTCCAAAACGCTACAAAATACGCTACTGAAGATGCTTATATCACACTTCGTTTTTATAAAGCTTTTGAAAATTTACTTGATGAGCCGTTAAAAGAGGTGGCGAAAAATTTAGAGTTTCCATTTATAAAAGTTCTTTTGGATATGGAAGAAGAGGGCATTTTAATGGACATCTCAAAGCTTAGAGAGATGATATTTGACCTTGATTCAAAACTTAAAACCCTTACAAATGAAATTTACGAGTTAAGTGGCGAGAGGTTTAATATAAACTCACCAAAACAGCTTGGCGAAGTGCTATTTGAAAGGCTAAACTTACCACCTAGCAAAAAGACAAAAACAGGCTATAGCACCGATGAAAGTGTGCTTAGCTCACTTATCGAAGCCCACCCTGTAATAGCTAAAATTCTTGAGTATAGAGAGCTTCATAAACTTCAAAGCACTTACACCGAGCCACTTTTAAGCTATGCTTTAAAAGATGAGCAAAGCAGAGTCTATACAGACTTTTTACACACTGGAACAGCGACTGGAAGACTCTCATCTAGAAATCCAAATTTACAAAACATCCCAGCAAGGGGAGCTTTAGCAAAAGAGATGAGAGACTGCTTCATCTCTAAAGATGGCTTTAGTTTAGTCTCTCTTGACTACTCCCAGATAGAGCTTAGGCTTCTAGCTCATTTTAGCGAGGATAAGGCGTTGGTTGAGGCGTTTAAAAACAGCGAGGATATTCACACAAGAACGGCTATAAGTATATTTGGCACAAGTGATGCAACAAAAAGAGCGATTGCAAAGAGTATAAACTTTGGGCTTATTTACGGTATGGGGGCGAATAAACTAAGTGCTGAACTAGGAATCACAAGAAATGAAGCAAGAGAGTATATAGAGCGGTATTTCAAAGCGTTTGTGACGATTAAGGAGTTTTTAGAAGGCTTAAAAATAGAAGCAAAAGAAAAAGGCTATATGGAAACTTTGCTTGGTAGAAGAAGAAACTTTAACTTCACAAACGCAAGTCCAAGAGAACTAGCGATGTATGAAAGAGAGGCGGTAAATACCAAATTTCAAGGCTCAGCAGCTGATATCATAAAAACAGCGATGGTTAGAATAGAGCCACTTTTAAACGAAAACGCTAAAATGCTACTTCAAATTCACGACGAACTTATCTTTGAAGTAAGGGATGAGTATATAGAAGAGTTTGGCAAGGAAGTAAAAGAGATAATGCAAAATGTCTGCAGGCTAAATGTGCCTTTAGTGACATCTTTAACTGCGGCAAAAAGCTGGGGCGAGTTGTAAGGGGTGAACGAGAATTTATGAAACAAATTAGTCTAGAGTCACGCTATAGCGTCACCCAGAGACGGGCGTAGTCCGGTGTGGCAATCCATACTATCCACCGGTCATTGCGAGATTTTCGTTAGAAAATCGTGGCAATCCATTTGAATAATTTTGAATTGAATTTAAGATGTTTTTTTATGAAGTTTTAAAGTTAAATTTTTTTAAGTAAAAATCTTATAAATTTCTCAAAGTTTTATTTGATGGATTACAACGCCTTTGTTTATCAGAGCGACCAATAGTTTAATTATTTAATAAATTGAAGCAAACAAATAATTTCCACCCTAAATTTAGGGTGGAGTTATGAAGGCCTATAAATTTATAGGTTATGGAAGTTAAATTTAGATACAGCTATTAACAGCTTCTTTTAAGTTTTGAACATATCCACGCTCATCTGTTACTAAAGCCCTTTCACAGCACGTTGTCTCAGGCACTGTTGAACAACCGTTTTCATCACATTTATCTATCATAAGTCCTGTTGGTTTGCAGTTTTCCCAAACATAGACTTTGTTTCCAGCCGAGTTTACTCTAACTTCTTTTGGCTGTCCCCAAGTATTTATAACAGTATCTATATGGAAACTTGTTTCCTCTGGTTTTGGTTTTGGAGCTTGTTTTTGTGGTGTCTCCATAGGTGGTTGATGAGGTTGTTTGCCTGTACCTTTGCCTACATTCCACTGTGAAGTTGTACATCCGCTCATTAAAATTGCCATAGCAAATAGAGCGATAAGTTGTCTTTTCATAAGTTCTCCTTGAAATTTTAAAAATACAATGACTAGGATTATATCAAAAAATATTAAAAACCGTAGTAAAATCTTTTATTTAAAAAATAAATATCTGTTTTTAAACTATTTATTAAAAATAGAGACAATTTAGAATATATTAATAATAATTGTTGTATAATAACAAATATTTTTTAAATATTAATATAAGGAGAAAAAATGAGAGTTTTATCTATTGTTGCTTGTTCAACATTAGCTCTAAGTTTAGGTTTTGCAAGCACGCTTGCAGATAGTGCAAAGTCTTTTGGTATAGAAGCACTTCCAGCTGATGAGGAAGCTTTAAATAAACTAGTTAATGAGTATTCGCCAGACTCAGAAAAATATCCAACTACAAAAGAGAGAGTTGAACTTGGTAAAATGCTATATTTTGACCCAAGACTTTCAAAAAGTGGAATTATCTCATGTAATACCTGTCACCATTTAGGCTTTGGTGGGACAGACAACGTTCCAGCATCAACAGGACACAAATGGACTCCAAACCCACGCCACTTAAACTCACCAACTGTTTATAACGCGGTATTTAACACGGCACAATTTTGGGATGGTAGAGCAGAGGACTTAGCAGCTCAAGCAGCAGGACCGATGGTTGACCCAGCTGAAATGGCATCAACTCCAGAGCACATTGAAGCAGTTATCCACTCAATTCCTGAGTATGTTGAGCTTTTCAAAGAAGCTTATGGTGCTGATGTTAAAGTTGACTATCCACTAATCGCTACAACTGTTGGCGTGTTTGAGAGAACTTTAGTTACTCCAACAAGATTTGATGACTTTTTAAACGGCGATGAGAAAGCTTTAAGCGATGCAGAAAAAGAAGGCTTACAACTATTCTTAGATAAAGGTTGTGCAACTTGTCACAATGGTATAAACCTAGGCGGAACAATGCAAGCATTTGAGGTTGTTGAAAAGTATCAATTTGCTGATTTAGGTGGGTTTACGGGCGATGAAAACGGTCTAGTTAAAACTCCAGTTTTAAGAAACATCTTAAAAACAGCTCCATATTTCCACAACGGTGCGTTTTGGGACATAAAAGATGCGATTAAAGAGATGGGAAGTACTCAACTAGGCATTGAAATAAGCGACGCAGAAGCTGCTTCTATGGCAACTTTCTTTGAAGCACTTGAAGGTAGAATGCCAGAAATCATCTACCCAATGCTTCCAAACTCAACTCTTGACACTCCAAAACCAGAGCTTGACTACAATAAATAAAAACTTTAACCCTTGCTTTTGCAAGGGTTCTTCTCATAAAAAACTCACTCTAAATTTATGAAACAGTTCCATTTTCATTATTAAATTTTATAAAATAAGCTGGTTTTAAAATTTATAAGATATAATTACGTCTTTACGGATCATTTTAGCTTTTTTAAATCTTAGTTTTCTAAGTGCTAGATGATTACTTACCAAAAGAAAAGGATTAGTTTGATGTATGCTATTATCAAACATAGCGGAAAGCAGTATAAAGTTAGCGAAGGTGACTACCTAAACTTAGACCGCTTTGAAGCTGAGAAAAAAGATACCATCGAAGTTACTGAAGTTTTAGCAGTAAATGATGGCGAGTTAAAGGTAGGAGCACCGTTTGTAGAGGGTGCAAAAGTTGTCTTAGAAGTTGTAAATTTAGGTAAAGATAAAAAAGTTGTTATCTTTAAAAAACGCAGAAGAAAAGACTCAAAGTTAAAACGCGGATTTAGAAGACAATACACACGCGTTAAAGTAGTAAGCATAGCAGCCTAAGGAGAAGAAAATATGGCACACAAAAAAGGTCAAGGTTCAACCCAAAATAACAGAGACTCTATAGGACGCCGCTTAGGTGTTAAAAAATACGGTGGGGAGTTCGTAAGAGCTGGAAATATCATCATTAGACAAAGAGGTACAGCAACTCACGCAGGCGAAAACGTTGGCATGGGAAGAGATCACACTCTTTTTGCTCTAAGTGATGGTTTTGTTAAATTTGAAAGATTTGACAAAACAAGAAAAAAAGTTTCAGTTTACCCAGCAGAATAAATTTGTGGCATTTGCCACAAATTTATCTTTTAAAATACTTACAAACACTCAAATTTATAGATAATTTTTAGTTTTATTTATAAAAATTTCAGACTTATAACTACAAATAAATTTCAAAAAGGTTAAAAATTGTTTATTGATAATGTCACATTTAGCGTTAAAGCTGGTAAAGGCGGAGCTGGTTCAAGAAGCTTTAGAAGAGAAAAATTCGTTCCTCTTGGTGGACCTGACGGCGGGGACGGTGGAGACGGTGGAAATGTTTACTTCCTAGTTGATAACAACACTCACGCACTTGCGAAATACCGTGGTCAAAACCACTTCAAAGCTGAAAACGGCGAGGGTGGAAGCAAAAGAAGAATGACTGGTAAAAACGGGGAAGATTTAGTTTTAAAAGTTCCACCTGGGACATCGGTTTATGATTTAGATAGTGGTGAGTTGCTACTTGACTTAGTTGAGGCGGGTGAAAAAGTTCTATTTTTAAGAGGCGGAAAAGGTGGACTTGGAAACTATCACTTTAAAAGCTCAACTAACCAAACCCCAGACTACGCTCAGCCAGGACTTCCGGGAGAGAGTGCTAATGTAAGGCTTGAGTTAAAACTTATCGCAGATATCGGGCTTTTAGGTTTCCCAAACGTTGGGAAGTCAACCCTTATAAGTGCTATCTCAAACGCAAGACCAGAGATTGCAAACTATGAGTTTACTACTTTAACGCCAAAACTTGGGATGGTTGAAGTTGATGAGTTTTCCAAATTTGTAATGGCAGATATCCCTGGTATAATTGAGGGGGCAAGCGAGGGAAGAGGGCTTGGGATAGAGTTTTTAAAGCACATTGAAAGAACTGAGATTTTACTTTTTATGCTAGACGCTACAAACTATAGAAGCTTAAAAGAGCAGTTTTTAGCACTAAAAGAAGAAATTTCTAAGTTTTCTGACTCTTTGGCTGAGTCAAAATTTGCAATAGCTTTAACCAAAACTGATGCTTGTGAGAATTTGGGTGATATTTACGAGAGCTTTTTAAAAGAGTTTGGGTTTGAAAAAAAGCAAGACATAGAAAACTATGACAGAGCACTACCATATTTTGTAATGCCTATCTCAAGTGCTACCAATATGGGTTTAAAAGAGCTTAAATTTAACCTACTA
The DNA here is from genome assembly GCA_012519705.1 of Campylobacteraceae bacterium. GTDB lineage: Bacteria > Campylobacterota > Campylobacteria > Campylobacterales > Campylobacteraceae > Campylobacter_B. The sequence goes on from JAAYPR010000032.1 coordinate 10,364, forward strand.
GAGCTTTTAAAAATTTAAAAAAGGGCAAAAAATGAAAAGAGTTGTTATAAAAGTTGGTTCACATGTTTTAAGTAATGAAGACGGGGTTTGTGTTGAGAGAGTTGGAAATTTGTGCTCTTTTTTAAGCGAACTAATGGAAATTTATGAAGTTATTTTGGTAAGTTCAGGTGCGATTAGCGTTGGGATGCATAGAAGTAGTATCGAAAAAACTAGTATCGTAAACCGTCAAATTCTAGCAGCTATCGGACAGCCGTATTTAATGGAAATTTATGATGAAGCTATGGCTAAATTTGACACAAAAGTAGCTCAACTTTTACTAACAGCAAGTGACTTTGACTCAAGAAAAAGAACAACTCACGCTAAAAACTTAGTTGATGGGCTTTGTAAAAACAAAATTCTACCTGTTATAAATGAAAACGATGCAACCGCGATAGAAGAAATCGTTTACGGCGACAACGACCGCTTAAGTGCAAGTGTAGCACACTATTTTGATGCTGATATGCTGGTGATTTTAAGTGATATAGATGGGTATTATGATGATGACCCAAGAGTTAATAAAAACGCTAAAGTTTTAAAAGAAGTTAATGAGATAGACGAAAATGCTCTTGTAAAGCCAGCTGATGCAGGGACAAAAATGGGAACAGGCGGAATCGTTACAAAACTAAAAGCGGCTGATTTTATGCTTAAAAACGGCAGAGAGATGTTTTTATCAAGTGGATTTGATTTAAAAATAGTAAGAGAGTTTTTACTAAACAACAATCAAATCGGCGGAACTTTGTTTAAAGGCAAAGAGACAAAATGAAAATAGTTTTTATGGGAACGCCTGAGTATGCGACATCTGTGCTAGATGCTCTGGTTAAAGAGGGCTATGAAATTCCAGCCATCTTTACTCAGCCAGACCGTCCTGTTGGCAGAAAAAAGGTTTTAACCCCGCCAGATGTAAAAAGATATGCTTTAGAAAACTGTTTGGAGAGTGAAATTTATCAGCCACTTGCTTTAAGAGATGAAGAAATTTATCAAACTTTAAAAAGCATAAATCCTGATTTTATAATAGTTGCGGCATATGGGCAAATTCTACCAAAAGAGATTTTAGAAATCGCACCTTGTATAAATTTACACGCCTCCATTTTGCCAAAATACCGTGGTGCCAGCCCTATACAAAGTGCTATTTTAGAAGGCGACAGCCTAAGCGGAGTTACAGCAATGCTAATGGATGTGGGGCTTGATGATGGGGATATGCTAGCTTTTTCATTTATAGATATAAAGGGGCTAAAAAGTAGTGAAGTTTTTGATAGAATGGGCGAAGTTGCTGCAAAGCTCACTATAAAAACTTTGGCTAAATTTAAAAGCATCCAGTCACTTCCGCAAGCTCACGCTCTTTCAACAAAATGCTCTAAGATACAAAGAGAAGATGGGCTTGTTAAATTTAGTGATGATGCGAGTTTAATTATGCGTAAATTTAGAGCTTTTTATCCATGGCCAGGAGTTTTTCTAGAAGATGGGACAAAACTTTTAGATATTAAGCTCGGTTCAAATTTAGCTAAATTTAGCGAGGGCGAAATTTCAAATCTTAATAAAGATAGCTTTAATCTTCAGTTTAAAAATGGCGAGATAGAGGTTTTAGAAATTCAAGAAGCTGGTAAAAAAGCAGTTTTAGCAAAAGATTTTATAAACGGCAAAAGGCTAAATCTTGGTGATAGAATTTCTGAGTGAATGCTCATCAACTCAAACAGAGCTTATCTATCTACTAAAAAAAGAGCTTGTAAAGCCACCTTATGCTCTTCTTGCAAATTCCCAAACTAGCGGAGTTGGAAGTAGAGAAAACTCTTGGCAAAGTGATGCGGGGAATTTTTATTTTTCATTCTCTATTTATGAAAAAGATATCCCAAACGATGTCCCCCCGCAGTCTTTAAGCATCTATTTTGCGTATTTAATGAAGCTTTTTTTAGAAAGCAAGGGTTCAAATTTATGGCTTAAATGGCCAAATGATTTTTATCTAAATGATAAAAAAATTGGCGGAGTTATTACAAATAAAATAAAAGACATTTATATTTGCGGAATGGGCATAAATTTAACTACCGCTCCAGATGGTGCAGATACGCTAGACATCGATATTTGCCCTAAAAAACTAGCCGAAGGTTTTGCTAAAATTTTAGAACAAGAAATTTCATGGAAGCAAATTTTTAGTAAGTTTTTGATAGAATTCGAGAAGTCAAAAAAGTTCCACTCTCATATAAGTAATGGCGAAACAGTTTCTTTAAAAGATGCTATTTTATGTGATGATGGTTCGATAATTATAAATAACAAAAAGGTGTATAGTTTAAGATGACAGAGATAATAACCATTGCTAATCAAAAAGGTGGAGTTGGTAAAACAACAACGGCTATAAATTTGTCAGCTTCTTTAGCTGTTGCTGGGAAGAGGGTTTTGCTAATTGATGTTGACCCACAAGCAAACGCCACTACTGGACTTGGTTTTAGTAGGAATGAGTATGAGTTTAATATCTACCACGTTCTAACAGGTGGTAAAAATCTCTCAGATATTATACTAGAAACCGAAATAGAAACACTTTTTTTAGCACCTTCAAATATCGGTCTTGTTGGGATCGAGCAGGAATTTGCTAATAAAAATGAGGATTTTAAATTAATTCTTAAAAATAAGCTAAAAGAGGTCGAGAAAGAGTATGACTATATCATCATAGACTCACCACCGACTTTAGGAAGTATAACTGTAAACGCTCTAAGTGCAAGTGACAGTGTCATCATCCCAATACAATGCGAGTTTTACGCACTTGAAGGGCTTGCTCTTATTTTAAATACAATTAAAATTATTAAAAAAACTGTTAATCCAAAGCTAACAATAAAAGGCTTTTTGCCAACTATGTATAGTGGTCAAAATAACCTTTCAAAAGAGACGGTGTTAAATTTAAAGCAGCACTTTGAAGATAAGCTTTTTAAAAGTGAAAACGAGCACGGTTTTGTGGTGATTCCTAGAAATGTTAGACTTGCTGAGAGCCCTAGTTTTGGAAAACCTGCTATACTGTATGATTCAAAATCAATAGGAAGCGTAGCTTATCAAAGCTTAGCTGATTGTATAATGGAGTAGAGTGTATGGCAAAAACCAAAAGAACAGGACTTGGAAGAGGGTTAGATGCGATTTTAGGTGATGTTGAGCTTGCTTATACAAAAGAGCTTGAGAGTGGCAAGAAGGACATGGTTTTAGAGCTAGAGATTGACAAAATAAAACCAAATCCTTATCAGCCAAGAGAAATTTTTGATGAATCTGCTATAAAAGAGTTAAGCCAGTCTATTGAAAGACATGGATTAATTCAACCAATTATCGTTTTTGAAAAAGATGATGGGTACTGCCTAATAGCAGGAGAGAGAAGACTAAGAGCTACAAAACTTCTAAATAAAAAAACTATCAAAGCTATAGTTGCTGATATAAAATCTCAAAATTTAAGAGAGTTAGCGCTAATTGAAAACATCCAAAGAGAGGATTTAAATCCTGTTGAGCTAGCTCACTCATATAAAGAACTTATTGATGAGTATCAAATCACACAGGAAGATTTATCAAATATCATTAAAAAATCACGTTCACAAATTACAAATACATTAAGACTTTTAACTCTGTCCAAAGAGACGATGGAGGCCTTAAAAGAGAACAAAATCTCCCAAGGTCACGCTAAAGTTTTAGTTGGGCTTGAAAAAGAAGAAGAAATAAAGGTTCTAAACACAATAATAGGTCAAAAACTAAATGTCCGTGAGACTGAAAATTTAGTTAAAAGACTCAAAAATGGTGAAAAAATAGAAAAAACGAGAGAAAAAGTAGAGCCACTTTTTCAAGATGAGATAAAGAGCTTAAAATCAAAATTAGATAAATTTGGCAAAGTAAATATAAAAAATAGAAAAATAACTATAGAATTTAAAGAAATTTCTCAAATTCAAAATTTAATCAACAAAATAAGCTAAATTTTTAATCTAATTTTATCTAGATTTCATAAATGTTATTGTAAAATGACGGCGACTATGTTTGAAAATAAGGAGCGTGTATGATTGATGTAAGTGTTCCAGCATTAATTTTAACTATAATCGTTTTTATAGTTCTTGTTGGGTACCTTAACAGACTTCTATATCAGCCTCTGCTTAGTTTTATGGATGCAAGAGATGCAGCTATAAAAAGAGACGAGGATCTTGCGAATCAAAACTTCGCTGCTGCTGGCTCTGAAGCCGAAGAAATCGAAGCTATCTTAAAAGAAGCAAGAGAGAAAGCAGGAAAGATTAGAGAAGAAGGACTTAAGGCAATAGAAGAGGATGCAAGCAGTAAACTTAGTGCTAAAACTGCAAGCTTGGAAGCGGATTTTAACTCATTTTTAGAAGATTTATCTAAAGAGAAAGAAGAGCTAAAAGCTGAGTTAAAAGAGGGTGTTCCAGCTTTTAGAGATAGCATTAAAGAGAAGCTAGCAAGGATTTAATGATGAAAAAACTAAGTTATTTATTTGTATTATTTTTACCCGTTTTAGTGGTTGCGGCTGATGCTGGACCAAAAGACTACGACTTTATCCCTAGAACTTTTAACTTTATCCTGTTTTTTGGAATTTTGTTTTATCTGCTTAAAGACTTTGTAAAAAGAGCTTACAATAACAGAATTAACTCTATAGCGGATAGACTAGATGAAATTCAAAACAAATTAAAAGAGTCTAAAGATAAAAAAGCACAAGCTATAAAAGATGTGGAACTTGCAAAAGTTAGATCTCTGAATTTAATAGACGTAGCTAAAAAAGAGGTAGAGTCTATAAAAGCAAAAAGAGCTATGGATTTAGAACATGATATAGCAAGTTTAGAAAAAAGCTATGAGAATAAAAAAGAGTTTGAGAGCAAAAAAGTTACTAAAGCTGTAGTTAGTGAAATTTTAACTGAAGCTTTTAGTGATGAGAGCGTTAAGCTTGGTCAAAAAGAGCTTATCGATATAGTAAGTAAAAAGGTTGGCTAATGAGTGATGTAATAGCAAAAAGATATACAAAAGCTCTAATTGAGAAATTTGATAAGAGTGAATTAGACGTGTTGGTGGCAAATTTAAAAGTTGTTGCTGATGCTTTTAAAGTGGATAAATTCAACTCTATCATAAACTCACCTATCGTGAGCAAAGAGAAAAAAGAAGAGCTAATTTTTTCACTTTTTGAAAAGAGTTTAGATTCTAAATTCAGCAACTTTTTAAAGCTTCTATCTGAAAATAAAAGATTTAATCTAATTCCTGAAATTTTATCAGATATCGAAACAAAAGTTGCAGCTTTTGATAATAGATACAGAGGAGTTATCTACTCTAGTGATAAATTATTAGAAGATGAGATTAAAAAAATTGAAGAAGTTTTTTCTAAAAAATTTGATGCTAATATAAGCCTAGAGCATAGCAAAGGCGAGTATAATGGTATAAAGGTTGACATAGAAGAGCTTGGTGTTGAGATAAGTTTTTCTATGGATAGATTAAAACACAATATGAGTGAATATATATTAAAAGCAATATAAGGAGTAAAAGTGTCTAAGATTAAAGCTGATGAGATAAGCAGTATCATCAAAGAAAGAATTGATAACTTTGATGTTGGTGTAGATATTGAAGAGACAGGTAAAGTTGTAACTGTTGGAGACGGTGTTGCTACAGTTTACGGACTTAAAAATGTTATGGTTAACGAGATGGTTGAGTTTGAAAACGGAACTCAAGGTATCGCTCTTAACCTTGAAGAGAGCACAGTTGGTGTTATCATCCTAGGTAGTATGGAAGGAATCAACGAAGGCGTTAGTGTAAAAAGACTTAAAAAACTTCTTCAAGTTCCAGTTGGTGATGCTATGATAGGAAGAGTTGTAAACGCTCTTGGTGAACCACTTGATGGAAAAGGTGCTATTGAAGCAAGTGAAACAAGATTTGTTGAAGAAAAAGCAAAAGGCATTATGGCTAGAAAATCAGTTCATGAACCACTTCAAACAGGCCTTAAGGCGATTGACGCTTTAGTTCCGATTGGAAGAGGTCAAAGAGAGCTTATCATTGGCGATAGACAAACAGGTAAAACAACAGTTGCTATAGATACTATCATCAACCAAAAAGGTCAAGATGTTATCTGTGTTTACGTAGCTATCGGTCAAAAGCAATCAACCGTTGCTCAAATCGTTAAAAAACTTGAAGAGCACGGTGCTATGGACTATACTATCGTAGTTAACGCAGGTGCGAGTGACCCAGCATCACTTCAATACCTTGCACCATATTCAGGTTGTACAATGGGTGAGTATTTTAGAGACAACGCAAGACACGCTCTAATCGTATATGATGACTTAAGTAAACACGCTGTTGCATATAGAGAGATTTCACTTATTTTAAGAAGACCACCAGGAAGGGAAGCTTACCCAGGAGACGTTTTCTACCTACACTCAAGACTTCTTGAAAGAGCTAGTAAGCTAAGTGATGAGTTGGGAGCTGGAAGTTTAACTGCTCTACCTATCATCGAAACTCAAGCAGGCGACGTTTCAGCATATATTCCAACAAACGTTATTTCTATTACAGACGGTCAAATTTTCCTAGAAACAGGTCTATTTAACTCAGGTGTTAGACCGGCTATTAACGTTGGTCTGTCAGTTTCAAGGGTTGGTGGTTCAGCTCAAATTAAAGCTATTAAAAAAGTTTCAGGAACATTAAGACTTGACCTTGCTCAGTATAGAGAACTTCAAGCGTTTGCTCAGTTTGCAAGTGACCTTGATGAGAGCAGTAGAAAACAACTTGACCGTGGACAAAGAATGGTTGAAATTCTAAAACAACCTCCATACTCACCGTTAGCGGTTGAAAAACAAGTTGTAATTATCTATGCTGGAACAAAAGGTTACCTAGATGACGTTGAAGTTTCTGCAATTGGTAAATTTGAAGCTGAATTGTATCCTTACATAGAAGCAAGACATCCTGAGATTTTTGAAGATATAAGAAATAAAAAATCTCTAGAGCAAGACACAGAGGAGACTCTGGTTAAAGCACTGAAAGAGTTCAAAGCTACTTTCTCAGCAGAATAGGATAAAATATGGCAAATTTAAAAGACATTAAAGCTCAGATTAAAAGTGTAGAAAATACCCAAAAAACTACAAAAGCTATGAAGCTTGTTTCTAACGTTAAGTTAAAAAGAGCAAAAGAGGCAGCTTTAGAGTCTAGTGCTTATGCTATTAAAATCAATGAAGTTTTAAGTGAAATTGCATACTATGCGACAGATTTCCAAAGTAATGAATACTTAAAAAGACTTTTTGATTTAGACCAAGAGGTAAAAACAGTTGATATTATTTTTGTAACAGCTGACAAAGGGCTTTGTGGGGGATTTAACTCTCAAAGCATAAATGCAGTTAGAAAACTTATAAAAGAGTATCAAGATAAAAAAGCAAAAATTAGACTTAGAGCTATAGGTAAAAAAGGGATTGAGTATTTTAGATTCCAAGGAGTTGAGCTATATAAGACTTTTGTAGGAGTTAGCTCATCACCTACCTATGAAAAAGCAGTAGAAATCATCAAAGAAGCTATAGCTGACTATAGAGCTGGAGAGACTAACAAGGTGATTTTGGTTCACAACGGTTATAAAAATATGATAACCCAAGAGATTAGAATCAACGACGTTGTTCCTGTTGAGCCACCAGTTGCAAAAGATGATATAGAAAATGCTTCTTTAGTTGAGTTTGAACCAGCTAAAAATAGTGATAAAATTTTAGCTGAATTAGTTGAAAAATACTTAGAGTATAGCATGTATTATGCGCTTATTGATAGCTTAGCAGGAGAACATAGTGCTAGGATGAACGCTATGGAAAATGCTACAAATAACGCAAAAGAGAGAGTTGGAGCGTTGAATCTTGCTTACAACAAAGCAAGACAAGGTTCTATTACCACTGAATTAATTGAGATTATCAGTGGCGTTGAAGCGATGAAATAAGAGATAAGGAGAGTTAATGAAAGGCACAATTAGTCAAGTACTAGGACCTGTTGTAGATATTGATTTTAACGAATATCTACCAGCTATCAATGAAGCTATCGAGGTCAAATTTAATGTTGAAGGCGAAGAGAGAAAACTAGTTTTAGAAGTTGCTGCACACTTAGGTGATGGTAGAGTTAGAACTATTGCTATGGATGCAAGCGATGGCTTAACAAGAGGATTAGAAGCTACTGCTATGGGTGCACCTATTTCAGTTCCAGTTGGCGAAAAAGTTCTAGGAAGAATTTTCAACGTTGTTGGAGATTTGATAGATGAGGGCGAAGAGGGCGATTTTGATACAAAATGGTCAATTCACAGAGACCCACCACCTTTTGAAGATCAAAGCACAAAAAGTGAAATTTTTGAAACAGGCATTAAGGTAGTTGACCTTTTAGCACCTTATGCAAAGGGTGGAAAAGTTGGACTATTCGGTGGTGCTGGTGTTGGAAAAACAGTTATTATTATGGAACTTATCCACAACGTTGCTTATAAACACAGCGGTTACTCAATTTTTGCTGGCGTTGGTGAGAGAACGAGAGAGGGTAACGACCTTTATAACGAGATGAAAGAGAGTGGCGTTTTAGATAAAGTTGCTCTATGCTACGGTCAAATGAACGAGCCACCAGGGGCAAGAAACAGAATTGCTTTCACTGGTCTTACAATGGCTGAGTATTTTAGAGATGAGATGGGACTTGACGTTCTTATGTTTATCGACAATATCTTTAGATTTTCACAATCAGGCTCAGAGATGTCAGCACTTCTAGGAAGAATTCCTTCAGCGGTTGGATATCAGCCAACATTGTCAAGCGAGATGGGTAAACTTCAAGAGAGAATTACATCAACGAAAAAAGGCTCAATCACATCTGTTCAAGCTGTTTACGTTCCAGCGGACGACTTAACTGACCCTGCTCCAGCAGCAGTTTTCGCTCACCTTGATGCAACAACAGTTTTAAACAGAAGTATTGCTGAAAAAGGTATTTATCCAGCGGTTGACCCACTAGATTCAACATCAAGAATGCTAGATCCACAAATTGTTGGAGAAGAACACTACGCAGTTGCTCGTGGAGTTCAACAAATTCTTCAAAAATACAAAGACTTGCAAGATATCATCGCGATTCTAGGTATGGATGAGTTAAGCGAAGAGGATAAATTGATAGTTGATAGAGCTAGAAAAATCGAGAGATATCTATCTCAACCATTCTTCGTTGCCGAAGTATTTACAGGAAGCCCTGGAAAATATATCTCACTAGAAGAGACAATAGCTGGCTTTAAGGGAATTTTGGAAGGTAAATATGACGACCTACCAGAAGCAGCATTTTATATGGTAGGAAATATTGACGAGGTTGTCCAAAAAGCTGAAAAACTTAAAGCTTAAAAGGAGCTTTTATGAAAGATAAATTTTTACTAGAAATTGTTACTCCAAAGGGTAGTATATTTTCAGGTGATGTTAAATCAGCGCAATTTCCAGGTAGTGAGGGTGAGCTTGGTGTTTTACCAAATCACTCTCCTTTGATTACGCTTTTAAGCACAGGACTTATAGAAGTAACTGATTTAAGTGGCGAAAAAGATATTGTCGCTATCAACTGGGGTTATCTAAAAGTAGCTGAGGATAAAGTAACAGTTTTAGCTGATGGTGCTGTATATGTTGGCGGAAGGTCAGATAGTGCTATGAAAGAGTCTATGGAAAAAGCTAAAAAACTAATAGAATCAATGAGTAGTGATACTCTTGCACACGCATCTATCATTTCTAGAATGGAAGATGTAGCAAGGTCAAAATAAGGTGGATTTAAATATTATGGAAATATTTCTGAGCTACTTATCAAGAAGCTCTTTTATAACTATCTTTGTTTTAGTGTGGCTATCGATTTATTTCATAGTCACATTTACTATTTTGATATCCAAGATGATAACTTTAAGCTCTTGGATATCAAATGAATCAAATGCTCTTGATTCGCTTTTACTTGGAGCAAAAGTATCAAATACCCCGTCTGTTTTAACGAAATGTGCAAAAGGAAGCATTACAAAAGAGAAGCTAGAAGTTTGTGTCTCTATGGCTGAGAAAAACTCAACTACCGGGCTTACTTGGCTTTCTATTATTGCTTCTACATCTCCATTTATTGGACTTTTTGGGACGGTTGTGGGGATTCTTGAGACATTTGCTAAGATGGGTGGCGGAGATGCTGGGCTTGCTGTTATCGCTCCTTCAATTAGTGAGGCACTAGTCGCAACTGGAGCTGGTATATTTGTAGCGATTCCTGCCTATACCTTTCACCTGATTTTAAAAAGAAAATCTTATGAACTTATGAATATCATTAAAAGATCAGTAGATGTGCTACTACTAAATAGCGATAGATTAGAGAAGAGAGCTGATGTTTAATTATGATGAAAAGCCGGAGTTAAATATAACTCCGCTTGTTGATATTATGCTTGTTTTGCTTGCGATTTTAATGGTTACAACACCTGCTATTATCTATGAAGAAAATATCGCACTACCAGATGGCTCTAAAAAAGAAATTTCTAACACAACAAAAGAGAGCGTTATAGTTAGGATAGATGGTGAGAGAAATGTTTTTATCAACGGTACAAAAATGAGTCTTGCTGAGTTTCCAGATACTCTTATCTTAATGCTTCCAAGTCTGAATTTAAACTCTCCTGCTTACATTCAAGGCGATAAGAACTTAATATATAACGATGTTATGTATGTTTTAAAAACCTTAAAACAAGCAGGCTTTACAAAAGTAGCACTTCAAACTGCTGGGTAAAAAAGTGAACAGAAGCTTAACTGTAGATTTTTTATCTCTAATTTTTAGTATTTTACTCTATATTCTGTCTATCACAGCTCTTTTATATATGGCGTATCATGGTAGCCAAACTCTGCCTGATATCAAGTATACAAAAGATAAAGATGCATATATGGATGTCTATATGATAGATGTGGATGATTTTCCAACTCCTATCTCTCCAAAAGAGACTTCAGATGTAGTTTCACCTACCGCGACAACAGATAGTAAAGAAGCGGAAGAAGCTAAGGTTAAAACTACTAACAAACAGACTACTACTCAAAAAGCAGCTCCTCCAAAACCAAAAGAAGAGCCAAAAGAAGAAGTTAAAGAGGTCGTTAAAGAACCTCTCATAGAAGAAGTGCCAAAAGAACCAGTTAAGGAAGAAAAGAAAGAAGAGAAGCAAGTTACTAAAAAAGAAGAACCAAAACTTCTTTCAGATTTGTTTAGTGATATAAATACAACAAAACTTAATGAGGCGGCTAAAAAAGAAGAAACAGCTATCCAAAGTAGAGCAAAAAGCGATAAAGAGACAAAAGGCACAACCAAAACAGCAACTAGTTCGCAAAACGTGGGAACAAAAGGCGACGTGGCTCGTGGCAAATCCCAAAGAACAGGTGTTTATAATGAGTTTATCGGAGAGATTGAGAGTACTCTTACAAATATTTGGAGTTCATATAGAGCTATGCCAAACCAAGACGCTACAATTGAACTAACTATAGATAGAAACGGAAGAGTAAGTTATAAAATTTTAGAACTTTCCTACAATACAGAGTTTAACCAAAAACTTAGAGACTTTCTTGCTAGGATTGAGAGGATGCAGTTTCCAACCCCTCCAGGCGGACAGCCTTACACTCATAAGTATAAAATGAAAGATTTGATACGATAAATTTAACAAAATATACTACAATTCCACTTTTATCACATTATAAAAGGAGTTGGAGTGAGAAAACTTTTATTAATTTTTAGTTTTTGTGGACTACTATTTGCAAACGACGCCACAACGACTATTTTAAACCAAGGAATATCTCTGCCAAAAATCGTAGTTCAAGATGCGTCAAATTTAAGCGATGCAAATTTGCAAAATCAGTTTTTTAAACTTATGGTTGGAGACCTAAAAGTTGGAGCAACTTTTGAGGTTGATGATGCGTATTATCAAAGCAGTTATGATGGAGACTATACAACAAATATCGGTAGTTCTGCTTTGATAGTAAGATATGAAGTAACTGGAAGTAGAAGCTCGGCTATGGAGTTAAAAACAAAAGTTATAGATGCTAGAAATGGCTCTATTCTTTATGAGAGTAAATTTGACATAAGTAGTGGCGAGAAATTTCCTTTTTTAGCACACAAAGCGGTATCTGAGATAGTAAAACAACTTGGATATTCAAACGTTGACTGGATGAATGAGATGCTGGTTTATTCAGTTTATACTTCTTCAGCTGATAGTTCCATCTATATAGCAGATTATACTCTTACTTATCAAAAAAGAGTTGTGAGTGGTGGGCTAAATATCTTCCCTAAATGGACATCTGATGCACAAAATGAGTTTTACTATACATTTTATGAAAACGACATAAACCCGACTATATATAAATACAACTTATCAAATGGCTCTAAAAGAAGAGTATTAAGCGGAAGTGGTATGCTTACAGTTTCAGACGTTAGCGAAGATGGAAGCAGACTTTTAATCACAGATGCGCCAAACGATCAGCCTGATATCTATCTTTACAGTATAAAAAGCGGAAGCAAAACAAAAGTAACAGATTATCCAGGAATTGATGTAAGTGGTAAATTTATAGATGGGGATTCAAGAGTTGTTTTTGTAAGCGATAGACTTGGCTATCCAAATATCTTCTCAACTGGCATAAATGGTGGCGGAATTGAGCAGATGGTATATCATGGAAGAAATAATAACTCAATTGATGCTTCGGGAAGTTATGTGGTGTATTCAAGCAGAGAGCAAAATAGAGACTTTAACCTCTATCTTATCTCAACTCAGACTGATTATATCCGTCAATTAACAAATGGTGGAAAGAATTTATATCCAAGATTTTCAAGCGATGGTGGAAGTGTTATCTTTATAAAAGACTCAGGCTATCAAAGTGCTGTGGGAATTATAAGAATAAATGAAAACAAGAGTTTTCAATTCCCGCTTAAGATTGGAAAGCTTCAATCATTGGATTGGTAAGATATAGCTTTTTTTTAAAAAATATGGTATAATTTTTGTGAATTTTATTTTAAAGGGGTAACATGAGAAAAATTGTTTTAACTTCAGTAGCTTTAGTTGCATTAACAATAGCTGGTTGTAGTAAAAAAGAGCCAGAAGTTGCGGTTCAAAGCGGCATGACAGATGCTGAGAGGCTAGCTCAAATGGCTTCACAAATTCAAAATCAAGTTCAAAATGTTTATTTTGACTTCGATAAATACAATGTAAGAGCAGATATGAAGTCTGTTGTTGCAAGCAACGCTGCTTTATTTAACCAAACTGGTGCAGAGTCAATTCAGGTTAAAGTTGAAGGAAACTGTGACGAGTGGGGAACAGATGAGTATAACTATGCACTTGGTCTAAAAAGAGCTAAATCTGTAAAAGATGCTTTAGTTGCTGAGGGCGTAAATGCTGATAGAATCTCTGTTGTAAGTTATGGTGAGAGCAATCCGGTTTGTACAGACAGAACAAAAGCTTGCGATGCTCAAAACAGACGTGACGAGTTCAGAGTATTTTATTAAGATAAAAAATGAAAAAAATCATTTTTTTAGTGGTTCTCTTTTTGGGAACCACTCTTTTTGCTGAAGAAGTTTCAGTGTTTGGTGCTGGTAGCATCACTTCTGATAATCCTTATGGTCTTACAGAGAACGAACAAGTTCTTCTTGCTAATAAAAAAAGAGTTGACAGTATAGAAAACCAGTTTAGAAACCAACAAGAAGAGATGATTGGTCTAAGAAGCGTGGTTGAAGGCTCAACATCTCAAATGACTAAATTAGAAAGTAGGGTTTCTGACTTAGAAATTAGAACTACTGGAAGGGTTAGTAATTTAGCAAGTCCTTCTGTTTCTGTGGCTACAAAAGATGATATTGAAGCTTTAAAAAGAGACATAGCCGAGCTAAAATCTCAAATAGACGCTCTAAATAAAAAGCTTGGAATTCAAGGAAGTGTAAAAAAAAATTTAATTGAGCCAGAAAAACCAGTGGCTCAAGTTTCTGTTAAACAAGAACCAGCAAAGCAGGTGGCTACTAAAGACGAGCCTAAAAATCAAGTTTTAAACGAAAAAGCTTCTGCTAAAAAAGATGTAGCTGAAAAAGAGGCAACTAAAAAAGAGACTCCAAAAGAGCCGGCTAAAGGGGCAGAAAATCCTGTTAAAAAAGTTATAGGTTTTGATGATATGAAGCCAGAAGAGATTGAGAGTATTGCAAAAAGTCTTTTTGAAGAAAAAAAATATACAGAGTCAAAAATTCACTACGACTATCTATCCACTAAAAACTATAAACCAGGTCTTACAAACTATATGATTGGTGAGATTTACTTTAATCAAAAATCTTACGCAAATGCTGTTAAGAGTTATCAAACAAGCTTATCAAAAGATGATAAGGCTAGTTATATTCCTCAGCTTCTGTATCACTCAGGACTTAGTTTAGAAAATTTAGGTGATAAATCAAATTCAGAAAAATTTTTTACAGTATTAAAAACACAATATCCAGATAGCCCTCAAGCAAAATTACTACAAAAATAAATTTCTATCTTTACAAATTTATGTTACAATTAAATAATTTTTTCAAGGAGAATAAAGATGAATAGAGTTATAGCTATAAATTACGAGCTAAGAGATGTCGATAGTGGAACTATTTTAGAGTCAAATATGGAGCATAATCCACTATATTTTATAACAGGATTTAACCACGTTATAAAAGAGCTAGAAGAAGCTCTTTTAGATACAAAAGCAAATGATGAAAAAATCATCACTCTTCCAAAAAATGCTCTTGGTGAGTATGATGCCGCTTTGGTTCAAGCTTATCCAAAAGAGGATTTTGCAGGCATTGAACTGTTTGAGGGGATGGAGCTAACCGGTCAAGGTGAAGATGGAAGTATCGCAAGAGCTATAGTAATGGCGATAGGTGAAGATGAAGTTATGATGGACTTTAACAACCCTTTAGCTGGTAAAAATTTAGAGTTTAGTGTAAAAGTTACAGAAAACAGACTAGCAACTGAAGAAGAGATAGCTGGACAAAGAGCAGACACACCACACTCTTGTGGATGTGGAACAGGCGGATGTGGTAGTGGACATAGTCATGGGGATGACCACGAGTGTTGTGGCGGTAGTGGAGATGGATGTTGTGGTGGCGAGCATCATCACGAAGAAGAAAGCCATGGATGTTGTGGCGGTGGACACTGCGGTAGTCACTAAAAACTACTAAATTTACACAAAGAGGAAATTTTATGAAATATGCTTTTATATTCCCAGGTCAAGGCTCTCAAAGCTTTGGCATGGGAAAGGATATGTATGAAAACTTTACTCAATCAAGAGAGATTTTAGATAGAGCTAGCCAGAGCCTAGGCATAGATTTTAAAGAGCTTTTATTTGTAGAAAATGAAAACTTATCAAAGTCAGAGTTTACTCAGCCAGCTGTTGTTCTAAACTCTTTTATGTGCTATTTAGCAATCGAAGAGAGCTTGAACTTAAAACCAGAGTTTATACTTGGACACTCTCTTGGTGAGTTTTCAGCTCTTGGGGTTGCTGGAGCGATTGACTTAATCGATACCATAAAGCTAGTAAATAGCAGAGGCAGACTTATGCAAAAAGCTTGCGAGGGCAAAAATGCTTCTATGATGGTTGTTTTAGCTTTGGCTGATGAGATTATAGAAGAAATTTGTGAGAAAGCTAGAGATGAAGGCAAACAAGTTTGGGCGGCAAATTATAACTGTGACGGTCAAGTTGTTGTAGCTGGAAATAGAGATGATTTAGCGAGTTTAGAAAAGGTATTTAAAGATGCTGGTGCAAAAAGAGCAATGCTTTTAAATATGAGTGTTGCAAGTCACTGCCCAATCCTTGAGTCTGCTAGTGCTGAGTTTGCAAAAGAGTTGGAGCCATTTTTAAATGATAGCTTTACTCCGGTTGTTTCAAACGTCACAGCACAAGTTTATTCAAGTAAAAAAGATGCTTTAAATTTATTAAAAGAGCAGCTTACAAAACCAGTTTTATACAAGCAAAGTATAGAAAACATCGATGAGAGCGTTGATTGTTACGTTGAGTTTGGAGCGTCAGTTCTAAAAGGGATAAATAAAAAAATCACTCAAAAACCAACTTATTCTATAACAGATGTTAAAAGCCTGAATGAGTTTTTAGAGTTTGTAAAGGAAAATAGTTGAAAATAGCGGTCTTAGGTGCGATGCCAGAGGAGATAGAGCCACTTTTAAAAAAGCTTGATTATAGAGTAGAAGAGTTTGCAAATAATAAATTCTACTTTGCTAAGTTCAACAACCATGAGCTTATAATTGCTTACTCTAAGATAGGCAAAGTAAACTCAACTCTTACAGCTACTCTTATGATAGAGAAATTTGGAGCTGAAGCTTTGATATTTACAGGTGTGGCAGGGGCTTTAAAAGAGGGTCTTAAAATAGGCGACATTGTTTTAGCAACAAGCCTAGTTCAGCACGATATCGACATAACCGCTTTTGGGCATCCATATGGGTTTGTTCCAGAAAGTCCCATCTTTGTAAAAACTGATGCAAATTTAAACAAAGTCGCAAAAGAGACTGCTAAAAAGCTAAATTTAGAGCTTTTTGAGGGCATAGTTGCAAGTGGAGATCAGTTTATTTCAAGCAAAGAGAAAAAAGAGTGGATAAAATCTACTTTTAAAGCTGATTTAGCCGAGATGGAGGGAGCAAGCGTTGGAATGGCGTGTTATGCTTTAAATACTCCATTTATTGTTTTAAGAACAGTAAGCGATAGTGCTGATGATAGTGCTGATATTGACTTTGATAAATTTATGACCCAGAGTGCTAAGATAAACGCTGAGTTTACTCTTAAAATGATAGAAAATTTATGATAGAACTAAGCAAAAAGCTTCTTAGACTAGTTGGCAGAACCAACGCTAAACACGCCATGATAGAAGATGGCGACAGAGTTTTGCTAGGGCTAAGTGGCGGAAAAGATAGCTTAGTTTTAGCTCATATTTTAAATCATTTCAACAAAGTAAGTCCAACAAATTGGACTTACAAAGCCGTTACCATCGACTACGGTATTGGGCAAGATTTTTCATATCTTCTAAACCATACAAAAACTCACGGCATCAACTACGAGGTAGTTCACACAAATGCTTTTGAGATAATGCAGGAAAAAAATAGAAAAAACACTACAATTTGTAGCTTTTGTGCCAGGATGAGAAGAGGACATCTCTACACTTACGCACTTGAAAATGGATTTAATAAATTAGCTTTAGGACATCATTTAGATGATGCGGTAGAGAGCTTTTTTATGAATTTCACATATAATGGGGCTTTAAGAACCCTAGCACCTAAATATAGAGCAGAAAACGGGCTTACTATAATAAGACCTTTAATTTACGCAAGAGAGCGTCAAATCATGGACTGTACTACAAAAAACGAGTTTGAGGTTTTAACAGATGAGATGTGTCCTGCTTATAAACTAAAAGAGAAAATGCCAAAGGCAAGAGCAGAAGCAAAAGAGCTTTTAGCAGGATTAGAGAGTGCTAATCCTAAGCTTTTTGTCTCTTTAAAAGCCGCTTTTGAAAATATCCATCTTGATACGTTTTTTTATGAAAATTTAGACGATATAAAAGATAAAATTTCACTAAATTTGAAAGATTAAAACCCTTCTAAAACTACTCTATAAACTCTCTCTATCTCTTCATCGCTAAAATTTAGAGCTTTATTGGTTGTAAAAAGTTCAGTTAATAGCTCTTTTTTAAACCCGCTTTGTTTTATACAGTTTTCATGAGCTGGCAAAAACGCTCTTGCTAAACTAACTCTACTCTCTTCTATAAACTCATCACATAAAAAACAAAACCACTCTTTGTGAAGTCTGCCTTCAAATTTAAGGAGTTTTATATAGGCCTCTATAAAAAGTCTTTTTGCATTTTGTCTTTGAAGCCTTGTGGCACACTCATCAAGTAGCTCAAAGTAAAAAACATCAACTTCTTCTAAATCTTTCAGGTGGTTATAAAAAAGCCTGATAAATTGCTGCCAAAAAAACAGTTTATCTCTATCAAGTAGCCATTTAAATCCAAGATGCATTGTGTTTATAAGTCGAGGCATAAAATTTACAGAATGCTCAAGCTCAAAGTCAAGCTTATAGCCTATGGTGATTTTGGAGTGTCTTGCACCATAAAAACGGTAACTTTGAATTAAATTTGAGTTTGTTAAAATGTGAACTATACAGTCTTCATCTCTAACTTTTTGAACTCTTAAAATATAGCCTTGCATTTTTGAATTTTATAACAAACTAAATTTAAATTAGATAAATTTAACTAAAAATACCGATTCTTTATAAAGAAAAAGAAAAGATAAGGAAATTTAGGGTATAATGCTTTTATTTTATTGTGAGGTGGTAAAATGAATTTTGGAGATATTTTTTCAAAAATGAGAAGGAAACAAGCAGCTCCTGGTGAAGCTCCAACACATTGGGTCAAATGCCCAAAGTGCCACTCTTTGATGTACTATAAAGAGGTAGAAGCTTCTTTTAACGTCTGTCCTAAGTGCGGTCACCATATGAGAATTTCTGCTATGGAAAGAATTGAAATTTTAGCTGATGAGGGGAGTTTTGTTGAGTTTGATCTTAATTTAGAACCAACAGATCCTTTGAAATTTGTAGATAGAAAGTCTTACAGAAAAAGAATTAGCGAAAATGAAGAAAAAACTGGAAGAAAAAGTGCTGTCATAAGTGGTGAAATAATGATAGAGGGAATTCCAACTCAAATCGTTGTTTTTGACTTTGCTTTTATGGGCGGCTCGCTCGGTTCAGTTGAGGGTGAGAAGATAGTTAGGGCTGTGAAAAGATGTATAGCGAAAAATCAACCTTTAGTAATCGTAAGTGCGAGTGGTGGTGCTAGAATGCAAGAAAGCACATACTCTTTAATGCAGATGAGCAAAACTTCAGCAGCTATCAAAAAACTAGCTGAATATAAAATCCCATTTATCTCTGTTTTAACTGACCCAACAATGGGCGGAGTTAGTGCATCTTTTGCTTGGCTTGGAGATATAATAGTAGCTGAACCAGAAGCACTTATTGGTTTTGCTGGACAAAGAGTTATAAAACAAACCATCGGTGCAGATCTTCCAGAAGGGTTTCAAAGATCTGAGTTTTTACTAGAGTGCGGTTTAATAGATGGGGTAGTTGCAAGAGGGGAGCTTAAAAAATATCTAAGTGATATGCTTGAGCTTTTAGGTGCGACTAGACTTGAAAAAAAGCAGAAAAATCTTTTTGCAGAGCCTGAAAAAGGGCATATCGAGCAGATAGAGCAGGTTAGACCTGTAGCTGCTTTGGAAGAGCCAAAAGAAGAAACCAAGGCTGTTGAAAACAAAGATTTGGAGATAGAGGAAGCTATCGTAGAAGAGATAGAAGACTCATCGAAAGAAGAGCAAAAATAAGTGGAAATTTTAATCTACTCTATCGAAAAAGTAAAAGATGGTTTTACTGATGATATAGATAGGTATATTAAAATGTCAAAAAATTATGCATCAATAAAAGAGTATAATTTTTTTAACAACAAAATTGCCAAAGCTCAGTCAAAGTCCAAAGAAGAGTCTCTAAGGGCTTATGATGAGATTTATGAGTCAAAAATAGATGGTTTTTCTGTAGGGCTTGATGAGCGTGGGGAGATGCTTGATAGCTTGGAATTTGCTGATTTAATAGCTGGCAAAAATAAAGTTTCATTTTTTATAGGTGGTCCGTACGGACTGAGTAACGACTTTAAAAATAAAGTGGATAGGGTTATAAGTTTGAGCAGACTTACTTTTGCACACAAAATTGCAAAACTAGTTTTGTATGAGCAAATTTTTAGAGCTCTTACTATAAATGCAAACCATCCATACCACAAGTAAAGAGGGAAGATGAAAAAGAGTGATTTGGAGTATTTTGAAACAATACTCAAAGATAGAAAAGAACAAATCATAAAAAATATAAACGACTCTGTAAGCGAGATAGATGAGTTAAGAAGAAATGGTGCGGTTGATGAATTTGATATCGCAAGTATAACGGCTGACTCGGATTTAGGTTATTCTTTGGGAGCTAAACAGAGAAATGAGCTAAGAGAGATAGAATCTTCTCTTTTAAAGGTGAAAAATGGCACTTATGGTATATGTGAATCGTGCGAGGAAAACATTAGTATGGCACGCTTAAAAGCAAAGCCTAATGTAAAACTTTGTATAACTTGTCAAGAACTTTCTGAGAAAAATTTAATTTAAGGGGGTAGTTGTGAGATTAAAGCATTTTTTGGTTTATTCGATTATATATATAGGTTTAGTTGGCATTATCGCTTTTGTTCAAAACGCATCTAGCTATACTATAACTTTATTAGGCATAGATATGACTTTGCCAATTGCACTATGGTATATTCTTCCAGTTGCTGTTTTTGCCTTGTTGGCAACTCTTCACATAATTTGCACAAGACTTAAGGTGTATAAAAACAAGCAAGCAGTAAAAAGCGATGCCGATATCTATAAAGAGTATGCAAAAGAGATACTTTTAGGGGTTGAAACGGATAAGGAGTTCAAAACTGACATTTTTCAAATTTCAAATGATGTGACTAAATTTTTATCCCCTTGGCATGATAACTCAGTAGAGATAAAAAATGGTGAGATAGCTGAGATAATATCAATGCTTGAAAAGCTTAATAACGGCGAGATTGTAGATCTTAAAAAATACAGACTAGCACCGAATAATCCGCTAGTAATAGAAAATGAGTTTAATAAACTAGAAAAAGATAGCTCTTACGCGGCTACCATCTTAAAAGGTAAAACTTCTCTTGATGATGAGTTAAGTAGCACTGCTTATGATGTGCTTTTAGAAAATGCTACATATAGCGAAATCAAAAGCTATCCGTTTGAAATAACAGAGATAGAAGCTGAAATTTTAGTGGATAGATATATTAATGATGAGAGTTTTGAGATAACAAAAAGCACTCTTTTAGAGCTTATGATGTTACTTGATTATGATAAATATGAGTTTGTAGATTTGGCAAAGGATTTAACAAATAGACTTGAACCAGAAGTTTTGATAGCTCTATTTAAGAAGTTTAAAGATCAAAAAGAGCAAGCTTCACACGCATATCTATACCTACTATATGAGTATGGAATGATGGAAGAACTTCAAGATGTTCTTATGTATAGCGATGGCGAGCAATACTATGAGTTTGAAATCTTAAAGTATTTAAGAGATCAAGGAAAAAATGTCTCAGCATCATACTTTTTTAGATGATAGATTTTAGTAACAAGCCTCTTTATTTAGCACCCTTAGCGGGATATTCTGATATCCCTTTAAGGGGTGTTGTAAAACGTTTTGGCTGCGATGTAACAACAAGTGAGATGATAAGTGCAAATGCACTTGCATTCAGAGATAAAAAAACTTTTAAAATGCTTCAAAAAAATGAAGCCGAAACACCGTATATAGTTCAAATAGCTGGAAATGACGCTGAAATAGTTAAAAAAGCAGTTTTGGTTCTAAATGAGTTTGATTTCATAGACGGAATTGATTTAAACTGTGGCTGTCCTGCTAAAAAGATAGTAAATAACGGCTCAGGCTCATACCTTTTGAACGATATAGATAAACTTAGAGCTATTTTAGAAACTATAAAAACTCATTCAAACAAAACTTACACAAGTGTTAAAATTCGCCTTGGATATGACAAAGATGACTCTTTAAACATAGTCAAAGCTTTAGATGAGTTAGAACTTAGCTATATAGCCATCCACGGGCGAACAAAAGCTGGTGGATATAGAACTAAAGCAGACCACACTCCTATAAAAAATGCAAAAGAGATAGCAAAAACTCCAATCATCGCAAATGGCGATATAAACGAATATAACGCTAGTGATGTGTTAGGCTATACAAAAGCAGATGCGTTAATGATAGGTAGGGCATGCATTGGAAAGCCTTGGATTTTTTATGAGATAAAGCATTCTCAAACTATCACAAAAGAGCTTAAAAAAGAGATAATAATATGTCATTTTGATGAGATGATAAAACACTACTCTGGGCATGGTGTAACAATTTTTAGAAAACACCTCCATCAGTACTCAAAAGGGATGGATGAAGCCGCAAATTTTAGAAATGAAATCAACACTATTAAGGATAGTGAGATTATGCGAGATAAAATAGAACAATTTTTTAGCTAAAATCACTAAATTTAGCACCTCTTAATCATATTTTAGATAGAATAAGCGTTTAAAATTTAAGGAAATTTAATGGAAAATAATCTTTTTGATGATCAAGACATTCAAGTAGTTGACGTAGAAGATTCACTTAAAACTAGCTACCTTGACTACTCTATGAGTGTCATCATAGGTAGAGCTTTGCCAGATGCAAGGGACGGTCTAAAGCCAGTTCATAGAAGAATTCTTTACGCTATGAACGACCTTGGGGTTGGAAGTCGTCAACCTTATAAAAAATCAGCTCGTATCGTAGGGGATGTTATCGGTAAGTACCACCCACATGGAGATACTGCTGTATATGACGCTTTAGTTAGGATGGCTCAACCTTTTAGCATGAGAATTCCAACCGTTGATGGACAAGGAAACTTCGGTTCAGTTGACGGAGACCCAGCAGCAGCTATGCGTTATACAGAAGCTAGGATGACAACTTTAGCTGAAGAGCTTCTAAAAGACCTAGATAAAGAAACAGTTGATTTTACACCAAACTATGATGGAAGTATGAGTGAACCAGATGTGCTTCCAGCTAGAGTTCCAAATTTACTACTTAACGGCTCAAGCGGTATCGCTGTTGGTATGGCGACAAATATCCCACCACATAGTCTTGATGAGCTAGTTGATGGACTTTTACTTTTGCTTGAAGACAAGCATGCTAGTTTAGAGGATTTGATGGAGCATATAAAAGGTCCAGATTTCCCAACAGGTGGTGTGATATTTGGTAAAAAAGGGATAATTGACGCTTATAAAACAGGTAGGGGAAGAGTTAAGATAAGGGCTAAAACCCATATAGAAAAAAAGGGAAATAGAGATATCATCGTTGTTGATGAGCTTCCATATCAAGTAAATAAAGCAAATTTGATAGAAAAAATCGCTACTTTAGTTAAAGATAAAGAAATCGAAGGCATTAGCGAAGTAAGAGATGAGAGCGATAGAGAAGGCATGAGAATGGTCATCGAGCTAAAACGCGATGCCATGAGTGAAATAGTACTAAATCATCTTTTTAAATCAACTGCCATGGAGACGACTTTTGGCGTTATAATGCTAGCTATTGAGAACAAAGAGCCTAAAATTTTTACTCTAAAAGAGCTACTTGAACTTTTCTTAAATCATAGAAAAACAGTTATCATTAGAAGAACTATCTTTGAACTTCAAAAAGCTCGTGCAAGAGCCCATATTTTAGAGGGCTTAAAAATCGCTCTTGATAACATTGACGAAGTTATAACTCTTATTAGAAATAGTGCTGATACCACGGTGGCAAGAGAAGGGCTGATGAGTAAATTTGCTCTATCAGAACTTCAAGCAAATGCCATCCTAGATATGAGACTAAGCAGGCTTACAGGATTAGAAAGAGACAAGCTCGAAGCTGAGTTAAAAGAACTTTTAGCAGAGATTGAAAGACTTGAAAACATCCTAAAAAGCGAAGAGCTAATCGAAGGCATTATAAAAGATGAGCTTTTAGAAGTTAAAAACAAGTTTAAATGCCCAAGAATAACTGAAATAGTTGATGACTATGATGATATAGATATGGAAGATTTGATTCCAAATGAAAACATGGTTGTAACTATCACCCACCTTGGATACATCAAAAGAGTTCCAAGCAAAACTTATGAGAAACAAAAAAGAGGTGGTAAAGGAAAAGTCGCTATAACAACCTATGATGATGACTTTATAGAGAACTTCTTTATCTGTGACACTCACGATACATTAATGTTCGTGACGGATAAAGGACAACTTTACTGGCTGAAGGTTTATAGAATTCCTGAAGGTTCAAGGACAGCAAAAGGTAGAGCGGTTGTGAATTTAATAAACCTAGACCCAGATGAGAAAATCATGGCTATAATCCCGACAAATGACTTTGCTGAGAATAAATTCTTAACATTCTTTACAAAAAACGGAATTGTAAAAAGAACAAGACTCGATGAGTACTCAAACATCAGAAACGTTGGAATTAAGGCTATAAATTTAGACGAAGATGACGAGATAGTAACAGCACTTATCATAGAAAAAAGCGAGTTTGATGTAGAAAGTGATGAAGATATCGACGATAACAGCGATGTTGGCGATGAAGAAGTTGAGTCACATGGACAGATGATTTTAGTAGCTACTAAAAAAGGTATGTGTATTAAATTTAACGTAACAGATGTTAGAGAGACTGGTAGGGTTACTAGAGGTGTTACGGCTATTAAATTTAAAGAAGAGGGTGACAGCGTTATCGGAGCAGCTGTTCTTCAAAGTGATGAGCAAGAAATTTTAAGCGTAGCAAGTAAAGGAATTGGCAAGAGAACAACCGCTGATGAGTACAGACTTCAAAAAAGAGCTGGTAAAGGCGTAATCTGTATGAAACTTACCAACAAAACAGGAGATTTAGTAGGTATCGTTATCGTTGATGATGAGATGGATTTGATGGCTTTAACGACAAGTGGCAAGATGATAAGAGTTGATATGGAAAGCATCAGAAAAGCTGGAAGAAACACAAGCGGTGTTAAAGTTGTAAATGTGGACGGCGAAGAGGTGGTAAATATAGCAAAATGCCCAAAAGTAGATGAAGAAGATGACATAGATGATGAAACAGTAGGAGAAAACAATGAGTAAAGAAAGATATAATGTTGCAGTTGTTGGTGCAACTGGTGCGGTTGGAGTCGAAATAGTTTCTATTTTAGAAGAGGTTAAATTTTCTATAAACGAACTTTACCCACTTGCAAGTAGTAGAAGTGTTGGCGAAGTTATAGAGTGCCAAGGTAGAAAGTTTGTAACAAGAGAACTGACTGAGAGCGTTTTTGATGAAATAGATGTTGATATAGCATTTTTTTGTGCTGGTGGAAGCATCTCAGCACACTTTGTGCCGTTTGCAGTTGAAAGCGGTGCGGTTGTTATAGATAACACAAGTCATTTTAGAATGATGGAAGACATTCCTTTGGTTGTTCCAGAGTGTAACCCAGAGGATATTAAACTGTGGAAAGAGAGAGGAATCATCTCTAACCCAAACTGCTCAACTATCCAAATGGTTCAAGTTTTAAAACCACTTGATGATGCTTTTGATATAGAAAGAGTTGATGTTAGCACTTATCAAGCAGCAAGCGGGGCTGGCAAGGATGGAATGGATGAGTTAGTTGATGAGATGAAAGAGTTCTTTGCTTTTAGACTTGACGAGTATGAAAACAAAGTTTTCCCACATCAGCTAGCACTAAACATTATACCTCATATAGATGTGTTTTTAGAAAATGACTACACAAAAGAAGAGATGAAAATGGTAAATGAAACACAAAAAATCATGCACAAACATATCCCTGTTTCAGCAACTTGTGTTAGAGTACCAGTTTTAAGAAGTCATAGTGAGGCTATAACTATTAAGTTTAAAAACGATTTTGAGATAGAAAAAGTTAAAGAAATTCTATCAAATGCACCAAGCATTAGACTATATGATGATGTAAAAAACAAC
Source organism: Campylobacteraceae bacterium (assembly GCA_012519705.1). Lineage (GTDB taxonomy): Bacteria > Campylobacterota > Campylobacteria > Campylobacterales > Campylobacteraceae > Campylobacter_B. Next base: position 35,950 of record JAAYPR010000032.1, read on the forward strand.
ATCTATCCTATGCCAATAGTTGCTTCAAACACTGATGAAACCTTTGTTGGAAGAATAAGAAGAGATAATTTTGATAGTAAAATCTTACATCTTTTCTGTGTAGCAGATCAAATCAGAATCGGTGCTGCTACAAACGCTGTGAGAATCGCACTTAAATGGATAGAGCAACAAGACTAAGCTTATGTCACTAGACTGTGAGTTTGTTTAAATAGCAGCTTGGTGGCTTTTGATTTGACGCTCTGTTTATATGTAAAATATAATAATTTAGAAAAAGATATATGATAGAAAAACTATTTGAAAGAGCTCTTTGGGGTTCGAGATATATAACGATACTTCCAGTGATTTTTGGTTTAATAGGTGCTATAATTTGCTTTGCTATAGCTAGTTTTGACATTTTTAATGTCATGATTGCGCCATTTGATTACTTTGTGAATGGCAACAAAACTATAGACATGCACTCCGACGCTGTTGCGGTGATAATCGGAGCGATAGATTTGTATCTCATGGCTTTGGTTTTGTTTATCTTTAGCTTTGGGATTTATGAGCTTTTTATCTCTGAGATTGAGCCTATGAAAAACTCAGAAAAACACTCAAAAGTTTTAGAGATAAAAGACTTAGACCAGCTAAAAGATAAAATCGGCAAAGTTATCATCATGGTTTTGATAGTAAATTTCTTCCAAAGAGTGCTTCATTCAAGCTTTGAGACGCCTTTGGAGATGACATATTTGGCGTTATCTATACTTGCACTTTGTATAGGTTTATATTTTTTACATAAGGGCAGTAGCCATTAAATCTATTTTGAAAGGATAAAAATGATTTTTGTAGATGCATGTTTTAAGAAAGAGACTCCATACACTCCAATTTGGATGATGAGACAAGCGGGGCGTTACCTGCCTGAGTACAGAGCTGTTAGACAGAGCGTTGGTGGGTTTTTAAACCTTTGCCAAGACCCAGAAAAAGCAGCTGAGGTTACACTTCAGCCAGTTGATATAGTTGGCGTTGATGCGGCGATTTTGTTTAGTGATATTTTAGTTATCCCATTTGAGATGGGAATGGATTTAGAGTTTATCGAAGGTCGTGGTCCAGTTTTTCACAACCCGATTGTGACATTAGAGGATTTAAAAAAACTTGATATTAGTAACA
>JAAYPR010000033.1 GCA_012519705.1 Campylobacteraceae bacterium
AAAAACTATTAAGGACAAAAATGCAAAAAGTTTTAAATATCTATCTTTTTATGTTAGCTCTGTTAATTGGGCTTGAGTTTAGTGCTGGTGCTTTTGTAGCCCCTGTTATATTTAACCCTAGCGAAATCATTGGAGATGGTATCTTAACCCACTTCCAAAGCGGGCAACTTATGACTGAGGTTTTTTTAAGGTTTAATAACTTTTTAATCATCATCTCTATTATAAGTTTTGTTTATGAGAGTGTGAACTTTGCAAAAAATAGACTTGAAAGCTTTAACCGTAAATTTTCAACCTTTATGCTCTCACTTCTAAATTTATTCCTAGCTTTGGTTTTTGTGTTTTACTTCACAGACTATATAGTTGAAGCTCAGCATTTAGGCACTACACAGACGCAAGCATTCAGTGATATTCATAATGCAAGCGAGTGGACGATGAAAGTTATACTTTTTTCACAAACATTTTTGTTTTTCTTAAGATTTCCAAAGATAAACAAAGCAGAAGCAAGCAAAAAGTAGAAAAATGAAGATAAGAATTTACTACGAAGACACAGACGCTGGCGGCATCGTTTACCATACAAATTTTATAAAATACTGCGAAAGAGCAAGAAGCGAGATGGTGTTTAGCAAAAATTTAACACCATTTACGCCAAATAGGCATTTTGTAGTGAGTAACATAAATGCTAAATATCTAAAGCCTGCTTTTTTAGGTGATATGCTAGAGGTTAAATCAAAAGTATTAAAACTTGGAAAGGCAAGTGTGGAGCTTTTACAAAGCATTTTCAGGGGTGATGAACTGCTCTTTGAAGCGACTATAAAAATAGCATTTTTAGTGGATAAAAAACCAGCCCCACTTGATAGTGAGCTGGTGGAATTTTTTAAAAACTATGATAATTAGTTCTCTATAAATTTATATTTATCACTTCTGTAAACTCTAGTATCATAACTTATCGATGAGCCAATAACTGGTTCGCTAAATACTCTTTTATGCTCCGGATTTGCAAAAGTTGAGTAGAGATAATCAAGCCCGATAACTGTAGAGTAAGCTACCCAGTTAAAGTAGATATCTAAATTTAGCACCGAAGCCACTCCTGCTATATTTTCAGGCACATTGCCGATGGAGTTTGCTATATATAAGTTTTTTCTATCTTCATAGCCCACTAAAGAAAGTAGTCTTGGTGCGTAGTTTATCTGAGTTGAAAGCAGATACTCTGGTAAAAAACCATCTATCTTTAGCTCACTTATGCTTCTGGCTACCGAGTTTGTTGGTAGGTTTAAAAACACGGTTGTTGGCTTTTTGGCAACTCTTCCAGTAAGCGAACTTTGAGCTGTGTTTATGGTAAGAGAGTTTGTAACTTCTCCTTTTGCCATAACAGATGAGTTTATGCTCTTTGCTAAAGCACTTTCATCATGCAAAATTAAAATATCCGAGTTTGAAACATTCAAAAGCTTTTCCACCTGCTCTTCGTAGTCGATACCACCAAAGAAAAGATTTCCACTACTCTCTTTAACTGCACTATAATGAAGAGTTGGGATGAAAAAGAGAGTGTTTGGGTTAGAGTAGTTGGATAAGAAATTCGCCCCCCTAGCTGTAACTGGAGCTATAACTAAGCTAATGCCGTCTCTTTCGATGCTTTTTATAGCACTCATTAGGGCGTTTGGCTCTTCTGTGCCTGTTAGATAAAACTTAACTTCAGCGTTAATCTCTTCAGAAATGATATATGCAAAAACAGCATCTGAAATGACATGAGAGTAACCGCCGATGGTCTTTTCAGGAAGTAAAATAGCTATCTTTTGACCTGATAGTCCAGCTTTCATATCCTGAGTAACTACAATCTTAGCCACACCTTTACTATGAGCTAAATATAAAGCTTTCATTTCAGCGTCCGCAACGCTCTCATCATACCTAGCTAAAAAGCTAAAAATAAGGTTTTTTTGCGAAAGCTCTTGCAAACATGAAAGATCACAAGGGGCAGGATCAAGGTCTATATACTCAATACTTGCTGGCGGAACCGGTGATAGACGCTGAACTTTTGCATCAGCAAAACTAAAAACTACTAATAAAATAAGGATAATTTTTCTCATACTAACTCTTTTATTTTTTTGATATCTTCTAGTAAAAACTCTTTTTTGCTAGGGTTTGTTAAAACAAATTTCAAGTCATATAATGGCATAACTAAGCTGTTTTGATACCTAAAAACAGAGCCATGCGTCACATCTAAGTTTAAATTTGTCTTAAGTAGAGCTTTTGTTACAACTTCGCCCATTGATAAAATAAGCTTTGGCTTAACTTTATCAATCTCTTCAAATAAATAGGGACTACATTTTTCTATATACTCATCTTCTAGAGTACCATTTTTAGGGGCTCTGCATTTAACTAAAAATGTAAAATAAACTTCATCAAGTTTAGCGATTTTAATTAAACTCTCCCTAAACTCCACCACTTCTTTACTAGCAAAAACATCTCCGCTTTCATCTTGAGCTTTGCTAGGATTATCAAAGACGACCATTATTTTAGCACTATTTTGGCTCAAATTTAAAACTTTTGTTCTTGATTTTGAAAGATTACAAAGCTCACAAGTTTTCACGCACTCATTTAACTCATCTAAACTCTCAAAAAAACAGACCTTGTTTAAAAAGTTCTCATCTATAAATTTATACCCAAACGCTTTATAGCAAGCCAAAGTATATGCCCTACTCATCAAAAAGCTCCATTTTAGAAGCTACAAAACCTCTATCAAAGCCTGCTAAATCTTTGTAAAAAACGTATTCAAAACCCTGTTTTTTTAGGATTTTACTCAAAACTTCTTTTTGGTCGTATCCTATCTCGCAGGCTAAAACCTTAGCTCTTTTGCTTGCTAATTTTATAATTTCTTCTAAAATTTCATGCCCTTTTTTACCGCCAAAAAGTGCCTCTTTTGGCTCGTTTAAGACCCATTTGTCAAGCTCATAGCTATCTTTTATATAAGGTGGATTTGAAACTATGATATCAAAATTTCCCTCTACATCGTCAAGCAAAGAGCATTTTACTAGCTTAATATCGGCGTTAAATTTCTTAGCATTAATTTTAGCTACTTTTAAAGCAGTATCTGAGATGTCAGTTGCCGTAATTTCAGCGTTTGGAAGAGCTTTTTTTAAACTTATGCTTATTATCCCGCTTCCAACTCCTATTTCACAAACTCTAAGATTTTCAAATCTTGAAGCTACTTCTATAACCTTTTCTACTAAAATTTCAGTCTCAAAGCGAGGGATTAAAACGCCATGCTCTACATAAAACTCCATGTCCAAAAAACTAGCTTTGTTTGTGATATACTCAAGCGGTTCGCCCTTTGTGTGCCGCAAAACTAGAAGTAAAAAAGAGCTTTTTTTATCAAGCTCTTCATTTAGGGAAAGTAGTAGTTTTGTGTCATCTAAGCCAGTGTGAAACTTCACAAGCTCTTTTGCTACGTATTTTGAGCCAGTATCGGCTTCTGCTTTTTTTAACGCTTCAAAGATAGTCAATTTTGACTCTCTAACTTTGAAATTCTCTCATATAGAGTTGGGTGAGAGTGATAAAAACTTGAGTAAATCTTGCTTGACTTTGGAAATGCTTTGTTCTCACTTCCAAGCTTTTTTAGAGCACTTGCCATGCTTTCTTTATCTTGAATTTCTGCTCCAAACTCATCAGCCTTAAACTCCCTTGCTCTGCTAAGTGCTGACATCAAAGGCGTGACAACAAATGAAAGCAAATTTGATAAAATCATAAGCATTATTATAATCGCCCCGCCACTTTTCTCAAGCCCAACAGCCTCAAAAATTGCGGTTGGTAAATTTCCAAACAGCCCAAAAACTACAACGATTAAAATAGCTGAAAAGACTAAATTTCTTAAAATATCCTTATTCTTAAAATGCCCTAACTCATGCCCTAAAACAGCTAAAATCTCATCTTTAGTTAGTTTTTCTATCAGCGTATCAAAAAGTACCACTCTTTTTGAGCTTCCAAGCCCGCCAAAATATGCATTTAAACGGTTATCTCTCTTGCTTGCATCAATGGTATAAACCCCGCTACTTTTAAACCCGCACTTGTCCATCAAAGCCTCAATGCTTTTTTTAAGCTCGTCATTTTGCAAAACTTCCATTTTGTTAAAAAGTGGAGCGATAAGAGTTGGATATAAAAAATTTATGATTAACACTATCACAAAAGAAAGTAGTGCCGCCCATAGCCACCAACTTGACCCAAGGAAGCTTATACAAAGCAGAATTAACCAAACTACCAAAGAGCCAAAAATTAAGCTTATTGCAAATGATTTTAACAGGTCTTTTATAAAAGTGTTTCTGTCTATCGTTGAGAAGCCAAATTTCTTATCTTTTACAAATTTAGAGTAAATTTCAAGTGGCAAGCTTAAAAGGCTTGAAATGATGATAAAACTCATCACAAAAACAATGTTTTGAGCCATAGTGCCATCAATTACGATATTTTGATACAGCGCCTTTAGTCCAAAACTAAGCCACATAACAACTATGATAAACTCATAAATTAAAGAAAACATCTCAAACTTTTTATTTGCCATAGAGATTTCTCCAGCCTCTATAAAAGCCTCTTTTTCTAAAATAACTGGCTCTTTTTGGTACTCGTTTTTAACAAAATTTAACTCCACTAACTCAAGAGTTATTTTAAAAACTGTATAAAATAAAAACAAAATTATTAAAATATTTAGCATTTTTTCTCCATCTGAATTTAAACCTGTCATTATATCTAGTGGAATTTAATATAACTTTATAAATTTGCAATGCTTGAAAGAATAAAAAACCCTTAGTATAAAACAAGTTTGACTATTTATCTTGTAAAAATCATTTTTTAAATTTAGAATATACAAGTTTACAAAACATAACTCTAGAATTTCAAAAACTAGATTGCTTCGTCGCTTCGCTTCTCGCAATGACGCTTAGAAAGTTATTCATAACCAAATTTGCCAAAAGTCACTTTTTAAATTCAATATCTAAATTGCTTCACTAGCATTCGCAATGACGGGTGGAGTCTGTATTGCCTCCACTAAAACCTAACGATAAAAGGCAGAGTGACTTAAAAAATTTACAAAACCCTACTCTTTCAAACTCTCAGCTAGAGCTAGAACTTCAAAGTATTCATTTTCTAAATTTACTAAATCGCCCTTTTTCTCTTCTAGTTCTTCAAAAAGGGTTTGAATGCCAACTTCGTTGTAAATTTTTGGGTCTGAAAGAGCGGCGTTTAGCTCGGTTATCCTATTTTCTAACGCCTCTATCATAGCAGGGTGTTCTTCTAGAATTTTGTTCTCTTTATAGCTTAGTTTTCTAGTGGTGGTTTTTTGTTTTTCAGGTTTTTCTTCAAGAGCCTCTTTTTCTATCAAGGTTAGCTCTTCTATCTCATCCTCAAGAGCCAAATACTCGCTATATGGCATATAAGTTTGGTTGATTTTTAAATCATCTTCAAATATCCAAAGCTTATTTGTAACCTTATCTACAAAATACCTATCGTGACTTACGATGATAACAGCCCCTTCAAAGCTCATCAAATACTCTTCTAGGATATTGATAGTTGCGATATCAAGGTCGTTTGTAGGTTCATCTAAAATCAAACAGTCGTATTCTTCGGTAAAAAGTCTAGCAAGAGCGACTCTGTTTTTCTCACCACCGCTTAAGGTTGCAACTGGTTTTCCTAAAAATTCCTTTGGAAATAAAAAGTTCTTAAGATAACCATAAACGTGCATATAATGCCCGCGAACCATTATGTGATCTCCTCCGTTTGGACAAAAGATTTCTATCAAGCTTTTATCATCGCTGATTCCCTCTCGCATCTGGTCAAAATATCCAATTTTTAGCTCACCCTTTTTAAGAACACCAGAGGTTGGCTGAACTCTTCCAAGAAGTATTTTTAAAAGAGTACTTTTTCCGCTTCCGTTTTTACCAACGATGCCGATTCTCTCCCCTTGTAAAACCCTAGCGTTAAAGTTTTCAAAAAGAGTTTTCTCGCCGATGGTTTTAGAAAGCTCTTTTATCTCAAAAAGCATCTTTTTTCTATTTTGCCCAAAACCGCCGTGGTTGAAACTGACATTTGCCCGTTCTAACTCAAGTTTTACTTTTCTTATGATACCTGGGTTTTTCTTAGCTTCCTCACGCATCTGTAAAACTCTTTGTTTTCTACCCTCATCTCTTTTTAGCCTTGCTCTAACGCCGCGTCTAAGCCACTCTTCTTCACTTTTTAGAGTTTTTATCAAAGTTTCATAACTTTTTTGCATAGATGCTAAAAGCTCTTGTTTTTTTATGAGATAGTTCTCATATCCACCATCAAAACTTCTTACAACGCCCTCTTCTATCTCAACACAGCGTGTTGCAAGTCTATCAATAAAATACCTATCGTGGCTTATAAAAATAATAGTTTGGTTTGAGCTTAAAATCATCTCTTCTAAAAACTTAACCATATAAACATCAAGGTGGTTTGTTGGCTCATCTAGAAGTAATACATCAGGGCGTTTTAAGATAAGCCCACTAAGAGCGACTTTCCTAGCCTCGCCCCCGCTTAGAGTTGAAACAAGCCTATCTCTATACTCAGTTAAGCTAAAATGCTCAATCACACGCTCAATCTTAGCATCCAAACTCCAAGCATCTTTGCTCTCTATAAATTTAATAAGTTCGTTTTGTTTTGCTATAAGCTCGATGTTTTCAGGCTCAAGTGAGAGTAAATTTAGAGTTTTTTCATACTCACTAACAGCGTCATAAATTTCTTTTAGTTCAAATTTTATCGCTTCATAAACCGTTAGTCCCTCTTCAAATTTAGGAACTTGTCTTAAATACTGGATATTGATATTGTTTTGAGTAACTACACGCCCATCATCAGGCTGATAAAGTCCAGCGATGATTTTCATCAGAGTTGATTTACCGCTACCGTTTTTACCGATGATGGCGATTCTCTCTTTTTCGTCTATGCTTAAATTTAGGTTGTCTAGTATAACATCTGAGCCAAATTTTTTACTTACATCTATTAAATCAATAAGTGCCAAAAATTTCCCTTTTTTTAAATATTTATAGCCTGATATTGTATATCAAAAAGGCTAAATTTAGGATAAATTCAAGGAATTAGGTTGTTTTTTATGATGATTTCACTACCATTTATTTCAATGAAGCTTATAAAATCATTAAGTTTGTCTTCTTTGCTTTTTTTATAAACCAAAAAACTACTGTTTTGAAGTGGATAGTTTGTATCATTTGGAGTTAGAATTTCACCATTTTCATCTTTTAAGAGTGCATAGTTTAAATTTAGCTTTTTAGCAAATGGGTAGCCTATATATCCAAGAGAGTTTGAGGTTGATTTTATACTTTGTGCAAGCTCTAAATTCCCTCTTTTTCCTATGCCGTATTTAAAGTTAATATACTCAGACACTCCATTTTTCCAAGCTTTACTTTCGGATAAATACTTGCTAAAATTTAGAGTCGTGCCTGAGCCATCATATCTATGAAAAAGGTTTATCTTTTTATCTGGCAAGCTTAAATCTTTA
>JAAYPR010000034.1 GCA_012519705.1 Campylobacteraceae bacterium
ACAGCGAATAAATTTGCGATGACACCAACTATCGTTGATGAACTCCCAACTCTTGATGAGAGACTAAATTTCAACGCTTACTATATAAAAGTCCCTGAAAATGAGTATTTTATGATAGGGGATAATAGAGACCACTCTGATGATAGCCGTTTTTGGGGAACTGTGGGGTATGAGTTTATAGTTGGAAAACCTTGGTTTATCTATTTTAGCTGGGACAAGGATAAAAAAGTTAGATGGGAGCGAATCGGTCGCTTTATAGACACAGTAGAAAACAATCCAAAATTTATTTATGAACAACCTTAAAAGGAAAAGTATGCAAGAAAATTGTAAAAATGACAAGAAATTTATAAAAGTTAAAAAAATTTTCATAGCTGGAGATCACTCTTCAGTTGAGATAAAAGGGGCTTGTAAAGAGTTTTTAGAAACTCTTGGCTTTGAAGTTGTTGATTTAGGAACGAACTCAGAGACAAGCGTGGACTACCCTGACTTTGCTTACAAACTAGCAAAAGAGGTTAAAAAAGATAGCGAGTTTTACGGCGTTTTGATTTGCGGAACGGGTATCGGCATAAGTATAGCAGCAAACAGAGACAAAGATATCATTTGTGGGCTTTGCCATGATGAAAACACAGCAAAACTTACAAGAGAGCACAACAACGCAAATGTCCTTGCTTTTGGTGCTAGAGTTGTAAGCGTTGAGATGGCAAAAAAGATGTGTGAAGCGTTTTTTAGCACCGAATTTGAAGGTGGTAGACACCAAAGAAGAGTTGATAAATTAAAAGGAGTTTGAAAATGGTTGAACTAACAAATGATGAGAAAAAATATTTACTAGATTCCATTAGATGCATAAAAGACTTCCCAAAACCAGGGGTTTTGTTTAGAGATATCACAACTCTTTTAAACAACAAAGAGGCATTTAACTTTTTGATGAACCACTTAGAAGAGCGTTATAAAAGCTATGATTTAGACTTTATAACAGGCATTGAAAGTCGTGGGTTTATCTTTGGAGCAGCTCTAAGTGCAAAGCTTGGAGTGCCGTTTGTGCCGATTAGAAAACCTGGAAAACTTCCACATATGACTATTTCACAAAAATATACTCTTGAGTATGGTATTGATGAAGTTGAAATTCACGTGGACGCGTTTTTACATAAAAAAGATGCAAAAGTTCTACTAGTAGATGACTTAATCGCAACTGGCGGAACGGCAAAAGCTTCGGTTGAGCTGATAAAAGAGCTTAAAGCAACTTGTGTTGAAGCTTGTTTTTTGATAGATTTAGTTAGTGAGTTTGACGGTAGTAAAGTCATCTCTGAGATGACAAAAGTTTATTCTATTTTAGAGGTTTGATTTGGAAGAGCTCTTAAAAGGCTTAATGCTTGAGTATCACGAGTATGTTTATATCTTTCTTTTTATCTGGTGCTTGATAGAGGGAGAGCTTGGACTTGTTTTTGCTGGGATTATGGCTCATCAAGGGCTTATGAGCATACCTGTTGCTTCAGTTGTTGCAAGTTTTGGGGCGTTTTTAGGAGATCAGTTTTACTTCTCAGTTGGAAGATATAATAAAAAATTTATAACCAAAAAACTCAACTCTCAAAAAAGAAAATTTGCTATAGCTCATCTACTACTACAAAGATACGGCTGGCCGATTATCTTTTTTCAGCGTTTTATCTATGGCTTTAGAGCGATTATCCCTATGAGTATCGGTATAACTAGATATGACGCTAGGAAATTTGCTATTATAAATATCATCAGTTGTCTTGCTTGGTCTTTGGTGGTTATTTACACAGCGTGGTATTTTGGAGAGGAAATTTGGGACTTTATAGCGTGGATTGAAAAGCGTTGGTATATCGCAATCCCCGTGATAGTTCTGTTTTTTGGGCTTATAATTTACGGCTTTAAAAGCCTTGAAAATAAATTTTTAAACAAGAAAGGAAAAGAATGAAATTAGAGTCTATAGAAAAAAACATAACTGAAATTTCAGCTGATTTTGAAGCGATTTTAGTTGTTGACAAAAACTTAAATCACAAATTTATAAAAGATAGTGAGAAATTTGAACTACTTAACTACAAAGGCGACACTGTTTTGGTGCTACCTGAGAGCAAAAGAGTTTATATCCCTATAAAAGAGCTTGAGTATGATAAGCTAAGAGTTGCTATGAGTGGGATTTACAACTCACTTAAAAACTATAATATCCAAAGTGTAAAACTTGCTACTTATTTGGCAGGTTGCACCAAAAAAACTTTCCAAGCTATCGCTGAAGGTTTTATCTTAGGCTCTTATGAGTTTGATAAATACAAAAGCGAGAAAAAAGAGTATAAACTAAAAGAAATTTATATCTCAAATGATGAGTTTAACGCTAAAGAAGTGGACGCTAAAAAAGCAAACCTAGGACTTAAAAACGGCGATATCATCGCAAGAGCAACGAACTATGTTAAAAGAGGTGTAAATGAAATTCCTGAAATTTACACCCCAGTTAAAATGGCAGAAGAAGCTGAAATTTTAGCTAGTAGATATGAAAGAGTTGAGTGTAAAGTCCATGATGCAAATTTCTTAAAAAAAGAGAAAATGAATGCCTTTCTAGCGGTAAATAGAGCTAGTGTTCATGAGCCAAGACTTATACACTTAAAATACACACCAAAGGTAGAGAGCAAAAAAAGAGTTATTTTTGTTGGTAAGGGCTTAACTTATGATAGCGGCGGACTAAGCTTAAAACCAAGTGATTATATGCTTACGATGAAGTCTGATAAAAGCGGTGCTTTGGCTGTTATGGGTATCATAAAAGGTGCGGCTGAGCTTGAGCTTCCTTTTGAAATTCACGCCATCATCGGAGCAACTGAAAATATGATAGGCGGAAATGCTTACAAGCCTGATGATGTGCTAACTACAAGAAGTGGTGTAACAGTAGAAGTTAGAAACACAGATGCTGAAGGTAGGCTTGTGCTTGCAGACTGCTTAAGCTATGCACAAGATTTTGAGCCCGACCTACTAATAGACATGGCAACTCTAACTGGTGCTTGCGTAGTGGGACTTGGTGAGTACACCATAGGACTTTTAGGAAACAACGAAGAGCTAAAAAGCAAATATAAAGCTGATACAAAAGATAGTGGCGAGCTAATGACTATCTTAGAGTTTAATGACTACTTAAGAGAACTAGTAAAAAGCCAAATCGCCGACATCAGTAACACCGCAACTAGCAGATATGGTGGTACTACAACGGCAGGAATTTTCCTAGATAAATTTATAAAAGATGAGTATAAAGATAAGTGGATGCACTTAGATATCGCAGGTCCAGCTTATGTAGAGAAAGCGTGGGGATACAACGCCTTTGGTGCAACTGGAGCTGGGGTTAGAGCGAATTTATACTTTTTGCAAAATTTAGAAAAAGAACTTAGTAAATGTGAGGAAAGTAAATGAGAGTTGGCATAGTAGGACTTCCAAACGTTGGTAAATCAACGACTTTTAACGCCCTAACCAAGGCACAAAACGCTGAAGCTCAAAACTACCCATTTTGCACCATCGAGCCAAATAAAGCTATCGTTCCAGTACCTGATAAAAGACTAAACGAACTAGCTAAAATCGTAAATCCTAACAAAATCCAATACTCAACGATTGAGTTTATAGATATCGCCGGACTTGTAAAAGGTGCAAGCAAAGGCGAGGGACTGGGAAATAAGTTTTTAGCAAACATAAGAGAAACAGAGCTAATCTTACATATAGTAAGATGCTTTGATGATGAAAACATCACTCACGTTGAGGGTGGAATCGACCCGATAAGAGATATAGAAATCATCGAGATGGAGCTAGCTTTAGCCGATATCGAGCAGATAAATAAAAAAGTTGAGCGTCTAGCAAGAGAGATAAAGGCTAACAAAAAAGGCGCAAAAGAGATGCTAGAGATCGCAAATGAACTCTTAGAGCACCTAAACGAAGGCAAAAATGCAAGAAGTTTTGATAAATTTGACGATGAAGCGTTTATAGAGCTAAACAAAGAACTAAGACTTCTATCAGCAAAAGATGTGATTTACGGTGCAAACGTCGATGAAGACGGCATCGCTGAAGATAACGACTACGTCAAAGCTTTAAGAAAGTACGCCAAAGAAAACGGCTCAGAAGTTATAAAACTCTGCTCTAAAATAGAAGAAGAGCTAATCGGACTTGACGACGAAGAAGCTAAAGAAATGTTAGAAAGCCTTGGAGCAAGTGAAAGCGGGCTTGATAAAATCATAAGAACTGCTTTTGCTAAGTTAAATTTAATAAGCTACTTTACAGCTGGTGTTGTGGAAGTTAGAGCGTGGACTATCACAAAAGGGTGGAAAGCACCAAAAGCAGCGAGCGTTATACACAACGACTTTGAAAAAGGCTTCATCAGAGCTGAAGTTATAAGCTATGATGATTATATAGAGTGCGGCGGCGAAACAGCGGCGAAAGAAGCTGGAAAAATGAGACTTGAAGGAAAAGAGTACATCGTCCAAGACGGCGATGTAATGCACTTTAGGTTTAATGTATGATAGAATAAAAAGAGCTTTTGGCTCTTTTTATTCTTACCATTATGAAATTTGAAAAGTAAATTTTTAAAAAATAATAGTGTTTTATTCTCACTTATTTTTTCCTAATCCAGCTAGGAAATACCCCAAATCTCTCCTTAAATATCTTGCTAAAATGTGACATACTAGCATATCCTACTAAATTTGCAGCCTCTTTTATACTTATATCATTCATTTCTAATAAAACTTTAGATTTTTCTAATCTTTTTTCTTGAAGCAAACCATAAATTGTATTTCCAAAATACTCTTTAAACTCCTTTTTTAGTTTATATTCATTTGTAGCACACATTTTAGCAAGTTGTTTGATAGATGGTGGGTTTTGCATATTTGTGGTTATTATATCTTTTGCTTTGTTTAAAGTTTTTATTTCATCGTTACTTAAAGAAGTTACTTCTAGGCTATTATCATCACATATATAGTAAATTAACTCAAGTATTTTTGCCTCTAAAAAGAGCCCTTGAAACTCTGAGTTTAGTAAATTTACTCTAGATAATTCGTGAAAAATTTGTCTCTGTTTAAGCGTGATATTAGTTGTTCCAAACTCGAATTTAGTGATAAGTTTAGATATATTTAGCCTGTCTGCCAAATTTTTATCTATTACAATAGTTTGAGTATTATACTCTGCTCCACTTTTATAATAGCGTGATATATCATATCTTGGAGCAGAACTTATACACATCTGACCTTCGTTTAAAATAAAAGTCTTATCCTTGCTTTTTATAACATTTGGACTTCCTTTGTGATTAAAAAATATAGAGTAATAATCCCGCTCTCCCCTAGCCACTTTAAGCTTAAGCTCATTATTACACTTAGTTGTGTGAGCACAATACGAAAGCCCATTTCCAGAGTTAAAGAAGTTAACCTCATATGAAATATAGTTGTTTTTAAAACCGATATTCCCGTGATTATTGCTATTTATATGACTTCTAGTTGCTACAAAATCTTTAAATAAGTCATTTTTCATCCTATTTATCCCTTTAGAGCTAAATTTAATCCATCTAGCATTATATTTATATTGATATCAATTATTGATTATAATATAATCAGGATTAAAAATTTATAAATGCAAGGATAAGAGATGAGATATTTACCACTTAGTATGATATTAACTTCCTACATACTGGCTAATCACATAACCTTAGATGATATCACGGTTACAGCAAGTAAGATGGAAGAAGATATTAAAAATGTTCCTCAAAGTATCACCGTTCTTGATGATATTTATATCGAAGAGAGGCGAATTCACCGTGTTAGTCAAGCCGTTAGAGATGTGCCAAATATGCACGCCATTAACTCTATCGCTAAAACTATGGTAAATTTTAGAGGTATAAATATGTCAAAATTTACCGATATCAATACCGTAACTCTCTATATAGATGGAGTTCCACAAAGCGACATACAAGCAAACTACAACGCTTTTTTAGGCGATGTAGAAAGGATAGAGATACTTAGAGGTCCACAATCATCACTATATGGGATGGATAGCATCGGCGGAGTTATAAATGTCAAAACCAAAGCCCCAAGCAATGAGTGGCACGGTCAAGTAGGACAAGAGCTTGGCAATAACCGCTACTCTCAAACTAGCTTAAGTGCCAGAGGTGCTTTAATAGACGATAAGTTGTTTTTAAACTTAAGCGGAGTTTACGATAGGGATGATGGTTGGATAACAAATCATTATAATGGACAAAATGATAAAAAAGCAAATTTTGGAAAACATTATAGATTTAACACTATCTTAACAGCCAAGCCGACCGATAAATTTACAGCAAGTCTTTCATTTAGTGCTGATAAGTCAAAAGATGGATTTTTCAAAGGCGGGGTTGGAAGGCTAAAAGAGATGAGTCCTAAAAAGGCTAAACACGCTAACTATGATGTTCCGTCTCAAGCCAAAGTTGAAACTAAATCAAGTGCTTTAAATTTAGAGTATGAGTTTGACGCTATGAAATTAACCTCACTTACTACATATAAACGCTCATCCATCCAAAATATCCATGACTTAGACTTTTTAAGTGGAAACAAAGTCTCTATCAATCACCCAGTTCTTGGAAAAAGACTAATGTTTGCAGACGGTGAAACTAGAGAAAGAGACTTTAATCTTCAAACTTGGACGCAAGAAGTTAGACTAAATAGTATAAATAACAAAGACTCTATGTTTGACTGGGTAGCTGGATTATACTACGATAACACAAAACAGGATAGAAGAAAATTTGGCGGTGTTAGGGCGATGCCAAATCAAAAAATAGCACCATTTCCTAGTAAATTTGACTATTTTTACTTAAACGAGCCATCTATTGGCAAAACTAATACCATAGCAGCCTTTGGTCAGTTAAACATCACCCCTATGGATAATCTTACATTTAACATAGGTGGTAGGCTTCAAAGATATGAAGCAAAAACCGACTATAAAAACCGTCTACCAGATAGAGAAGATAGCTGGAACAAATTCCTGCCTAAACTTGGAGTTATTTACAATATAAATGATGATTTAAGCGTATTTGCTAACTACTCCATGGGATATTTAGCTGGAGGTCATAACTACTTTGCCAAAGCAGGAGATAAAATAGTTACTTTTGAACCACAAACCAGCGATAACTACGAAATAGGACTTCGCTATATCGGAAGTGATTTAAAAGCTAGTGTAACAGCTTTTTATATGGATATAGATGACATTCATACTTTTGATAATATCCAAGTGATTGGCTCTCAAGATATCAGAGTTGTAAGCAATGCTGGTAAAGCTAGATCTTATGGATTAGAAGTTGAGGCTAGCTATGCACTAACCAACAATCTCTATCTAAACGGTTCTTTTGGCTATGTAAATGCAGAATATAGACAAGATAATAAAGCTGAAAATGTAAAAAAAGGTAACAAAATATCATATACACCTAACTGGAACGCAAGCCTAGGTTTAAGCTATGCTCATCCAACAGGACTTTATGGTAGAGTTGATTTAAACGCATTGGGCGATATCTACTGGGATAACTCAAATGACGATGAGAAAAAAACAAGCTCATATTTAACGGCTGATGTTAGACTTGGCTATATGTTTGATAACGGACTAGATATTTATGGCTTTGTTACAAATATAACTGATAAAGATGCTCCAACTCTGTATATGCCCTATGCAGATGTGATAGGTGACTACTCTCTTGTAGAGTATGGAAATACTAGAAGATTTGGTGTAGGATTTTCTTACACTTTTTAAAAAGATATAGATACACGGCTTTGATATATAATAAATTTAGGAGTAAACTTTGAAACTTTTTAAGAAAAATAAATTCTGGTTTAACCTGCATCTGATTTTAACACTTATTTTTCTAATCCCACTTATGATTATCGCATTAAGTGGGGCAATAATCTCTTATCACGATGAGATAATAGATGCTATAAATGGCGATATTACGCATATTAGTAAAATAAATCGGGACGCAAAAAGGATAGAAACGGATAAAATTTTATCTAAAATAAGTCAAGATTTACCAAATTTTAAACTTGCTAGTTATCAAATTTCTAGCGATGAAAATAAAGCATTTATGGTGGCTGGAGCCGTGCAAGATGATGGGAAAATGCAGATGAAGTCATTTTTTATAAATCCATACACAGGAGAAATCATCGGTGAAAACAGAGCAAATGGTTTTATATCAATAGTTTTAAATTTACACTCAAATTTAGGATTTGCATTTTTTGGTAAAAATGGTGCATTCATCGGTAAGCAAATTGTAGCTTTTAGCACGGTAGCGTTGATTTTACTACTAATTTCTGGAGTAGTTTTATACTATCCAAAAATAAAAAGAAGATTTTTTTCATCACTTAAGATTAATTTTAAAAAACATGGATATGCTTTTTTATACTCACTTCATAGTGTTGTTGGGATGTGGGCATTTCTGTTTTTATTTATTATTAGTTCTACAGGGCTTTATTTTTCATATGATTTTATTATGAGTGGAGTAAACAAAGCATTTGGAGAGAAAGAAATTTTTAGAAAAAACTTGTTTGATGTTCGTCCGATTTTATTAAATGAACAAAATATAGCTAAGCTTAGCTCTGCTGTAGAAATTTTTAGAAAAGATAGAAATCACAACTATGAATTTGGAGCATTTACACCAACCACTAAAGGTTTTGTTGTTTTTTACATAGATAAAAATAGCGATGAAACTAAAGCAAATTTAATGACAATAGATGTAGAAAACAAAGAAATTACCGCAAATATCCGTGCAGAAAATGGAGTATTTGCAAATTTTAAAACTAAAAATAAGGTTAACGATAAAGAGCAATCTTATGCGTTTTTAATCACAGGCTTTATGCTAAATTTACACTCTGGCTATATTTTCGGTGAGATTGGCAAATTTCTGTTTTTCATCTCATCACTTTCGGTGCTTTTGTTTACAATAACTGGACTTATGATGAGCATTAAAAGAGTTTTTCGTAAGTGATTCCTATAATTTAGATATCAAATTTAAGGTCTAGATTACTTTAGCCTAAAAGTTTCATAATGATGAATGAAAAATTGTTTTCACTTCTTATGTTAACGCGTAAAAAGTAAACTTACTTTAATAAAATTTCTAAAAATCAAACAAACTAGCTTCTTTTTTAGGGCTATTTAGGCTAGCTAAAATTTCATCTTTGTCGCCTAAGATTAAGGCGTAATGAAAATCATAAGTTACTTTTATCTCATCTAAATTTGCAAATTTTATATCGGTTTTTAAGTTTGAGTTAGCAGGTGACATTGTGATAATTCCACTCCTAAATTTAGAGTTCAAAAACTCGCTCGCTCTTATAAAAAGTGCCTCATCACTCTCAACTATAAAAGCTCTATAGCTCTCTCCAAATCCTTTAACTTGATAGAATTTATCCACAAAAATAGGTTCAAAATGCCCTATCCCCCTAAAATCTCTAAATTTAATCTCCAAACCATTTTTATCCATAAACTCCAAAATAGCCCAAATTTCAGGCATAAAAATTTGAGGTAAATTTAGAGTGTAGTTTTCATCTTTGTATCTAAATTTAGAAAAAAACAAAGAGCCACTATTTTCAAAGGAAGCGTCAAATTTAGGCTCTAAAACACTAAAATTTAGAGTTATTTTTTCTATCAGCTCCCTATCATCACTAAAAAACAGCTCCCCGCTTTTAGCCTTCATAACATCTATAAAAAGCTCTTCAGTAGAACTATCCACAAATTTAACGCTAGGTGAAATTTTAGAGTGTCTTAAAACTTTCATCATCAAAGGGGTTACGTAGATAAATTTTAAAGCATTCAAAGTTGCCATAAAACGCATAAGTTTAAACATAGCGTTTTTTAAGTTTTCAACTTTTATATAAGCGATTTCACTATTTTTAACTTCAAATTTGTTATCAAAGATGATAGCATAAGCCCCTTTTTCTATGGCAGTTTGCACGTCATCATCACTTGCATTTACCGCTAAAAAGGCACTTCCAAGGCTAACGTCTTTTAAGTTAAACGTAAAACTCTCTACACTACTAATTTGCGGTGAGTTTAGTAAAGTTCCGTGCATTAGCCTTGTAAGGTTGTCGATTCTCATCCAACAATCGCCCCGTTTTTAACTTCACTCATCGGATTTAGCAGCGTTAAGCTTCCATCTTCAGCACTCAAAATCATCCCTTGACTTAAGTGTTTGAAAATCGTAGCTGGTTTTAAGTTCGCTAAAACACAAACTTGTTTGCCGACTAAATCCTTTGGGTTGTAGTATTTTGCGATACCTGAGATTATCTGTCTTGGTGTGTCTTCGCCTAAATCTATCTTAAATTTCAGTAGTTTATCGCTTCCCTCGATATTTTCACACTCTAGCACTTCGCCTACTTTTATAACTATGTTTTTAAAGTCATCTATTGTGATGGTATCTTCGGTTTTATCCTCCTTGCTATCCACCGCAACAGGGCTATCAAGAAGCTGGTTTTCAACCTTTACAAAAAGCGGCTCTGTATCTTTTGCTACGAAATCTAAAAGCTCGTTTTCAACTATGATTTTATTATAAGTTTC
This sequence comes from Campylobacteraceae bacterium, assembly GCA_012519705.1. Lineage (GTDB taxonomy): Bacteria > Campylobacterota > Campylobacteria > Campylobacterales > Campylobacteraceae > Campylobacter_B. Next base: position 10,537 of record JAAYPR010000034.1, read on the forward strand.
AGTATTTATTTCAAAACTTAGAGCTTCTGCGATTTTCTCAGCTGTTTTTGGCATAGCAGGACTTAGCAAAATAGTCGCTTTTGCAAGCAAATTTGTTACCATCGCCACTAAAGCAAGAGCTTTTTTCTCATCGCCATTTTTTATCAAATTCCACGGTTCATATTTTGCAACACTTGCATTTGCAAGATATAAAATTTTCCAAATTTCTTCTAAACACTTGCTAGTTGCAACCTCTTCTATCTCTTTTAAAGCGTTATCTATATAGGTTTTAGCAAGTTCTAACTCCTCGCTAAAATACTCTTTTACATCACCGCTTTCTATCTTATAGTCTGAATATTTTTTACTCATACCGATGATTCTGTTTAGTAGGTTTCCTAAGTCGTTACTTAACTCGCTGTTGATTCTAGCGATTAGTGCTTTTTGTGAAAAGTCGCCGTCTTGTCCAAATGGCACTTCTCTAAGTAAGAAGTATCTAAACTGCTCTAATCCATAAGCCTGTGCAACTTCTCTTGGATTTACCACGTTTCCTAAAGATTTACTCATCTTTCTGCCATCTCTTGTCCACCAGCCGTGAGCCGCGATAGTTTTAGGAAGTGGAAGCCCTAAACTTAGCAAAAACGCCGGCCAATAAACTGCGTGAAATCTTAAAATATCTTTTCCAACTAAATGAGTTGTATTTTCCCAGTAGCTCATATTTTCAGCATCTCTTAAATACCCTAAAGATGATGGGTAGATAAGCAGAGCATCAAGCCAAACATACATTATATGATCAGGCTCATTGATATGCTCTGGAAGTTTTACACCCCAACTAAAGCCCGTTCTTGTAACAGAGAGGTCTCTAAGTCCGTTTTTTACAAAATTTATAACTTCGTTTTTTCTACCTTTTGGAAGGATAGACTCATCACTTTCATACCATTTTAAAAGCTCTTTTTCATAGTTTGAGAGTTTGAAAAAGTAGCTTTCTTCTTTTAACATTCTTGTAGGTTTTCCACAGTCTGGGCAGTACTCATCATCTATTAGCTGAGTTTCAGGGAAAAAGCTCTCACAACTTACACAGTAGTGCCCCTCATACTCGCCTTTGTAAATATCGCCCTTTTCATACATGATAGAAAATGCTTTTTGCACGGTTTTCACATGCTCTTCATCAGTAGTTCTAAAGTATCTATCATAGCTTATTTCAAACTCATCCCAAAGGCTCTTAAACTCGGCACTTACCTTATCAGCATACTCTTTTGGTGAGTAGCCTCTACTTTTTGCTGCTTCTTCTATCTTTTGCCCATGCTCATCAGTCCCAGTCATAAAAAACACATCATCGCCCCTTAGCCTATAAAATCTAGCCAAAGTATCAGCGATAATGGTTGTATATGCATGCCCGATATGCGGGATGTCATTTACGTAATAAATCGGTGTAGTTATAAATTTTTTCATCTTTGTCCTTTTGTTCCTTTTTTGTTTAAATTTTAAAAATCAAATCCGCCGGTTTTGCCCTTGCTCATGCTCTCATAAGCTGCTTTTACATACTCATCTCTTAGCTCACACTCTAGGAATTTATCGCACTCTGAGCAGGTTTTTAAAGAGTGGCTTTCTTGGCAATCTTTTAGCTTCAAAGTCATCTCATCAAGATAAATTTCAAATCTATCTTTCATCTTTTAACCTTTATAAAAAGTTTTTAGTTTTTCTATCTCATACTTTGAGCCAAAGAAACACGGGCTTGTTTGGTGAGTCTCTTTTACCTCGATATCTAAAAGTGAGTTAAATTTGCCATTTTCAAATTTGCCATCCGTTGTTGCCCCACCTGCTTTTTCATAAATATATGCAAAAGGTAGAACCTCAAAAACAACTCTTAGTTTTCCGTTTACATTATCACTCGTTGCTGGGTAACTAAAGAGTCCGCCACCTTTTAGTAAAATTTGATGCAAATCCGCAACCATCGCTCCGCTATATCTAAGCCTATATTTCTCATCAAAAAGGCTTTTTATAAGCTCTCTATGAGTTTCACTCCAGCCCCACTGGCTTGCTCCTGTTGCGTTAAGTTTGCCTTTTTCGTTAAGTTTTAAAACTTTTATCTCTTTAAACTCACCGTTTCTATCAGCTCTGTAAAGAACTGGCTCATCTTTGCAAACCACAAGTTCAAGGCGAGGTCCATAAACTGAGTAAACACTCATAACTAAGTTTTTAGCACTAACTTCGTTCTCATAAATAGCAAAGATTGAACCAACTGATAAGTTTACATCAACTAAGCTTGAGCCATCAAGTGGATCATAAGCTATGATGAATTTAGCACTCTCGTTTAAATTTAACGGCTCATCTTTTTCTTCGCTTATTAGAGCTTTAATATCTAGTTTTGAAAGCTCTTCTGTGATAATCTCATCGCTTAAAACATCTAGCTTTAGCTGAGTGTCGCCTGTGTGGTTTTGAGCGTCCGTATAGCCTAAATCAGCGTATTTAACAGCCTCACTTATACGTAAAACTGCTTTTTTTATACTACTTAAAATTTCATCCATTTCTAACCTCTTCTATAATTTTTATAACTTTTTGGCATTTTCTATAACCCACTCACAGATACTTTTAGCATCGTTTATATCGTAGTGTGGCAGGTTTCCGCTATATTCTAGCCCATCCGTTGCTATAGCGTCTGATACTTCAAAATACTCTTCATCAAGTTTACCTCTAAAAAGGCTCATCCTTGGAAGTGGCAGAGTTTTAAGCCCTTCAACTATGAGTAAATCAAACTCGCCTATCATAGCAACTATCTCATCTAAACTTTTTGTCTCTTTGCTAAAATATGTCGTTCTTGTAGGGCTTGCTACGACAACATCCGCCCCAATTTCACTAAATTTATAACTATCTTTTCCTTCAACATCAAACTCAGCTTTATCGCTTGGGTCGTGTTTCATAATAACAACTTTAAGCCCATCGTCTATAAACTTTTTAGCTACTTTTACAATAAGCGTTGTTTTGCCTGTATTTGATGGTCCAGAAAACGCAACAGCTAATCTTTTCATCTTTTTCCTTAAATAAATTTGCTGATTATACCTATTTTAGCCTATAAAAAGGCTAAATTTGATAAAATACTTGAAAATTTATCTAAGGTAAAAATATGAAAAAACTTTATTTAGCTCTTATCTTTCTAGCACTTCTTACGGGTTGCTCAACAAAAGAGTCAAAACACGAACCTTTTCAAAACGAACTTTTAGCCTATACACAAAAATTTGAAAGAGTAAATAGAAGCGATAGATACTTAGCTGTTGCTACCTATATAAACCCTGTTTTAAAGACAGAAGATTTAAGGGAAAGATTTGTTCTCTCATCATATCCGGTTGAAGAAGAGATTGTTCTAGGCTCTATAAAAGTAAACGGTGGTGCAAATTTAAGCGTTAGAGAGCTTAGTCATGATGACGAGCTTTTAGAACTAGCCAATATCAAACTTCCTTGGAGTAAGCATTATGAGATAATCAGCCCTGAAAAAAAGGCTGACTATCTAACACTAACTTATGAAACCTCTAGAAAAACAAAAGTAAATTTAAGATTTCTAAAAGTTTCAAAGTCAATGTATTGGAACCCTAAAGTAGAGCTGGATGATTAGTTTTTTATTTAAATAAAAACGGCTTTAAAGATTTAAAAAACTAGATTGCCACGCCGGACAACGTCTAGCTTGCAATGACGGGTAGGAAAAAATCCTACCTATAGCTATCACTTCTAGACGGTACTAAGGTATCGCCTAAAAGCTCACTTATAGAGATCTCGCGTCCTAAAATTTGAGAGTATACTATATAGTTTGATAATACTTTTTTAGCATACTCTCTACTTTCTGCGTAAGTCACTAACTCCATCGATAAAAATGGCTCAAATTTAGAGTATTCAGCGTTTGCAAACAAATCCCCTCTAGTTATCAACTTTTTTGTAAATCCAATCCCTCCGTTATAGGCATAAGCTACAAAAATCGGACTTTGAAGGTATTTTTCTAGCCAGTCAAGGTGGATATTTGCCATAGTATAAGCTGTTTTTGGGTTAAAAACATCATCTTGGTCAAAGTTTTTAAAAGTCTCTTTGTTTTTCGCCGCCCAGTCGTTCGCAACAAAAGGCATAAACTGCATAGTTCCTAAAGCATAAGAGATAGATATCGCACTTTGGACAAACCTACTCTCTTGCCTTGCAAGTGCTAAGATAAGGGCTTTTCTATGGATATCATCAGTGCCAATATGCTCCATAAAAGCAAGCGGATAGAAGTTATCTTGATACCCTGAGAGGATATTTGAGATATAAATATACTCCCCTGGAGTTTCCTTAGTGTCAAATTTAGTGGCATACTCTTTTAAAGTAGCACTGTCTAAAGTTTTAACTTTTTCTCTTAAATTTACCCAGTGAAATGGATTTTGCGGGTCATAGCCAGCGACTTTTTCTTTAGTTGGCTTTGGGATAACGATATTAAAAACCTTATCTAGTCCAGTAAGCTCTTTTGCATAGATAGAGTACATATTTATGCTACTGCTAGTTGCGACTTTTAGTAGAGCTTCCTCGCTGTTTGACGCTAGATAAATCCATAAATTTGCTTTGTCTTTATCATCTTGTTTTTTATAAGTGTCAACGGCTCTTTTAAAAAACTTAACAGAGTCACTGTATTTATGCCATTTTATAGCATTTATTCCTAGATAAAACGCCCCATGTTCGCTAAAACTGCTTGAGTCAATGTCTATCAAGCTTTTTCTTAAAGTTGCGTTAGTTCTGTTAATAACCGCATCCGTGATAAAAGTGTTAAAATACTTGTCATTTCCTAAAAGCGAGGCAAACTCAGGAGTTAGAGCGAAATTAAACTTACTATTTCTCTCCGTTCCGCTCAAGCTTTTGTAATAGCTAAAAAAGTTCTCCACGTGAAAGGTATCAGCGTAGTATTTAGCAGGGTTTTTTGTGTTAAACCCTTTTAGTAGATTCACTTTGTCAGGCGTTCCTGCTAATTCGGTTATTAAACGGTTTCTTACATCAGATGAGAGGTTTTTTATAAAGCTTGGATTCATCCTTTGGATTTTACAGCTTAAGTTTGCATCCAAAATATTATTAGTCCAAACACCCTTACATCTATCGTATGGAACAGGTTTTCCAAACAGCTTATCAAGCTCAGTTGCAAGTTTTCCTCTTCTTCTAAAAACATCTTTGCTTAGTTCTTTAACTTCGGCTTTGTTGTAGTTTGTCTCAGTTATAAGTCTGTGGATATAGTAGTCTTTCGCCAAAGATTTTGGCTCATTTTTTAACTCTTCATAACTTCTTACTTCAGCGTTTGCCAAGCTTACAAAGCAAACTAAAAGTAAAAACTTAAATACGTGACGCATAAGCAACCACCAAATTTACAAAAAACTCATCTATAAAAACAAGGGCCAAAAGCACTATCATCGGAGCAAAGTCAAGTCCGCCGTAAGCTGTGGGAATCCTTCTTCTTATGAAGCTATAAACCGGCTCTGTTAATCTATAAACTATCTGAACAAGTTTATTATACGGGTCTGGATTTACAAAGCTAAACACCGCCCCAGCGATGATAATTAATGTATAAACGAAAATCAAAATGTGCAAAATTTGTGCTACAGCCATCAAAAACATTTTTAAAACTAACAAATTATCTCCTTTATATCATCTTTTATAAGTGGGTATAACGCCCCAAGCTCAGGACCGTGAGGCTCATTTGTAAGAAGTAGTCTAAGAGGCATAAAAAACCCTTTTCCTTTAAGCCCTGTCCTACTCATAAGCTCTTTTTTAAACTCATCAAAACTCTCAAATTTAGGCATCTCTAAAATAGCTTTTTTTATTAAATTTGCATTTTCTTTAAACTCATCAGGCAGAGTTTTTGAGCTATAAATTTGCTCAATTTTAGCTTTTATTTCAGGTATCAAACTCCCCTCTTCTGTGTAGAATTTAATCAAATCCGCAAATTTCACGTCCATCTCAAAAAGCTCGCCAAGTCTTTCGCTACTTGCAAGGCGGATATGCTCCCTGTTAAGCTGGGTAAGTCTATCTATGTCAAATTTAGCTGGACTTTTTGAGAGATTTTCTATATCAAACCACTCTATTGCTTCACTCAGAGTAAAAACTTCTTTTGGAGTTTTGTTTCCTAGTAAAACTAGATAGTTTAAAATCGCCTCTGGCAGATACCCAGCCTCAAGCAGATATTTTACAGATGAGTCATTTTCTCTTTTGCTCATCTTTTTACCCTCGATGTTTAGGATGATTGGCAGATGTGCATAACCTAGCTTTTTATCGTATCCTAGACACTCTCTTATCCACTCTTGTTTTGGAGTGTTGCTAACGTGATCTTCGCCCCTTATAACGTAACTTATATCCATAAGCATATCATCCACGGCACATGCGAAGTTGTAAGTTGGGGTTTTATCAGCTCTCATTATGACAAAACTATCTATATTTTCAGGCTCAAAGCTTAAGCTTCCCTTTATGCCATCACTAAACTCTATGCTTTTTGGTGGTTTTTTCATCCTAATTACAAAAGGCTTAAGCGAGTCTAGAACTTCGTAGTCACTTAATCTCTCACAAGTGCCATCATAGCGGTAAGCCACGCCCTCGCTTTTTGCTTTTTCTTTTTTGGCTTCAAGTTCTTCTTCAGTACAAAAACAGCAAAACGCTTTGCCGTCAAGTAGTAACTTGTTTGCAAACTGTCTGTGGAATTTGAGATTTTCACTTTGGTAGTAAATAGCGTCCCACTTAAGTCCAAATTTAGTTAAAATCTCCTTTATCTCCTCATCTTTTCCCTCGATATTTCTCTCTTTATCAGTGTCTTCTATCCTTAAAATAAAACCATCATTTTTCTGTTTAGCAACTATGTAGTTTAAAATCGCTGCTCTTAAATTTCCTATATGCATATCCCCTGTTGGCGATGGTGCAAAACGATACATAAGCTTCCTTTTGTCAAATTTAAATGCCATTATACAGTATTAGAACTAACAAAAAGAGGACTAGGCTTAAATTTAAACTATTTCATTAAAATAATGTAACTTATTAAAAATATCCATAAAAAAAATAGATATTTCTTAAAACTAAGTTAAAGCTAATATTTAGTTTATTTTGCTAAGATTATGGAACTTTATTACCAAAAAAAGGGGGGGGGAACCTGTATGGTCTCAACTATTCCTATTTTTAAAAACTTAAATTTAGAAGAGTTAAACAAACTAAGAGATATGAGCACTCTTAAAAAATATAACAAAGGTGAAATCTTTTTTTATGAAGGTGAAGAACCAAAAACACTAGACATTTTAGTAAAAGGCAGGCTAAAACTTTATAAAACTAGCCCAAAAGGAAAAGAGGTTTTTCTTCACGATATTAAACCTATAAACCTCATCGCCGAACTTACATATATAGAAAACATTCCTTATCCAGCAAGCTCTGTTTTTTTAGAAAATAGCGAGGTTCTTAGGATAAATAGCTCTGAGTTTAGAAAAGAGTTTTCAAACCATCATGAGATAACTTCTGGGCTTTTAAGATCAGTCTCACAAAAACTAAAAACTATGAACCAAGCTTTTAGAAGAGAGGCAGTTTTAGACAGCGAGAGTAAAGTTGCACACTTTATATGTGAAAATTTTGAAGCTTTTATATCTCTTAAATACTCTCAAATAGCTGATATGCTAAATTTAACCCCAGAGACATTTTCAAGAACTATAACTAAGTTCAAAAAATCAAATCTTTTGATAACCAACCTTGAGGGCAAAATAATAGGCTTTGACGAAGAAGGTCTGAAAGAGTATTTTATCGCTTAAAGCTTTTTAAATAAAAATTATGATATAAAACCTTTTTATTTTAAAAAAAGGAAAGTATTCATGAATAAAAAAGCTTTTACAATGGTTGAGCTAATTTTTATCATAGTTATTTTGGGTATTTTAGCAATTGTTGCTGTGCCTAGACTAATGGCAACTAGAGATGATGCTGAAATTTCACTATTTGCACAAAACTTTGCAACACTGATTACCGATGTTGCAGCCTATCAAACATCTAGAGCAGAGTATAGTAAAAAAATTTCTGATATGACAAATGTAAATGTTATAGATATTATGGATTACAAGGCTGAACTTCAGATAAGAAATAGTCCTTGCGTTGAAATAATAGCTTACGAAGAAGATGATAAAGCCAGCGGAATAAGAGCTGGGATGTTTGAGGTAAAAATTACTCAAACCCCTAGTGCTTTATGTCAAAAAGCGATGGAAATTCCATCTATTCAAAACCTTATGAGAGATGGAAAATACCTGTTTTTAGGCGAGCACATAAGCTATTAGAAAATTTTTGCTATAATTTAAGAATTCATAGATGTATGAAAATAAAACAAAAGGATTTAAAATGTTAAAATCTGCTTTTACAATGATAGAACTTGTTTTTATCATAGTTGTTCTTGGAATTTTAGCTGGAGTTGCTGTGCCAAGACTAGCAGTCACTAGAGATGACGCTACTATAACTAAACTTAGAGCTGATGTTGCGTCAATAAGAAGTGGAATTGGGCTAGAGAGAAGTAAGGCTATGATGGAAGGAAATCTTCCTGCTTGGAATGCAAAAACTGCTACTGAAAAACTTGGCGTTAGATTTAGTAATGTTTTGCAAGGTCCAGTAGCTGTGGGAAATGATAGAAATGGCTGGACTTTCAATGATGATGGAACTTTTACAGCTTGTGCTGGTGGCAGATGTGCTACATTTAGGTTTTTAAATGCAGATGAAACCATAAACGGTATTGAATATAAAAGAAATAGCTTTGTTTGTGTAAGTGGTGATTGCACTCTTTTTGAATAAAAGTTTAAATGTATTTCTACGAACTCTCTATTTTAGGGCTAAATTTAAAGCCCCTAACCTACTCATCTAAAACTAAGCTTGATGATTTTAGCTTGGTTTTAGTGAGTGTCTCAAACAAACCTAGAAAAGCTATAGTTTTAAATGAAGCTAAAAAACCAGAGTTTAAAACTATAGAGATTTTAGAAACTTTAGATGAAAAGTTTAGTGAAACTCAGATAACTTTAGCAAATTTTATAAGTTACTACTATATCTGTCAACCATCAATCGCTTTTGATATATTTACTCCTTATAAATTCAGAAACTTCATAGAAGCTAAATTTGATAAAACTCCAAATTTAAGCTCTAAACAAAAAGAGGCTTTTGAGTTTGCCAAATCACACAAAACAAGCTTGATTTTTGGAGATACAGGAAGTGGAAAAAGCGAAATCTACATCTCACTCATAGTTGAAACTCTAAATTTAGGAAAACAAGCTCTTTTTTTAATGCCTGAAATTTCCCTTACTCCTCAAATGGAAAAAAGACTCAAAGATTACTTTGGTGACTCAGTTGGGGTGTGGCACTCTAAAATCTCACCTAAGAAAAAAAGTGAGCTTTTAGAAAACTTTCAAAATGGTAAAATCAAGCTAATAGCAGGAGCTAGGTCAGCTCTATTTCTACCTTTTACAAACTTAGGGCTTATAGTTGTCGATGAAGAGCATGATGATAGCTATAAATCAAACCAAAAACCACGCTATAACGCTAGAGATTTAGCCATTTTCCTAGCTTCTAAATTTGATATAAAAGTTGTTTTAGGTTCAGCAACGCCCTCTTTAACCACCATAGAAAAACAGCCAACTTTTCGCTTAAAAGGAACATTTTTTGAAAGCAAAAAAGAGATAATTTATGATGAAAATGAAACCTTTATCTCCCCACTTATCATAAAAGAGCTAAAAGAGTGTATGAATGAGGGAAAGCAAGCCATAATTTTCCTACCAACTAGAGCAAATTTCAAGTTTTTTTTATGTACAAAGTGTCACTCCATTGTAAAATGTCCATTTTGTAGCGTTGGGATGAGCTTTCATAAAAACAAAAATGCCCTGTCTTGTCACTACTGTGGATATAGCTCTTACTTTAAAACTCCGTGTGCTGTTTGTGGGGGCGAGGTTATGGAGCCAAAAAGAATGGGCACAAGCGAAGTTGCCGCTAAAATAAGTGAAGTTTTTAGTGACAAAGTTGTAGCTAAATTTGATAGAGATGAGATAACCACTCAAAGAAAGCTAGTTGCCACTCTAAAAGAGTTCAATGACGCTAAAATTGACATCTTGGTTGGAACACAGATGCTTAGCAAAGGACATGACTATCACAACGTCTCACTTGCTATCATCATGGGGATTGACAACTCTTTGGGTTACGCTGATTATAAAGCTAGGGAAAAAACTTTGGCATTAGCAATGCAGTTAAGTGGCAGAACTGGGCGAAGCGGAAAAGGAAAAGTTATAATCCAAACTTTACAAAAAGAGTTTTTTAATGAGTTTATGGGAAATTATGACGAGTTTATAAAAGATGAGCTTTTTTTAAGAGAGCCTTTATATCCGCCATTTACTAGGCTTTTAAGAGTGCTAATCTCTCATAAAAATGAAAAAAATGCTGTTAGCTTGATGCACTCTTGCCTAGACAAACTAAAAACCGCTAAAAACATCGAAATCATCGGCTACGGCAAAGCAAATATAGAGTATATCGCCTCTAAATTTCGCTATGAAATCTTAATCCGCTCAACATCTCATAACGCACTGATTTTAGCTGGCAAGATGTGCGATATGCCAAATGTTGAGGTTGATATGGATGCGGTAAGTTTTAGTTAAATTTAAAATCTTATCATCAAAACAGGTACTAGGAAAAATACTCTATAACGGTCATTGCGAGACGGACGAAGTCCGGCGTGGCAATCTAGATATTGAATTTAGAAAGTGACTTTTAGCAAATTTAGTTTTATAAATTTCTTACAACAATATATCTACTAACGTCGTCATTGCGAGATTTTCGTAGAAAATCATGGCAATCCATTTGGATAAATTTTGAGTTAAATTTAAGTGTTTTTTTATTAAATCTAGAGTTAAGATTTTGGTTAAATTTAAAGGTTTTTCTTTTGTGAATTTCTTTATAAAATTTTCTTAAGTAAAAAACTTATAAATTATTTAAAATGTCTTTGATGGGTTGCTTCGTTTGTTTCACAAACTCGCAATGACGGAGTGGAGCGTTTTTTAGTAAATTTGGTTTTAAAGGTTTGTTTTTAAATTTATAGATAAAAATTTTCTTAAATAGAAATCTTATAAATTTATCAAGCTTTCATTTGATGGATTGCTTCGTCGCTTTGCTCCTCGCAATGACGACTCTGGTGGATTTGGTGAACTTAGGTTTTAGGTTTTTCTGAATTTGGCTTTAAGTCTCTTTTCAAGTTCAAAGTCTAGATTGCCACGGCATTTTTAATGCCTAGCAACGACTGATAAAGGTAAATTTATAATGACAGATGGAAAACATAAATTTTAAAACACAATAAATATATCAAAAAGTAACTATTTAAACATAAGGAATTTTATCCTCTACTCCAGCTTCTTTAAAACCTTCTAGTCTTAATCTACAGCTATCACAAAGCCCGCACGCTTTGTCGCTTCTCTCATAGCAACTCCAAGTTTTATGAAGTGGGACGTTTAACTCAACTGCTTTTTTAACGATTTCTGCCTTGCTTAAATCAACCAAAGGCGTAACAATTTTACTCTTTTTAACTCTACCTAAATTTATAGAGTTTTCCATAGAGTTTATAAACTCATTTGTGCAGTCAGGATACCCACTACTACTCTCAACTCCGATATAGATGGCTTCACAACTCTCTTTTTCAGCTAGAGCCGCTGCGATACTTAGAAAGATGCCATTTCTAAAAGGAACATAAGTTATAGGAACTTCTTTTTTCATACCTGTATCGCCAACTCCGCTTTTTGGAACTTCCAAACTCATATCAGTTAAAGCATTTGCCCCGATTTGCGAGATAAAACTAACATCTATTATCTCACGTTCTAAAACTCCTAAATCATCACAAATCTCGTTAAAACACTCTCTTTCTTTTTCCATAGTTCGCTGGTTGTAGTCAAAATGAAGTGCGACTATCTCATAGCCATTATTTTTAGCCATATATGCACAAAGAGTGCTATCCATCCCGCCACTTATGATACAGAGTGCTTTTTTCATAACTTATCCTTTTAAATTTTGCTATAATTTTATCAAATTTTATTTAAAGGTGTTTAAATTTGATAAGTTGCGAAGAGAGTTATCCTAAAATTTTAGATGAAATTTCTGATTTTTTAAAAGCTGATGAAGTTGAACTTGTTTTTGTAAGTAGCGATGAGATGAGAGCTATAAACAAAAGTGAGCGTGGCATTGATAAAACAACAGATGTTTTAAGCTTCCCATATCAAAAAATGCCAAATTTCCCAATCGGCTCGGTGGTTATAAACTTAGACTTGGCAAAAGAGATGGCGACAAACTTAAACCACTCAACAGAAGATGAGATAGCCCTACTTTTTATCCACGGACTTTTGCATATCTTAGGTTACGACCACGAAGTTGATAACGGAGAGATGAGAGAGATGGAAGAGAAAATCATTTCTAAGTTTTCCCTTCCAAAGAGTTTAATCGTTAGAAACTCTATCTAATGGAGCATCTATTTAAGAAGTAGCACGCTGGGCAGAAACCTGTTGCACCTACGATAAGTGGAACTAAGCCAACTAATGCCCACCAGCTTTGAAAACCAAATGCAAACACTAAAATCCAAAGAATTCCTACAATCACTCTAATGATTCTACTTTTTTTACTTACCATTACTTTCCTTTTCCTATGATTTTATACAGTGGACACCATCCGTAGTATCCAGTTAATAAAGGTATAAGACCTATAGTCCACAACCAACTAGGAATAAGAAACGCAAATAGGAAAAATATAATTCCCGCTATTATTAATCTTATAGTTTTATCTAAATTACTCATACTAGACCTTTCATCATACCTTTCATAATCATCGGTTTAAACCCATAAACTTTAGCTAACCAGTTGATATAACTCTCTCTAGTTTTACCAAAAGCTTCCATACTTGAAGCTGTTCCTTCCCAGTTAAACTCAACCATTATCGCTTTTCCATATCTTGTTAAAAACGGACAAGCAGTGTAGCCGTCATATCCATCAACTAGCGGTTTTCCCTCTGCGTGATTTACAATGTTTTGGAAAACTGTTGGATACATTTTTCTAACACTTGCACCGGTTTTACCCATAGGGATACCAAGTATATCTCCTATACCAAAGATGTTTTCATACTTTGTGCTTTGAAGTGTTTGTTTGTTTACAGCTAACCAGTTGAACTTATCGCCCTCTTTTGTAAGTCCAGCGTCAGCTAAAAACTGAAAACCAACTTGTTTAGGTGGCAAGTGAAACCAGTCATACTCAACTTCAACTAACTCAGTTGCTATCTTATCCTCGCCATTTTCCTTATACGGCATCCAGTGTTCAAAAGTTGCTACATTTCTAGACTGATCAACTTCGACAATTTGGTGTCTAAAGGTGTATTTTATATCTCTTTCAACCATTATTTGCGACATAACTGCTGCGTAAGTTGGATCACCAAATAGCGTTCCACCGCCGATATAGAGATGAACATCACCTTTTTTTCTATTTTTAGCTCTTCTTAGTCTATCTTCACTCATACAGACCATTTTTTTGTTTGCACCACTACATTTCATAGCACTTTTTTGGTCAGCAAAGATAGCTTTTCCACCTTTGTTTGCAAACTCTTCCATAAGTTTGTTTGTTTTAACCGCACCATCAAGAGTATAGATAGATGAGATATTTGTATTTGGGTTATTTATATCGTCTAGAGTTAGTCCCTTAACCGCTTCAAACTCATACTGAAGTCCAGTAGCTACAACCAAATAGTCATAACTTAAGCTCTCTCCATTTGCTAAAACTACTGAGTTTTGTTCAGGCTTTATAGCATTAACGTGCTGTTTAACCCACTCTACGCCTTTAGGCATGATGGTATTTTTATCAAAGATAACGTCTTCTTTTTGGTAAAAGCCGATACCAATAAGCGTAAATCCTGGTTGATAATAAAACGTCTCATCGCCATCAACGATAACGATATCTGAGTTTGGTAAGTCTCTGTTAAGTTTAGCTGCTAGGCTAATGCCTCCAAGACCACCGCCTAAGATAACGATTTTTTTATTTATCTTTTTGTATTTTTTAGCTTCTGCCTCTGTTGGAACTGCTACGCTTCCAAGTAGAGCTGCTGAGCCGAAAAGTTTTAGAGCGTCTCTCCTACTCATTACATCTGACATAACATACTCCTTATTTTTTGTTATGATGAGATTGTAGCGGGTTTTTATAAATGATTGTGTGATAATGTTACATAGATAAATTCATTACTTTTATGTCACCTTTGCTCTGTAGAATTTCACCGCTGTTTTGCATCTCTTTTAACACTCTTGAAACTGCTTCTCTAGCAGAGCCAAGATTCATAGCGATTTCTTGATGGGTAATTTTTACACTTCCGTCTTTAGCATTTTCTTGTAGAAAATTTCTAATCCTATCGGTTAGTGGCATAAAAAGAGCTTGTTCCATAACTTTTATCGAAGATGAAAACCGCATAGAGACAAGGGTTAAGATATGGTTTTGCAAAGTTTGATATCTGTTTTTTAAGTCATAAAAAAGATCAATTGGGATAACTAAAATTTCACTATCTTCTGTGGCACTAAGGTTGATGTTGGAACTAAAGTTTTCTAAAAAGCAGTTATTGCAGATAATGCACTCTTCCCCGTCTTTTAATGTAAAGATGGTTATCTCTCTTAAGGTATCAGAGACTAAATACGCCCTAATAGCTCCGCTTTTTAAAAAAGCATATCCGTAACACACATCATTAAAGTATAAAAACTCGCCTTTTTTTAAAGACTTTGTGTAACTTCTTTCTAAAACTAAATTTGCGTCATCTTTTGATAAGCCAAATTTATCTATAAAGTTCTCTTTTAAAATTCTCTCATTATTAATGTAAGTCATTATCTCTCTTTTTTGTTTTTTGCTGTTTATTTTATCTAATGTTTGTAACAATATCACATATAGAAATTAAATTTTCTTGTATGATTTGATACTTAAAATCAAAAAATAGAATAAATAAGGAGAATTTGTGAGTAGGTTACAAAACTTTCATGTTATGTTTTTTGCCATCACTATGGGGCTAAGTGGGTTTGTGATAGCGTATGAGAAGATAAATGCGATATTTCAAATTTCAGATTTTTTGTTTGTCGTTTTAAGGCTTTTGGTTAGTGCTATTTTTATAGTGATAGTTACACTCTACACCACTAAAGTTTTGAAATTTAAAGAGGCTTTTAAAAAAGAGATAAGCCACCCAATCAAAATAAACTTTTTTGCTACCATTCCGATTTCATCGCTACTTTTGTCGATAGTTTGGAAAGGCACAGCTTTATATATGCCATTATATGTTTTTGGTATAGTAGTTTTAACTTTTGCTACGTTTTATACCATCTCGTTTTGGATTAAAAATAGTATTTTAATCAACCACTCAAACCCAGCTTGGTTCATCCCGATAGTTGGAAATTTAATCGTCGTCATAGCTGCTAAGGAAAACGCAGGATATCTGTGGTACTACCTGTCTATCGGGGTGTTTTTCTATATAGTTTTGTTTGGGATTATTTTTTATAGAATACTATTTCACGACCAACTTCCAAGCAAATTTATACCAACAATGTTTATCATGATAGCCCCGCCTGCTGTGGGGTTTTTGGGCTATGTAAAAATGACAGGAAACTTTGATCCTTTTGCTCATGTTTTGATTAGCTTAACTATCTTTTTTACGCTTTTACTAATTTTTATGTATAAAAGCTTTTTAAAACTAAAGTTTTTCCTCTCTTGGTGGGCGTTTACATTTCCGGTTGCGGCCGCTACGATAGCGTTTTTAAAAGCTTATGAACTTGTAGGTGCAAACTTCTTTTTATACATAGGAGTAGCGACTTTTATAGGGCTGATTGTGATACTTTCAATCGTTAGTTACTTTACTATCATAAATATCTCAAAAAAAGAAATTTGTGTTGAAGAGTAGTTTAAACTACTCTTCTTTTATTTTAATTTTCCTATAAATTTCATAAGTTTAATTTAACTCTAAATTTCATATAATCGCTTTAAATTTTACAAAGAGAGTTTTATGTCTAAGGGTTTGATTTATGGAATTTCCTCATTTGTTATGTGGGGGCTTTTTCCACTCTATTTTAAAAGTATAAACGCTGGTGCTGTAGAGATGCTTGCATATAGGGTTATTTTTGCAAGTGTTTTTGGTCTTATTTTTATAGTTATCTCTGGTAGAACAGCTAGCTTAAAAAGGCTCATTTCAAACAAAGAAATTTTTAAAACTCTTAGCTTAGCTGGTCTTTTTGTCACCTTAAACTGGGGAGTATTTATTTATGCGGTGGCGAATAATCAAATTCTTGAAGCCAGTATGGGGCAACTTATAAATCCTTTGTTTTTCATGCTTTTAGGAGCTATTTTTCTAAAAGAAAAAATCTCAAATTTAGTCAAATTTGCGATATTTTTAGTCTTTTTAGCCATACTCATTCAAGTTATTTATCACGGCTCTTTGCCTGTGGTTTCCATAGTTTTACCAGCAGCATTTGCTATCTATGGACTTATTAAAAAAAGAGCTCACGCACCAGTGATAGAGAGTCTTTTTATAGAGACTCTTTGGATAGTGCCTTTTTTTATAATTTATCTATTTTTTATAGAGTTTAAGGGTCTTGGAAACTTTGGGTTTAATTTAAACGGGCTTTTGCTTATAGGGGCTGGGCTTGCGACACTTTTGCCACTTATAACTTTCAACGCCGCTGCAAATGAGCTAAAACTAACGACTATTGGATTTTTGCACTATATTACCCCAACAATGACTATATTTTTTGGGGCTTGTGTTTATGGCGAAGAGATTGATTTAATAAAAATTATTAGTTTTATAATTATTTGGGTAGCGGTTTTAATCACAACTTATGATGGTATTAAACGCTCTACTTCGTAGCATTTAAGTCAATATACTCCATCTCTACAAGTTTTTCAAAAATTTGTCTAAGAATAGGTCCACCTATGCTACTTCCGCCACCTCCGTGTTCCACTAATACAACTGCGGCGTATTTTGGGTTTTTATACGGAGCGTAACCTACTATCCACGCATGAGAACGGTGATAATACTCCATATCTTTTTCCTTCATTCTAACTATAACGTTTTGAGGAATTCCCACAACTTGAGCGGTTCCGGTTTTTGCTGCTATTTTAACACTGCTGTCTTTTAGGTGTTGGTAAGCGGTCCCATTTTGATGATTTGCCACTTCATACATCGCTTTTCTAATGTATGGGAGTTGCTCTTTTTCAAAAGGGGTAAAAATTTCATAAGTTTGAAACTCCACCTCTTCCCCGTCAATACTTTTTAAAAAGTGCGGAGTTAAGCCCTTGCCACTTGCAATCTCTGCTGTGTTTTTCACCACCTGAATAGGCGTAACTAAAAAACTTCCCTGTCCGATAGATGTGTTAACAGTCTCTCCCATATACCAAGGTTTACCATATTTCTCCATTTTCCATGCTTTACTTGGAACAGTTCCAACAAACTCATTAGGAAGATCAATACCTGTTTTTCTTCCAAACCCATGCCTTTCTAAACTTGCTGATAAAAAGTCAATCCCAACTTCTAAACTCCCCTCATAGTAGTAAACGTCACAACTCTCTCTAATAGCTTGATTCATACTAACTGTTCCATGCCCCCAACGCTTCCAACATCTAAAACTATGATTTCCAAGCTGCATAGCTCCATTACAAAAGTAAGTTTTATCTCTTGAAATTCTACCACTATTTAAAAATGCCATTGACATTGACATCTTAATAACAGATCCTGGAGGATAGAGTCCATTTACCATTTTATTTGTGAAAGGATAGTCTAAATCTTCAATCAACTCTTTCCACTCGGCTGAACTAATGCCTGTTACAAAAGGGTTTGGATCAAACTCAGGATAGCTTCCAGCCCCTATTATCGCACCTGTATAAACGTCCATTACAACAACAGCTCCAGCCTTGTCATCATATAGGTTTCTCAAATACTCTTGAAGCTCCATATCAATATGAAGTTCTATATCTTTACTTGTTGGCTTAGTGTAAGAAACCTCTTCTACTACTTGATTAAGAGCTGTAACCTTTGTAGTTCGCTCCCCTTTTTCGCCTTGCAAGATATCATTATAATAAGCTTCAATCCCGCTTCTCCCCATTACATTTGTAAGTTTTGAGAGTGGATTTATCTCTATATCTCTTGTGTTTGCCCTGCCTACATAGCCGATTATATGAGAACCTAGTTTGCCGTAAGGATAGTGTCTAAGAGACGATGGTAGAACTTCTAAATTTGGGTTTAAGTTCAACTTTGAAAAATGTGGCACAACCAAATCATACTCTAAGAAATCAACCACCTTTATAAACTCTTGGTTATAAGCTGAGTTTTGTTTTTTATACTCTCTTTGTAGTAAAGTAGCATTTAAATCATAAAATAGGCTTTCTAAAGCCTCTGTTTCAGCTATAACAATCTCTTCTTTTAAATGAGGTTTTAAAGAGATGGAGTATCCTAGGTGATTAATCGCAACTGGATTTTTCTTAGAGTCAAAAATTTGACCCCTAGTTGGAGCGATATCTCTTGACTTATAGGCATTTTGCAAAGCTACCTCTTCATAGAAATCACTTGATTTTACACTCAAAAAATAAACCCTACCAATCAATACTAGCCAGACAGAGAGAATGAAAAAAAGAGCTATCTTAAATCTCATAAAATTCGCCCTTTGAAGAAAAATAACACCAAAAGACTCTCAACAACCATATAAGCTAAATACTCTACACCAAAGTTTAGATACTCAGCATCTTTAAAGTAAGAAAGAGTGTTGCTTACTAAAAAAACTGACAGATAGCCCATGATTGTCAGGTAGATTAAAAACAGAGTTTTAAACCTTATCCTATCTAAGCTAAACTCAAAAAAAATATAATAAAATAGCCCAAATGCAATCGCTGCAGAAAAAAGCTCAAACCCATGCATCTGCTCAGCTATAAAAAGATACAAAATTACTTGATACCACTCGTGAGTATAGTCTTGATAGCTTCTCTCTTTTTCATAGTTAAGCACTACCGCATAGACAAAAAAGAGCCCAATCAGCGGCGGGATAGTCGCATAAATCGACGATAAAAGCTGGTAAAAAAGTATAGAGATAAAAAAAACTATACTTTTTACAATGTATATATCACGGCTATTTCGTTGCATACTGGAAAATGTTTGCATTTAATACAATCTGCCCAAATTTTTTGATCTGGAAGCTCTTCTTTTGAAATTTCCTTAAAACCAAGTCTTTTAAAAAAGCTATCTCTATAGGTTAAAGCAAAAACTTTGTTTATCTCTTGATATCTAGCCTCTTCTAAAAGTCTCTCTATTAACCCACTTCCAATGCCCTTGCCTCTGTGTCCATCTTTTATAACAAGGCTTCTAATTTCAGCAAGCTCTACAGAGTAAATATGAAGCGAAGCATATCCAACTAACTCGCCCTCGTAAAAAGCAAGAGTATATGAGCGAATCGCATTTGCTACTTCACTATCACTTCTTGGTAGGATTACTCCTTTTTGAATCTCTTCTTTTACCATCTCTTGCATAGATTTTATATCACTAAGTTTTGCAGTTCTAAACTTTAACATATCCCCAATGCTCCATTTATTATTAACTCTCTTGCTTCTTCTATGCCTAAATTTTTAGTAGTTGAGATAAATTTAGCATTTTTATCAAATTTAAGCACTTTTGATTTCTCGCTTTGATTTAGTTTATCAGCTTTTGTGTAGAAATTTAAAATTTTTTGATCATTTCTTAAAAAGCTTTTTAGATACTCGTTCACGTTTTTATCAATGTCTAAATCAAACTGTCTTGAGTCTCTTAAATGCACAAAAAGCCTGATAGATGAGCGGTTTTTTAGATACTCATCCAAAGCTTTTGACCAAATTTCATGAGTTGATTTTGAAACTTTTGCATATCCATATCCAGGCAGGTCTACTAACATCAAGCTTATATCATCATCTTCTTTTCTAAAAGTAACTTCAAAGAAGTTTATGAGCCTAGTTTTGCCCGGAGTTGCACTACTTTTTGCTAAGCTTTTTTGATTTACCAAAGCGTTTATAAAGCTACTCTTTCCAACGTTTGAACGCCCTATAAAAGCAATTTCGCTTATATTATAGCTATCACAACTATCTAAATTTGGACTTGAAGTTATAAATTTAGCACTTATAGGCTTTATCAATTTTTATCCTCAACTTGGAAAATAAGTCTAGCTGGTTTTTTATCTGGAGCTTGTCTATTTCTAAAGCTTTCAACCTCATATTTTCCATCAAGTTGACTTATTCTAATAATGTCTCCAAAAACTTCTCTTTTAGTTTCAACTTCTTCTATCCAGGCATTTCCTGTTAAAATATACCTATCCTCATTTGGAATGTAAGTAAGCTCATCGCCTTTGCCGTTATAGTGGCTTTCATTTATAAGAATTTTAAATCTAGCATTTCCAGTTGCTATGTATTTAGTAGGTTGTTTTTCAGCATCAAAATAAATTGTTATTTTATCACTATCAAGAGTGTCAAAAGAGCCTTTTTTGACATTAACATTACCGGTTAAAACACTCTCAAGTTTTATCTCATCAGCAAAAAAATTATCAGCTGTAACCACAACCTGCTCAGCAAACAGAGGCAGAGCTAAAAAAACCAAAAAGAAAGTTATTTTTCTTGTAAATTGTACCATCCATGGACTCCTGTTGCAAAAGTTTGTTTTGTTTTTAAATCGTGTTTTATCGTTAAGCCTGTAACGTTGTTTTCATACTGCCAAAGTGTAAAAGGCTTATTGCTAGTGACTATTTTGGTGACTCTATTATAAACTATCTCATCTGAAATGTAGTTAAAAGCATCACTGCTACTATACCTAGCATCATCTATAAACCAAACCTCATCGCCTTGTAAAACAGCGATATTTGACGACATTGTATGGTTTACATCATCATCTATAGTATGTCCAACAAAGTTTATAAACTCATCTTTGTTGCTATATCTTACCCCTTTTTTAGCCTCGTATTTACTTGTAATTTTAGCAGGAGTTACTTCATAGTCAATGATTTTTTCCATCTCTAAACTAGCAATATCAAGTTCTTCTTTAAAAAAATCACCAAAATAAGGAGTTTGAACTGCTAAAATAACCATGGCAACGCTAAAAATAGCGATACCAAAATAAAATACCCTTAAAGCCATTGTTTAAGCCACTGCTCTTGTAAGTTCTCTTTTTCTATAATGAGTTCTATCATCTCTCTAACAGCACCTTTTCCGCCATCTTTTGATAGAGTTATATCAGTTTTTAGTAAACTCATAGCACCACTTGGCTTAAAACTTAGCCCAACGGCATTTAAAAGCTTCATGTCGTTATAGTCATCACCAATAGCAGCGACATTTTCAAAGCTTAAATTCTCTTTTTTTAAAATTTCACTAGCGACTTGAAATTTATCACTCACACCTTGAAAAAGATATTTTATACCAAGTTCTTTAGCTCTTTTTTCAACTAACTTAGACTCTCTTCCTGTAATAATAGCCGAAAGTTTTCCCATTTTATTCCACTGATAAATGGCAAAACCATCTTTTACATCAAACCTTTTAAGCTCATCGCCCGAGTTTGTGTAGTAAATCCCACCATCAGTTAAACAACCATCAACATCTAGGAAAAGTATCTCTATCATAAAACGCCTTTTGTGCTTGGAATTCCCATCTTTTCATTTTTAGTAAGAGCTCTTCTAAGTGCTACTGCAAAGGCCTTAAAGGTTGCTTCTGCAATATGGTGTTTGTTTTGTCCTCTGATTTTTGTTAAATGAAGCGTAATACCAGCATTAAATGCAACTGCTCTAAAAAACTCTTCAATTAACTCAGAGTCAAATTTACCAATATAGCCCTCTTTTATACTCTCATAAACTAAAAAAGCCCTATTTGACAAGTCTAAATCGCAAGCAACCGCTGCCTCGTCCATCACAACAACAGCGTTACCGTATCTCTCAACATTTTTTATAGGATAAATTTGCTCTCTTAAAGCTGTCCCTAAAACAATGCCCACATCTTCAACACTGTGATGGTCATCAACGTGTAAATCCCCATCGCATTTAACTTTTAAATCCATTAAAGAGTGTTTTGAAAGAGCTTCTAGCATATGGTCAAAAAACCCAATTCCTGTGCAAATTTCACTTTTGCCACTTCCATAAATTTCTAAATTAAGCTCTATTTTTGTCTCTTTTGTCTCTCTTTTTATCATCTTTTTACCCTTACTGTCTAACTATAAAAGCACCGTCAATGTGATAAATGCTTTGTGCCACGTCTCTTGCCTCATCTTCACTTCTAAACCCAGTTAAGAAAACTCTATAAAGCCCGTCGTGTTCAAACTCTCTTACGATTGCTTTATATCCGCCTTTTCCGTCATACTGTCTTTGATAAACCTCAGCCCCGCTTTTGTTTCTAAATGCCCCAACTTGAACCATAAATGTCCCGCCACTTACGACTCTTTCGCTAACTGGTGCGTCTTTGCTAATAGTATGTCCGTGAAAGCCAACAACTTCGATTTTTACAGGAGCTGTTCCTTTTGCAACTACCCCGATATCATTAGCCGACTTTTTTGATAAGTCTATTATCCTGCCACTTACAAATGGACCTCTATCATTTATCCTAACTGTTGTGATTTTTCCGTTATCTAAGTTTGTAACTTTCACCATAGTATTCATAGGATATGTTTTATGAGCAGCGGTTTGTGCGTACATATTATAAGTTTCGCCATTTGAGGTTTTTTTGCCATGGAAAGTTGGCCCATACCAACTAGCAATGCCTTTTTGTGTATCCCCAACAGAAACTTGAGCTGGATAGTAGGTTTTACCATTTATGGTATATGGTCTCATTGTAGCAGGAGTTCCTTTTCTGGGAGCTTCTTTTGGTGCTACAACAGCTGGCTTTGATGAACATCCATAGATGAAAAACAGTGCAAAAAGCAGCAGTAAAACTTTACGGTAAAACAATCGTCTCTCCAACTTTTATATTTTTATGATCTTTTATATCATTTAATGCAACTATCTCTTTTACCTCTACATCAAATTTCTTAGAAATTCCTAACAGTGTGTCGCCATTTTTTATAGTATACTCTTTGCTATCCGTTAAAGCAATCTGAGTTTTTTCAATTGGGATTTTAAGCTCATCTCCAACTCTTATTTTATCCACTTTTTCAATCTCATTCATAGCAACTATCTCAGAAACATTTGAATCCCACTTCTTGGCTATCATATCAAGAGTTTCACCTTTTGCAACGATGTGAACGCCGTATCCAAGTCTTAAGCTATCATCACCTCTTATAAGTCTACCTATATAATTAAGTGCGTATAAGTTTAACTTCTCTTCAGGGATATAGAAGTGATACCCTTCTTTTCTGTTTGGAGCAACTTCGTTTTTAATATGCGGATTAAATCTCTTCATCTCATCAACACTTAGTCCGATGCTCGCCCCAACAGTTGCAAGTTTTGTTCCAGAGCTAACTTTAATTTTCTCTACTTTTACCGCTGGTTCAACACTGTTTAAAAACTTCTCTTGCTCTTTAGAGATAGCTGTGTATTTAATGATTTTTTTAATAAAGTTTTTTGTCTCTTTTGGGGTTGCCGAACTCTTTAAAAGCGTAGCAAAATCATCGCTTCCGCTATTTCTGATAGCTTTACCCATACATCCATCACCGCAGTTATAAGCCATTAGCGAAAGATACCATTTATCAAATTTTTCGTTTAAAAAATCTAAATATTTAAACGCTGTATCAGTTGAGAGAAATGGATCTCTTCTCTCATCAACTTGTTCGTTTACATCAAGCCCAAAAGCTCTAGCAGTACCTGGCATAAACTGCCACATCCCGCCAGCTCTTTTTGATGAGGTTGCTCTGTTTTGAAACTTTGACTCAGTCATCGCAAGATAGAGTAGGAAATGCGGTGCATCTATAGCTTCAAGCTCACTTTTTACCATAGTTGCGTTATGTGAAGCATCTAAAATAATCTTTTTAAAATCCTCCACATCTCTTTGACTTATGCTGTTTTCAATGCTAGCAATTATAGCTCTATTTGCTTCTGTGTCCTTTATACCAAACTCATTTAAAATTTCCGTTGTAGTATCTGCTGATAAATTCAGAAAAAATAGTGATACTAAAACAAATTTAATTAGAACTCTCAAATTTACTCCTTAAATTCCAAAAAGCTTCTTGGCATTATTTGTCGTAATCTCTTCTATCTCTTCTATTCTTAAACTTAGAAGCTCCGAGATTTTCTCTACAACAAATTTAGTATATGAAGGCTCATTTCTTTTACCTCTATGAGGCGTCGGAGAAAGATAAGGTGCGTCAGTTTCTATAAGAAGTTTATCAAGTGGGATATCTTTTAATATCTCCACCAAATTTTTGGCATTTTGAAAGGTTATGACCCCACCAACACCAAAGTAAAACCCGCTATCTTTAAGCTCTAGCAAAAGTCTGCTTGCATTAAAACAGTGAAGCACTCCACCAACCAAACTATCAGCACTCTGTTTTAGAATAGTATAAATGTCCTCATTTGAGTCTCTAGAGTGAACAATTAGTGGTTTTTGAAGCTTAGAGGCAAGAGAAATTTGAGCTTTAAAAACCTCTTTTTGAAGTTTTTTGTTCTCTATTATTTTCTCATCACTATCAAAATGCTCTTTCATCCTATAGTAATCAAGCCCACACTCGCCTATAGCTACACATCTGTTATCATTAGCCATCTCTTCAACATAAGCTAAATCAAACTCGTCAGCATGATAAGGGTGAACTCCTGATGCAAAATATATGTCATCATAAGCGTAAGATATCTCTCTTGCTCTTTTTAGATCTTTTATATCAGCACCGGGAATGATGATGTTTGTAACGCCACTTTCTCTAGCTCTTACTATAACATCATCTAAGTCACTCTTAAACCGCTTATCGTCCAAATGACAATGCGTATCTATAATCATATACAGCTTTACCTAAATAAATTTTCTGCTCTTAAATTTACAGAATTCGAAAATTGTAGCAAAAAACGGACAACAAAAGCTTAAAATAAACAAAATTTTAGCTATTTTTTAGTTTTTCAGCAAAATTTAGGGCTTCCTCTGAGATATTTTCCCCACTTATCATCCTAGCAAGTTCGGTAATTTTTTCATCTTCGCTAAGTTTTTTAACAGTTGAGATATCATTTTCTTTTGTGATTAAAAAGTGCGAATCAGCTCTTGAACTAAGCTGTGGAAGGTGAGAGATGGCAAAAATTTGGTAGTGCTTTGAGACTTTTAAAAGCACATCTGCTATACTCATCGCTTCTTTTCCGCTTAAATTTGCATCTATTTCATCTAATATCAAAACTCCATTTGCAAAGCCAACTATATCTATAGTAGTGGCGATAAATGCAAGTCTTAATCTATTTAGCTCTCCAGAGCTTAAATTTTTTAAATTTGTATCTGATATAACAAACTCTATTTTGTCTCCGCCTAAACTATCTATCTCTTTTTCTAAAAACAAAACTTCAATGTCACGCATAAAAAGCTCTTTTAGATATAAGTTCATCATATTCTCAAAGCTTTTTTTTACACTTTTTCTTGAACTGCTTACTAAATTTGAAGCCTCTTCAAGCTCTAAACTTAACTTACTAAATTTCTTTTTTAGTTCGCTTTTTTCAAACTCTCTGTTTTCATAACTAGCCAACTCTTTTTTTCTAACTTCAAGCGTCTTTAGGGCTTCTTCTATACTTCCGTAACGCCTATCAAGCCCGCTTAAAGCCTCTATCCTATCAAGAGTTGCTTCTATATCGATGCTTTCTAAATCCTCCATATTAAGGCTTTCTTTTTTAGCCCTAAGTTCATTCATAGCATCATCAAAAAACGCACTCTCAATATCGCTAATATTTAAAGCCTCCATCACGGCTGACTCTATCTCAAAGATGGCATCTGCTTTGCTCCAAGCTTCATTTATCTTATCAAGCTTACTAAGTCTTTTTTTAAGCTCCATAAGCTCTTCAAACTCGCCTCTTTTTGGGTTAATGCTCTCTATTTTATCTATCTCAAATTTAGCAAACTCTTTTAACTCCTCTAAACTTCTCTCTTCTTTTTCTATTTTTTCAAGCTCTTTTTTTACCCTACTAAACTCAGTATAAGTTTCATTCAGCTTTCTTAAATTTAAGATATGCTTTTTATCATTTTTAAAAACAAGCTGGTCAAATAGAGCTATTAATCTCTCATTTTCAAACTCATTTATCTCTCTAACGCTTAAGTATTTTATATGCGAGTCTGCGATGGTTTGCAAGTTTTTCTTAGAGATAAACTGACTGTTTATAAAATACCTTGTGGTTTTTTCTTTAACCATTCTAAAGTTATTTATCTCTTCGCTTTCAATGCCGTATTCGCTCATGTCAAATTTAAACTCAACATCAGCTTCTATCAGGCTTGCCCCACTCTCACCAAGCCCAAACACGGCCAAAATCGCATTCATTAAAACACTCTTTCCAGCCCCACTCACACCTGTAAAAACACTCAAACCTTTATCAAACTTAAGCTCTACCTCTTTAAAACTTAGGTGGTTTTTAATATATAGTCTATTTATCAAGCTTTGCCTCCATTATGTCCCCAATGAAGCTTCTCTTTTAAAACATCAAAATAGTCTCTATCTAGGTGTCTGATTAAATTTGCATGAGTGCTACCTATAGTTATAAACACTTCATCAAACTCACTCATATCAAAACTATCTTGCCCATCTATCACTATACTTACGTTACTTGAGCCCATGTTTTTAAAACTAAGTTTATACTCACTTGGAAGCACAACAGGGCGTTGTGTTAAAGAGTGAGAGCAAATAGGAGTTATACAAAAAGTCTTACTAAGCGGGTAGATGATAGGTCCATTTGCACTCATATTATAAGCAGTTGAGCCAACAGGAGAGCTAACTATCACTCCGTCTCCGTAGTAGGTGTTAAAATACTTTCCATTTAAATACGCATCAACTTTGCTCATAGAGATAACCGCACTTCTAGTTAGAACTATATCGTTAAACGCTATTTTATTTATATCTTTTTTGCCCTGTTTTTTTAGAGTTATTTCTAGCATTAAAGGTCGCTCAACGTCGTATTTACCCTCTAAAAACTCATCAAAAAACTGCTCTAACTCATTTAAATCAATATCAGTTAAAAACCCCAAAGTTCCATCGTAAATTCCCAAGACATGAACGTCTTTATAGCCCTTTCTAGCTATTTTCCTACAAGTACTAATAAGCGTTCCATCCCCGCCAAGACTTATGATTAAATTTGTTTTTTCACAAATTTCATCTAAACTAAAGCCTTCAATGCCTAAATTTGAAGCGGTCCTTTTCCCAAACATAACTTCAATGCCGTGCTTAGAGAAAAAATCCACTAAACCAAGAGCATTTTTAGGATTTTTAGCAACAATTCCGATAGTTTTTAAGTTCTTATGCACATTTGCTCTTTTCATAAGCTATATTTTAGTCAAAATTAGCTTTATAAAAGCAAAATTTAGATACAATGCATTTTTAATTGTTTAAAAAAGGGAGTAAAATTTGAGAACTCATTATGCAACCTCACTATCAAAAGATGATATAGGAAAAGAGATAAGAGTATGTGGCTGGGTCAACTCATATAGAGACCACGGCGGAGTTATATTTTTAGATTTAAGAGATAGAACTGGGCTTATTCAGATAGTTTGTGACCCAGCGGACAATCAAAAAGCTTACGATTTAGCAAACGAAGTTAGAAACGAGTTTGTTTTAACAGTAACCGGAAAAGTTAGAGCTAGAGGCGAAGGACTTACAAACCCAAAACTTAAAACAGGTGAAATTGAAATAGTAGTAAGTGATTTAGTTATAGAAAACAGAAGTGCTGCTCTACCGTTTGTTATAGGCGATAAAGAAGTCGGCGAAGAGACTAGACTAAAATATAGATTTTTAGACTTAAGAACAAATGAGAGTTTTACTAAATTTCAGATGCGCTCACGTGCCGCACTTGCTGCTAGAAATGCACTAGATAAAATGGGCTTTATAGATGTTGAAACACCTATTTTAACAAGAGCTACACCTGAAGGTGCAAGAGACTACTTAGTTCCAAGTAGAGTTCATAACGGCGAGTTTTATGCACTGCCACAAAGCCCACAACTTTTCAAACAACTTTTAATGTGTGCTGGCTTTGATAAATACTACCAAATAGCAAAATGCTTTAGAGATGAAGACTTAAGAGCTGATAGACAGCCTGAGTTTACTCAGATAGATATCGAGATGAGCTTTTGCCAAAGAGACGACATCATAAATGTAGCAGAAACTATGCTAAAAGATATCTTTAAAGCGTGTGGCTATGACATCCAAACACCTTTTAGAAGAATGAGCTATAACGAAGCGACTGAAGTTTATGGAAGTGATAAGCCAGACCTTAGATATGACCTAAAAATGGTAGATGTGGATGATATCTTTGAAAAATGCTCAAATGAAATTTTTACAAAAATAGCAAGTGATAAAAAGAAAAATAGAATCAAAGCTTTAAAAGTTCCAAACGGAGATAATATCTTTAGTAAAAGACAGATGAAAAGCTTTGAGGATTTTGTTAGAAAATTTGGAGCAAGTGGACTAGCGTTTATCCAAGTAAAAGAAGATGGACTAAAAGGACCTTTAGTTAAATTCTTTGAAGAAGCTGACCTTGACGAGCTAGTAAAAAGATGTGAACTTGAAGTTGGAGACGTGGTATTTTTTGGTGCTGGAAAGAAAAAAACAGTACTTGACTATATGGGAAGATTTAGAATATTCCTAGCAAATGAGATGGGTATCATCGACGCTGATAAGATGGAGTTTTTATGGGTAGTAGACTTCCCAATGTTTGAAGAAAATGATGATGGAACTTACTCAGCTATGCACCACCCATTTACTTCGCCAAACAACATAGATGATGATATAGATGATATAACTTCAAACGCTTATGACGTTGTTCTAAACGGAGTTGAGCTAGGTGGTGGAAGTATAAGAATTCACAAAGCCGACCTTCAACAAAAAGTATTTGATAGACTTAAAATTTCTCCAAGCGAGCAAAGAGATAAATTTGGCTTCTTGCTTGATGCACTAAGCTTTGGTGCACCACCACACGGTGGAATTGCGATAGGTTTTGATAGACTTATGATGCTAGCTACAAAATCAAGTAGCATTAGAGAAGTAATCGCATTTCCAAAAACTCAAAAAGCACAATGCATGCTTACAAAGGCACCAAGTGAGGCAAGCACAGAGCAGTTAAGAGAACTTGGAATTAGAGTTGTAAAAAAAGAAAATCACTAAAAAAGGATGAGAGAATGAAGAATTTATTTTTGATTATAGGAGCACCCGGGAGTGGTAAAACAACTGATGCAAGCTTGATTGCTGAGATGAACCAAAGCGTAGCACACTTTTCAACTGGAGATATGCTTAGAGCTGAAGTTGCAAAAGGAAGCGAGCTAGGCGAAGAGATAAATAGTTATATCTCTGCTGGAAATTTAGTCCCGCTAAATATCGTTATTGACACCATTATCTCAGCTATAGAAGATGCTGATTTAGACTTTATCATCATAGATGGTTTCCCAAGAAGCACTGAACAGATGAAGAGATTTGACGAAGTTTTAAAAGATAATGATGAGATAAATTTAGTCTCTGTTATCGAAGTAGTTGTTAGCGAAGAAGTAGCAAAAGAAAGGGTCCTTGGAAGAAACAGAGGTGCAGATGATAATGAAGAGGTTTTCTACAACAGAATGAAAGTTTTCCTAGAGCCAATCGAAGAAATCCGCAAATTCTACACAAACAAAGGGCTATATCAGTCAATCAATGGCGAGAGAACTATCGAAGAGATAGTTGCTGAGATGAATGAAATCATCGTTAAAGAAATTATGAAAAGCTTACAATAAAGGAGACTTTTATGGATATATCTAAAATCAAAGCAGGCTCAAACCCTGATAAAGTAAACGCAGTTGTTGAGATACCTTACGGCTCAAACGTGAAGTATGAGATAGATAAAGACAGCGGTGCTGTGGTGGTTGATAGAGTTTTATACTCAGCTATGTTTTACCCAGCAAACTACGGCTTTGTGCCAAGCACTTTAGCAGCTGACGGCGACCCAGCTGACGTTTTAGTACTAAATGAATACCCACTTCAAGCAGGAAGCGTGATAACTTGTAGATTAATCGGGGTGCTTGTTATGGAAGATGAAGCTGGAATGGATGAGAAGCTTTTAGCTGTTCCAGTTAGTAAAATCGACCCAAGATATGATGAGATAAAAACTATCGACGACCTTCCAAAAGCAACTTTAAATAAAATCAAAAATTTCTTTGAAACTTATAAAATGCTTGAGCCAAACAAATGGGTAAAAGTTAAAGATTTTGCCGGCAAAGACGAAGCCCAAAAAATCTTAGAAGATGCGATTAAAAACTATAAATAATCCTATATGCTAAATTTCAGCCAAAAATGGTTGGAATTTAGCTAAGTAAAAACTGTTATTTAAAATCTTATCACTATACTAAAAACAATTTTAATATCTAAATTTAGAAAAAATTTTAAACCATGCTTTATCTCTATTTATTTAAATTCTCTCAAACAAAAAGAGATATTTTAGTCACAATTTAAGCATATATAAAGGTATAAAAAGAGATAATTTTACTTATTATTTAATAGGTGTGAGCTGTGCGGTATCAAAAAATGGTATCAAAATCTCTAAACACTTATACAAATATTAGAAATTAAAAAATGTTCTTAAAAACTCACTATAATAACCAAAGACCGCTTTGCTCTGAAAATTTAAGATAAAATTAAAATAAGACTAATCTTATCTTAAGTTTTTTAAAAAAACTAATTTTTCAAAAGGAGAAAATGATGGAATACATTGGGATGTTTCCACTGTTTTACTTCCCTGAAATCGGCTCTGCTTGGATTATGGGGATAACAGGAACTATTCACATTTTGGCGTCTCACACTTCTGTTGGTGCTGCAATGCTGTTTGCTTTACTAGCACACAAAGCCTACAAAGAAGATAGACCAGAACTTTATGAGTATATGAAAAAATATGGTATGTTTTTACTTATATTCTCATACGTTATAGGCTCGATTACAGGACCTGGGATTTGGTACACTGCTACAGCTGCAAGCCCGAGAGGGATTAGTGCTTTAATTCACAACTTTGTTTGGGTGTGGGCGACTGAGTGGGTGTTTTTTGTGTTTGAAGTTATTGGGGTTTTTGCGCTTGTTTATTTTATCGGTAAAATCGATAGAAGAACTCACTTAAAACTAACTTATGCTTTCGCACTTGCATCTCTTGGAACTCTATTTTTAATCATCGGAATTATAAGCTTCATGATGTGGCCAGGAAACGACGCTTTCTACCAAACAGGTTCAGTTAGTGATGCGTTCTTTGGGCTTACAACCTTCCCACATATGTTCTTAAGAATCGGCTTTATGATTATCATGGCAGGGGTTATCGGACTTATAATAACTTCAGCTTTAAAAGATAGAGAACTAAGAATTGAGCTTGGTAGAAAAATGGGCATTATAAGTATGATTGGTGGGTTTATCACCCTACTTTGCTTTATGTGGTATATCACAACTATGCCAGAAAACGCAAAAATTCTTTCAGATATGTATATGCCAGACATCCTTAAAACAAGAGCCATTATAGTAGTAGTTTTTGGTCTTTATTTCTTACTAGCTATCGTAAGACCAACTCTAATCAACGTGCCTGTGGCTGTTGTGATGATGCTTATCATAGCTATCTTTGGGCTATGGCCAGGTGAAAAACTAAGAGAGAGCATCAGAAAACCATACGTAGTTGGTCAGTATGTTTATAGTAACCAAATCATGGCAAGAGATGTTCCAGGTAAAAACATCAAAAACGAAGTTGATCTTTTAGAACAACACGGTATGCTAAAACTAAACCCTTGGATTCCAGATAGACTGAGAACCATCACAGATGAAAACAGACTAGAAGTTGGACAGCTTCTAACTAAAATCAGCTGTTCAAACTGTCACTCGCTTGAACCAACTGGAAAGTATAGACCGCTACTTGACAAATTTGAAGGTCAAGATAGAGAGATGATAAAAACATATATGCAGTATACTATAGGAACTGGTGCTATCCCTTATATGCCAAAAATCAGCCTTCCAGAAGAAGAGTTTGATGCAATGGCAGCTTGGATTGAATCAGAATTATTAAAGGAGAAGTAATGGAATTAGAAATTTTACACGCTCTTAGAGACCCAGCAGGAGTTCCATTTTATCCTGTTGTGTTTCAAGGCTTATATATATTAACCTGGGCTTTACACGCTCTATTTGTATTTTTATCGTTAGGGGCTATGGGTGCGTCTTTATGCATCGGAATCAAACATAAAAACGATGGCGAAAACTGGCAAACATTAAGAGCACACTTAATCCAAGTAGGAAAAATAAGCGTATCTTTACTTATAGTTTTAGGAGTTGCTCCGCTACTGTTTGTTCAGGTAATTTATGATCCAAACTGGTATACGATTAACACTCTATCAGGAGTTTGGATTGTTGCGTTTATCTACTCATTATTGGTTGCGTATATTATGTTTTATTGGTATTACTTTGCAAACAAAAAAACAGGCTCTAGCGGTAACGTTATAGGAACTATCTCTTTTGTGCTTCTAATAGCTTGTGCTCTTATGATGCACGTGTTTTCAGTTGAGGGAATTCAACCTGAGATGTGGAAAGAGTGGTATGCACCAAACGGTGTAGTTGACACTTCTGGAACAAACTTCCACACAGAGCCACTTAGATACATCTTCCTTATGTTGCTAGCTGTTCCGGCTGTGGGGCTGTTTTTACAAAACTATGGTGACTTTATAAAAACAGGTAGTCACTATGATGGCTCTCTTTCAGCTTTAGCAAAAGAAAAAGGTGCTAAAGTTACAAACATCGGACTGATTTTAAGCTTAGTTGCTTTTTTTGTTTGGGCACTTTCAATAGGTAAAATGTTTGATATTTTCTCTATTGTGATTTACGCTCTTTTTGGTGCTGTGATACTACTTTCACAAAGAACTAAAAACAGCTATATCTCTTCAATCGCATTTTTTGTTCTTCTACTTGCGATTTCGGGCTTTAGAGAGTAT
Source organism: Campylobacteraceae bacterium (assembly GCA_012519705.1). Lineage (GTDB taxonomy): Bacteria > Campylobacterota > Campylobacteria > Campylobacterales > Campylobacteraceae > Campylobacter_B. The sequence continues at coordinate 43,590 of JAAYPR010000034.1, forward strand.
CTAAGATATAAAATTATGTTTAATTTAGGCTATGATGTTTACGCTTATCCAGTAGATTTAGAGTGGCCTTCAATCATAATGTTCCTACTAACATTCCTCTCTTTAGGTGGTGTTGGAGTTAGTTTCCTAGCAACTCTTGCTTGGAAAGTTGGAAAAGGTGGCGGGTACTTTGATGCTTCAAAAGACAAAACAGTCTCTAGACTAGCAAGTGCTACTGTGTGGATTTTAGTTATTTGGTGTGTTGTTTACTTTATTTGGGGATTTTTCTACCTATTTAAAAATACACTATAAAAATAAGGGGGCTTTTTAGCCTCCTTTTCTTCTGTTTTCTTTTTTAAATTTAATCAATTTTTTTATAAAAACTAAACTATTTTAAACTGATATAAACAACATATCTACCAATCTCTTTGTTGCGGGATTTTATAGAAACATCGGTTAACGCCGAGTGATTCTCTTGTTTTGAGTGAAGTGAAAAACCGTGGCAATCCATACTCTCCACACCGTCATTGCGAGATTTACGAAGTAAATCGTGGCGTCTGCAGCAAAGCGTCTCGGCAGTCTTTAGTTGCGAGGCGAAGCCGTGGCAATCTGAGTGCGAAGCACGAAGTAAAATCTAGACTTTGAATTTAAAAAGAGATTTAAAGCCAAATTTAAAAGAACTCTCCACGCGTCACTCCGAGTTTGTGAAACAAACGAAGCAATCTAATAATTAAGCCATAAAACACATTAGAACCAAATTTAAATAAACAAAAGAAATTTTTTAAAAACTAGATTTGCCAAATCTCACTCTAGAATTTCATAAACTAGATTGCCGCGCTTGCTAACGCAAGCTCGCAATGACGCATGAAGAGTGCTTTTTATTCATATGATAAGCTGGGAAAATCTCTTTGCTATCTATCAAAATATTTACTAAGTTTGGGTCGCATTTTAAATTAAGTATAAGTTTTTTACCACCTTCAAGCCCAAACTTAGAAGCGTCTAAATCCATCAAGAGAGCAAGCCATTTCTCACTTCTTTTTTCTCTAAAAATAGCATTTGTAGGAGTTGTAGCAAATGGAAACTCAGGTTTTACACTAAAATTTTTATCTATAAATTTATAAATTTCAGCTCTTTTTATACTCATTTTAACTCTTAAAAAATAGTTTGCTTATTTATATATTTTCTTATGTAAATTTTAAATATCTAAGCTTACTACTCTTTTCTAACCTTGCTTTTTATAAAACTACTCTCTATTTCAAACCTATCGCCACTCATCGTCTCAATATACCAGTATTTTCCAAGAGTTGAAATAGCTTTTATATTATAAAGTTTAGTAGCGTTATTTTCTAATTCTTCCATATATGTTAAGCAAGTCTCTGGCGTTGTTATGGCTTTAATCTTTTCTTTAGGCTTATCTTCACCATCCTTATTTATAAATGTTAAATTACCTTCTATAAATTTTATCTTTTTACCTTTTGTATCTATTTTTGTATTATTTTCATCTACAAATTTAATACATCTCTTACTAATGTCACTTAAAGAATGTTTTTTATCTGTATCTTTTTTATATGCATATGTTAAATTTCCATCCACATAAGAAATTATTTCTATATCAAGATTTTTACAGATGATTTTGTCGTTCTCATCAATCCAGCATGAAAAATTACCACAGTCTGTTTCACATATTATATCTCTTGGAAGATGCTCTTTTGCTTCTTTGCTAAGAGTTATGGAACTATAGTTAATATTTCCAAAATTTAGTTTTTTTACAATTTCTAAATTTAGAACCGGCAATAAAATAAAAAAATTAAACAATGTAAATAAAAATACTACTACTCTAAATACATATATATTCTTAATTATCGTTAAAACAATATATATAAAAATTAGTAAGCTAAAATAAACAACTAAAACCACTAAGCGTAATTCGCTATCCTGTAGACTTACCATTAGAACATCGTAACTAAAAAGAAATGCGAATACCAATATTAAAAAAGCTAAAATAAAGTATAGAGATGATGCAATAATAATCTCGAATTTTTCATCGATTTTTATCTTATTTTTTAAAAAAATAGGTATCAAAAAAGCTAAAATAATTAATAAAATAGCTATATTTAATATATTATTAATATGTTTGCTATCAGCTGCCACATAAACAATGAATACAATAATAACAGTTGCAATTATTGTTAGCATAACAAAATAGTCTTTTTTTATTATTTTTTGCCCGTATAATATAAAAAACATCTCTATAAATCCAAAACAAGCAAAAGGAAGTAATAAAAACAAGAATAAGTAAGTTGCACCAGCTATTCCAAGCATAACAATCAAATAAAATATTTCAAGACCTTGTATTTGCGGTATATATTGATATTTCTTAAAAAAATATGGAATAAAAATCATAAATCCTGCGAAGAAAGATATAGATATAACAAGAAACTGATTTTGAAATAATTTAGTTGCTTTTTTAAAAGTATTTTTAGTAAAATTTGAAAATTCTCTATCTCTTATTTTTTTTATGTACTTATCAAAGTGTTCTTTTAGCAATGATTTTCTAATTTTATTGTTTTTTTCTAGAATTTTGATTTGATGATAAATTTCTTGATTAGTCTGCTGTAAACTTAAGCTAATTTTTTTATAATTATAGTATTGTAAATTTTCATATAACCCTATCTTTTTCTTCAGTATAGAAACTAAAATATCTTTGTTCTTAGAATCTACAACATAATCCAAACTATTATTAAGACACTCAATTAATTCTCTACACTCTTTTATTTCTTTATCTCTGTTTATTAAAATTTCTTCAAAATCCATAAAAATTCCTTTTTTAGCTACTTCCCAAAATATTCTACAACAACACCCCAACCCCAAGAGTTAGGCTAAGTGAGATTATCGAAGAGAGAAGTCCTAGATATAGGCTTTCGCTATTTATGATTCCATGATATAAAAAGTGAGTAAAAACCCCTGAGATAAAAGCAACTAGAATTATTAAAGCTCTTGATAGAACCGGATGATGGATAGTTTTATAAATGCTTACGAGTGTAAGAACTGAGAGAAAAAACCAAAAAAGAGCTGTAAAAGCCTCATCAAAAACCCTGCCGTTAAGATAAGCATAGATGTTTAAAACAAGGCAAACAGCCCAAATTATTACGACATTAATCTGCCAGTTTTTCATCGCTGTTTTCTAAGCTATTTTCTAAACCAGCCTCTAAATTTGAATTATTTTTATACTTTTTATTTGTAAAAGTTTCAAATTTATACTGTAAAAACACTACAAGACCTGCAAAAACTAGCATGGTTAAAAAAATTAAAATAGTGTTTTTAAATATTAGTGAGCCGTTTATAAACCCAACTACAAAAGAAATCCCTAAAGCTACTGCAAAAGGGTGCTTTACAACATTTTTTTCGCCAATCCCAATAACCACCAAAGAGATGATATAAACAACCAAAATAAGCCCTAAAACTATAATCTTAACATCTCTTAAAAACTCACTACTTGACTTTCCAAAAAGTGTCCAAACAGCCATAAAAACTAAAAATAAGACTGAAATTATCAACAAATTTTTCTTCATACTAAACCTTTTTTTAACTTTCTTACTAAAAACCGAGCCGGATTTAGAGCGTCTAAAATATCTTTACTAACGCAAAATGGTCTATTTAAAATCATATCAGTTAAAATTTCAGCTCCCATTATAGCAGTTCCAAGCCCCCTAGCCCCGTGAGCTGTATTTATATAAACATGCTCTAAATGCTTTGGATAAAGGCTTGAGTTTTTACTCCAAAAAACGTCTTTATAGTTTTCTCTAAACCACTTCTCATCATGCAAAGCCCCAATTAGTGGAAACCTATCTCCGCTATATGAGCGAAAACCAACTTTTGAGCCAACTATCTTAGCCTTTTTACCACCTAAAAACTCCTCGATACTTTCTAGGTTTTTAACATCGTCAATGAAGCGTGGCTCCATAGCGTAATCTTTCCTATCATAAGTTGCACCGATGAGCTGGATGCCTTCTACTTCTGGGCAGATATACCCTTTAGCACTTAGTGAAAACTCGGTTTTAATCTGCGGTTTTATCCACGTAACCTGCCCTCTAACTGAGCTTATCTGCATACTCTCATCTAAACTTAGCCTTGGCTCAAGCCCTGAATTAAACAGCTCTTCGCTATAACTTCCCATAGCAAAAACTATAGCGTCAGTGGCTATCATCTCGCCATTTTTAAAAGCAACCTCATAACCACTATCTACTTTTGTAAAGCTCATAAACTCATAGCCAAGTAAGACATTTAGTTTTTTAGCTAGTTTTTGGCAGAGTTTTTTAGGTCTTATAGTTGCACCATTTTTTATAAAAACGCTTGGATATGGCGTATCATCTTCTAAAGTGAAATTTGAGTTTTGGTATCTTTGAGCTAGCTTTTCATCATGAGCAAAAACTTTTGCGCCGCTGAAATTTGAGTGTTTTTTAGCATGTTTTTTATAAAACTTTACTGCTAAATTAAAAGCACTCTCGTGCATTTCACCTAACAAAACGCCTTTTTGAGTGATGAGTGGAAGCAAAGCGCCGATTAAATTCCCGCTTCCATTTGTGGCAACTTTACTGTTTTTCTCAGCTACTACAACTTCAAGTCCTGCTTTTTGAAGCTTTAAAGCAGTCACCAACCCAGCAATCCCAGCTCCAATAACTAGAACTTTTTTGGGTCTGTTTTTAAATTTAGGTCGGCTATAAAAAATCTCTTTTTTTACATCTTCAAATTTAGTGGTTAAAACAGCCCTTGTCATCTCTCTTTTAGTGCCGTAACCTTCTAAAATTTCTACTTCAAACCCACTCTCTTGTAAGTTTTTATGAAATGCTTTTGTGCTTGAATAGGTGGCTATTATAGTTCCCGCTCTGCTTAAACTTGCAATGCCTTGTATGGTTTCTAAGTCCCACATATCAGGGTTTTTGCTTGGTGCAAACCCATCCATAAACCACACATCAGCTTCAAAATCTAAATTTACCAAAGCCTCTTTTATATCGCCAATATAAAGGTCTAGGATGATGTTTTTTGAAAAATAAATTCTATTTAGACCAACGGTTAGGTTCTTTAATTTTTTAATGAGTTTTTTAGATGAGCCTTCAAAAGCACCTAAGTTTTTATAAAACTCTCTTAAAACTTTTTTTGGTAGTGGGTTTTTCTCTATGCTTACAAAGTGTAAAAACTTCTCACTTTTTTTAAATTTATCAGCTAAATTTAAAAAATTTAACCCCGCACCAAATCCAGCCTCAGCAACTATAAAATAACTCTGTCTATCCCAAATTTCATCCACCGCACTTTCAAATACAAATTTACTCTCCTCCAGTGGTGAAACCTTGCTAAAATAGACATCGTCAAACTCATGGTTATACAAAATACTCTCTTTAAATGAAACTTCCATAATCAATTCTTTAAAAAATAGGCATCAATGCCGTCTGCTATGCCTTTAGCAACTGCGTTTTGATACTCTTTTTTAGCTAAGTTTTTTCTATCGCTACTATTTGAGATATATCCAACTTCAACTAAAACCGCAGGCATAGTCGCCCCAACTAACACCCAAAATGGTGCTTCTCTAACTCCGCCATCTTTTACACTATATTTTTTCTGAGTTTGGTTTAACATATGCTTTTGGATGTCGATAGCAAGCTTGTTTGAAGCGATGATTTTTTCTCTATTTAAGAAATTTAGATAAGTCTCTTTTGAGAAATAGTTCATATCCTCAATGTCCCCTTTGTTCTCAAGAGCGGCTGCGTTTTTGCTTCTCTCGCTTCTTGCTGGACTTAAAAAAAATGTCTCAATTCCTGATAATTTTCTCCCAGCACTTGTTGATGGGCCTGCATTTACGTGAATAGAGATAAACATATCAGCCTCTTGCTTGTTAGCATAGGCAGTTCTGCTTTTTAAGTTTATAAACTTATCCGCACTTCTTGTATATAAAACTTTATATCCTCTGCCTTTTAAATCATCTCCCAATTTCTTAGCTATATATAAAACTATATCTTTCTCTCTAAGCCCACCGCCAACTGCCCCTGGGTCTTTGCCGCCATGTCCTGGGTCTAAAACTATGATTTTAGACTTTTTAATTGTTTTTATAGGAACTGGCTCTAGTTTTTGAGCTGTTTTTTTAGAGTCTGTCTTTTTAACTTCAGCTTTTTTTGAGTCTGTTTTTTGTGCAGTCTTAGTAGGTGCTTCATAGCTTCCTTTGATGCTAACTATTACACTATTTTCGCTGCTTTGCAACTCTATATCAAATTTATCATCTTTTGCAACAACAAAGCGTGAAGTAGTTTTATCAAACTGTGCTACTCTTATCTCTTTACTTAAATGGTCGTTTATCCTAGTTGTTTTTGATAAATTTTCAGCTTTAAAATCAACTACATTTCTATACAAGTCACCTTTTAAAGCAAACTGCTTTATTTCGCTTTCCATTACTGGACGGTTGAAATTTAAGATAACTCCATCATCTGTTTGTTGAACCCCTAAAAGTTTAAGCTTAGTGTCGTATGAAACCTGCTTTTTGGGCTCTTCTTTAGCTTTTTGCTCATTTTGTGAGACTTTTTTTGCTTCTTGACTGGATTCTTTTTTAACTACAGTAACTTTTGGCTCTTCTTTTTTAGTGTCTTTTTTGATAGTTTCTTGTTTTTTTGCTTCTTTTGGTGTGCTTGAGCTTTGTTGTATCTCTTTTTTAGAAACTGGCTTTAAATTATCCAAATCGACAGTTTTTAGCTTGTAGTTTTTAGAGCTATCCCCTAAGGAGTTAAGCTCATTTTCATATCCGGCGTAATTTAAACCAAGTGCTTTTGATGAATAAACAAGCCTCTTTAATGCACTTATTCTATTATCTTTGTTGCCACTAATAGTTGCATCAAGATAGATATCTTTTATCTCATTATGAAGACTCTGTTTTACCTGTTTGCTTGAACCATCGAAGCTATTGTCAAATTTTTGAAAACTTATATGTGTAGCATTCAAGCAAACAAAAGTAAAAAAAATAAAAAAAACCTTAGCAATTCTCGCCATTTACTAACTTCTCTACTAGTTCTTTAACGCTTATTAATTTATCTAGTTTGTATCCATTTGCACCGCTAAAAAATAGTCCTGTTTCAGTAACTCCAGTGTAAGCATCATAAAGCCTATCGGCGATGCAATACCCTACTTCTTTTGCACCTTTTCCTCTATTACACGGTGCTACACAGTTGCTAATACACTGAATTTTTGGACCTTCTCTTCTCTCAACTAAACCGATTAAATTCGTCTCTATCCCTCTTGCTGGGTACCCAACAGGAGAGCCGATAAGTTTAATATCATCTTTTTTAGCTTTTAATAAAACTTCTTTAAACTCAGGTGCGGCGTCACACTCAAACGTTCCTATAAATCTAGTTCCCATCTGAACACCGTTTGCTCCTAGGGATATCATTTTCTTAATATCATCATTATCCCAAACTCCGCCAGCTACGATTAGCGGGAAATCTCCCCAATTTGAAATTTCTTCTTTTACTTCAGGGATTAGGTTTTCTAAAGCATACGCAGGATCTAAACACTGCTCATAAGTAAAGCCTTGGTGTCCGCCACTGAGCGGCCCTTCAAGAACAACTGCGTCTGGAAGTCTGTCATATCTTTGTTTCCATCTTTTACAGATGATTTTTAGAGCTTTTGCAGATGAAACGATAGGAACTAAAGCTACATCATCAAACCCTTGCGTAAACTCAGGCAGGTTTGTAGGAAGCCCAGCTCCGCTTATGATGATGTTAAATCCAGCTTCACAGGCATCTTTTACCATTCTGCCGTAGTCATTACACGCACACATGATATTTACACCAAGTGGAGCATCACCACAAATTTTTCTAGCGTTAGTGATAATCGCATTTAGTCCCTCGGTTGAGTAGAAATTTTCGCTCCCCAAAGGCTTTGAGTTTATCTCTTTTTTGGAGTATTTCAAATTCTCATAATACCCAGTTCCAACCGAACTTATCACGCCTAAACAGCCATTTAAACTAACGTTTCCAGCTAGTTTGTCCCAGCTAATACCTAGCCCCATTCCACCTTGAACAATAGGGTGTTTTATCTCATGTTTTCCTATTTTTAAACTTTTCATCACGTTACCTTTAACTTTGCAAATTTTCTTTTGCCAATCTGAAGAACATGCTCGCCTTTTTGTAAACTCAGCTGTTCGTCATCGCATTTTTCTTGATTTAAACTAAAAGCATTTGCTTTTATATGGCGTCTTGCTTCGCTGTTTGAACTAGCAAGTCCGCATTTAACTATCGCCTCAACCACCCAAATTTCACCATTTATTTCAAACTCTTCTATATCTGTTGGAAGCTGATTTTTAGAGTGAATTTTATCAAACTCAGCTTTTGCATTCTTAGCTGCTTCTGCGTCGTGAAATCTCTCAACTATCTCAAGTCCAAGATTTTCTTTTGCAGTTTTTGGATGAACTTCGCCTTTTTCTACAGCCTCTTTAAGCTTAGCTACCTCTTCAAGAGATTTTTTGCTGAGTAACTCATACCAATCCCACATCAACTCATCACTTATGCTTAGAGTCTTAGCATACATATCGTTAGCATTTTCAGTTACGCCGATGTAGTTATTTAGCGATTTACTCATTTTATTTACACCATCAAGCCCAACTAAAAGTGGCATTGTGATAACGGCTTGTTCTTTGCCGACATTATAAACTCTTTGAAGATGTCTTCCCATAAGTAGGTTAAACTTCTGATCTGTCCCACCCATCTCGATATCGCATTTCATCTCAACGCTATCATAACCTTGCATTAATGGATACAAAAACTCACTTATTGAGATGGGAGTTTCATTTTTATATCTTTTCTCAAAATCATCTCTCTCTAGCATCCTAGCAACACTATATGTGCTTGCTATCTCTATCATCTCAATAGCTGTTAGGTTGTTCGCCCACTCCGAGTTAAACATAATGATAGTTTTTTCTGGATCTAATACTTTAAAAACTTGCTCTTCATAAGTTTTAGCGTTTTGTAAAACTACATCTTTGCTAAGCTTTTTTCTAGTTTCACTTTTACCAGTTGGATCGCCAATTTGAGCTGTGAAATCGCCTATTAAAAACTGGATAATAGCACCGTGCTCTTGCAAAAATGCCATCTTTTGAAGTGTGACAGTATGACCTAAGTGTAAATCTGGTGCGGTTGGATCCATACCGATTTTAACATAAAAGTTTTTGCCATTTTCATAATAATCTTTAATAAGAGATTTAACCTTTTCTTCATCTATAATCTCGGCAATCCCACGCTTTAACTCTTTATAAATACTCTCTAAATTTACCACTATTTCTCCTATCTAAGATTTGTATGCATCATCAAACGATGCAAACTCTACTATTTTATATCTCTCTTTTAACCTAGTTTTTATATCTTGAGCATTGACATTTTCGCCAAACTCTATAACCATCTCAAAAAAGTCTGACTTTGTCTCATCATTTTCATTTAAAGTAATTGATGATAAATCAACTTGAAGCCTTGCAAGATAGCTTAAAAATGCAGCTAAAGAGCCTCTTTTATTTTCTAAATTTAAAATAACTTTATACCTATGAGGTGCATTTCTAGTCCATTTTACAAAGATAACCTCTTTGCCCTCTTTTATCAAATCAGCCGCTCTATCGCAGAATTTATGGTGAACTGTAACGTTTGCACCATTTCTAAAACCTAAGATATTATCCCCTCTTTTTGGGTTACAGCAGTAGTCAAACTCAGCGTCATTTACTTTGTGATTTGAGTAAACTACAATGTTTTCAAATTTTTGTTTTTTAACTGTGTATTTGTCTGCAAAATTTAGAGTAAAAACTTTATCTTTTTTTGGATATTTTTTTAAGATATTTGCAACTTCTTGCAAGAAAATGGAGTTATAGGCTATCTTATCTACTTTTTTATGTAAATTTTCAGCCTCAAGCCACGATAAAATCGTCACATCTTTTTCACCAAAAGTAGCTGAGAGAATTTTTATCCCAATGGTTGTATTTAACTCTCTTAGTTTTTGCTTACAAAAGGTTTTAATCGCCGCTTTTGCTTTGCCAGTTTTAACTGAGTTTAGCCAGCTACATCTGTAATGTGCTTCATTTCCTGTGATGATATGAACTATATCTCCGTTGTGAAGCTCTGTTAAAAGTGGAACTTTTACTCTATTTACATAAGCTTCAGTTGCTTTTAGTCCAACTTGAGAGTGAATTTCATAGGCATAGTCTAGTGCCGTCGCACCCCTTGGAAGTGTAAAAATTCCGCCTTTTGGAGAGTAAACTGCGATATCTTCAGCATACAAACTATCTTTTGCATACTCATACATCTCCTCAGTTGTGTCATCGTTTTTACTATCTTCGATATCTTCGTTGCTTGCTATATCGCTAAGCCAGTCAAGTCTAGGGTTGATTGAGCCACCTTGTTTGTATTTCCAGTGGGCTGCGACTCCGTACTCAGCGGTGTTGTGCATATCAAGAGTTCTTATTTGAGCCTCTATAATCATACTTTCGTTAAATACAGTTGTGTGGATTGTTTGGTATCCGTTTTGTTTTGGAAGTGCGATATAGTCTTTAAACCTTGAGATTAAGGGGTTAAATTTGGTGTGAATAATTCCAAGTGCTAGGTAGCAGTCCTTTACATCTCTAACTATCACTCTAACAGCTAAGAGATCTAGAACTTCTTGGATAGAAATCCCTTTTCTTTGCATTTTAAGATAGGTTGAGTAGTAGTGCTTTACTCTTTTTTGTATCTCAAAACTATCTTCACTAAAACCATTTGTAAGCAAAAGCTCTGTTATTTTTAGGCTAAATTTATTTAAGTTCATCTGAAGTTGCTGTTTATGCTCGTTGATATATGAGTCTATCATCTCATACTCTTTTGGCATAACATATTTAAAACTTAAATCTTCTAGAATGTTTTTGATGGAAGCAATTCCTAGTCTATGGGCGATTGGGGCATAAACAACTAAAGTCTCTTCAGCGATTCTTTTTTGTTTATCCTCCCTCAAAGCTTCCAAAGTTAGCATATTGTGAAGTCTATCACAAAGCTTTATAACCAGAACTCTAACGTCTTCAATAGAGACAAGTAGCATTCTTCTAAAGCTAAGTGCTGAGGCTCTAAGTTTAGCATCTTTCTCACTTGATGGGATAAGTTTATCTTCCCTAATAGTTACGATTTTCGTAAGTCCCTCAACAAGCTTAGCAACCCCATCATCAAATTTCTCTCTAACTTCTTCAACAGTATACTCTGTATCTTCAACCACGTCATGAAGTAAAGCGGCTATTACCATATCATCATCACCGCCCATAAAAGCCACTATACAAGCAACTAAAATGGGGTGAACAGCATATGGCTCTCCGCTTTTTCTAAACTGACCATCATGCTCTTCTATACAGAGCTTTACAGCCTTTTCGATGTTTTCATTTGGTTCTTTAAATTCATAAAAGAGCTCTTTAGAAGCTTCGATTGTACTTGTATTTACAATTTCTTCTAAAAAACTCTCTATGCTTATATCAGTCCTCTGTTTTAACAATGCCATCTAGGGTTATTTTTCCTTCTGCTATTTCTAAAAGTGCGATATCTGCAAATTTCATATCTCTTATTTCGTTTTTATCAACCAAAACCTTAGCTCCATCGTGAAGCTCATTTGCTCTTTTTGCAACCATTAAAGAGAGTTTATATCTATCTCCGTTTACGCTTTTTAGTGCCTTTGCTATAACTTCTTCTGATCTTTTCATCTAAATCCTTCTAATAAATTTATTAATTTTTTACAATTGAACAAGATGAGAAGTCACCTTGTATAACTATTTTTTCTAAATTTCCTTTTTCGAACATATTGCAAACAACTATTGGAAGCGAGTTGCTTTTAGCTAAGGCGATGGCTGTATCATCCATAACTTTTATGTCATCATTTAGAGCTCTTTCGTAGTTAAGCTCATTTAAGAGAATAGCGTCATCAAATTTCTTAGGGTCTTTGTCATAGACGCCGTTAACTTTAGTTGCTTTGATTATCATATCCGCTTCTATCTCAACTGCTCTTAAAGTCGCTGCTGTATCTGTAGTAAAAAATGGATTTCCACTTCCAGCTGCGAAAATAACAACTCTTCCTTTTTCAAGATGTCTTTTTGCTCTACCGATGATAAATGTCTCACAAATCGCTTCCATTTTAATAGCACTTTGAACTCTAACATCAATTCCAACACTTTCTAGTGCCTCTCTCATAGCGATAGCGTTTATCACAGTTGCTAGCATTCCCATATGGTCGCCGCTTGTTCTTTTTATAATGCCTCCAGCTGCTGCACTAACACCTCTGATGATATTTCCGCCACCAATTACAATGCCAACTTCAACGCCAGCTTGAACTAAGCCTTTAATTTCATTTGCTATATATTTTAAAATATTACTATCTATCCCAAAGCCATTTTCGCCAGCTAAAGCTTCGCCTGAAAATTTAACCAAAACTCTTTTCTTACTGTTCATACTAGCTCCTTTTTAAAATTTCTAATTCTATCATAAAACACTTTAATTTTTCATAACTTATTTTAAAGATATCATCTCCAAAGGATTTATATGGTAGTTTTTCTGCGTAACTTCAAAAGTTAAATCTTTCTCAACCCTACCTATCGCATACCCTTTCTTAATAACACTTCCATTTTTTATAGTTGGGGCGATTTGACTTAAATTTGCATAAATTGTATGAATGCCACTACTACTCTCAACTATGATGACGTTATCTAAAACTGGAGTTTTTTTAGCAAAGATGACTTTTCCATCTAGCACATTATAGACTTGAGCATTGTATGTATCTGATGTTAAAATAACAGACTCATTAAATATCTTTATCCCATAAACCGGGTCTGTGAAATTTCCAAATTTACGTTTAACTATGGCGTTTTTAAGCGGTGAAATGGTCTTTGAGCCACTATATTTCCTAACTCTGCTCTCTTGGTAGCTTGAGCCGTAAAGTTTAACTTTTTTATCTATATCATCAACTCTTTGGTCTCTTACCACAACAGGCTCTTCTACTACACTCTCTTTTTTTGCTGTTTTTTTCTTACTAGCTTCTTTTTTTCTTTTTTCTTCTTCAGCTTTTACCCTCTTCTCTTCAGCAAGACGGGCTTTTTCTCTCTCTTCTTTATCATTTATGATATTTAGTTCGGCTAGCGTTTTAGCTAAAGCTTCACTCTCTCTTTGGTTCTTTTCTAGCCTTGAGATATAGGACTCTCTATTTTTACTTAAATTTGCAACTAAGGTCTCTTTTTTCTTCTTTTCATTTGAGAGTTCAATTTTTTTAGCACTATACTCTTTTAAATTTGACTCGATTTTTGCTATCTCTTTGGACTTTATCTCTATCTCTTTTGTTGTTTTTTCATACTCTTTAAGTAAATTTGCTAGTTCGTCGTTTAAAACTATATTTAAACTAGCAAAAATTTCATTTGATAGAACACTTTCAGCTGTTTTTATATCATTATCTTGGATTAAGTTAAAAGAAAAATCATTTGCTATCATATCAACGATTTTCTCTTCTAGCTCTTTTTTTAAGTCAGCAAGAGCTATTGTTTGGATGTTTAAATTATCAAGCTGCTCTTCTTCAAGTTTATGTTTTTCAGATAAATTTACAACAAGCCCTGTTATTTCATCTATCTTTTTATCAGTATCTTTTAAGTTTTTACTCTCTTTTAAAATTTGATTTCCTAGCTCATCAACCTTTAAAGAGAGGGTTTTTTGCTCTTTTTCTTTCGTGCCAATCTCTTTAGATGTTGCATCAATTTTCTCTTTGGTTGTTTGAGAAAAAAGTAGAGTTATGCTAATAAAAACTAAAAAAGCTACTCTTTTCACAAACTATCCTCATTTATACTAAGCATAACAAAAGTTACGGCAAGAATTGATACTATAAGTGACACTCCAAAAAGATAAACCCCTTGATCTGGTAAAATGATAGGATTTACCATAATGCCAAGAGAGCTTAAAGCATTGGAATAAAGGTCAAAATTTGGTAAGAATTTATAGAACAAAACCACGATAATGGTTGCTATAAGACTATCTAAAACAACCATCTTATAAAGCACAAAGCTTTTTATCATATATGGAGCACCAAAAAGTATCATTATTTCAACTCTTTTTCTATGCTCAAAAAGCCAAATTCTCATCTGTTTTAGCATGAGCATTAAACTTAATATAAAAGTTAAAATTGAAAAAATATAAACTATCTTTTTTAGCATCAAAAGTATGTTATATATGCTGTTGTGGGACTTTGCAAAAACTTCAACCCTGCTTACTCCATCAACTTTTTTGAGATTTTCAGAAACTGCTTTTAACTCATCTGAGTTTGGAAAAAAACTAAGAGTTACATCATAGAACTTAGGCAAAGTCTCTACAAGCTTTTCCATACTAGTGGGCGAAATTTTACTCTTTAGTTTTTGAAGCATCTCTTCTGGGTTGATATTTCGTAAATTTGAAACCTCTTTTAGGTTTACACTCTCTAAACTAAGCTCTTTAGTTGAAACTATAACTATACTATACTCATCTTTCATAACATTTTCATAGCTTTTTATAATACTGTTTATTAAAAAACTAAATTGCACGGAAAAAAGTAGTGCAACAAGGGATATAATAACGCCAAAATGCATCTTAATTTTTCTCAATGACTCTTCCCCCTGCAATTTCAAAATGTCTAAAGTTGAACTTAAGTGTTGATGGAGCTCTGTGAGTTACAACTACAACACAAGCCCCCCAAGAGTCTCTTGCTGATCTTAAAAATCTCCAAACCATCTCACTTGAAACCTCATCTAAGTTTCCAGTTGGCTCATCACAAAGAAGAAGTTGTGGGTTGTGTGCCATAGCCCTTGCAACCGCAACACGTTGTTGCTCACCACCGCTTATTTCCATAGGATATTTGCCGATTTTATGTCCTAGTTTTACATATTTTAATAAATTCTCAGACTGTTTTTTACAAGTTGTTTTATCATATCCAGCAATTATGAGTGGAAGCATAACGTTTTTTTCTATAGTCCACTCGTTTATTAGGCGGTAGTCTTGAAAAACGATGCCTATTTTTTGCCTAAGAGATCTTAAGTTCTTACTTGTTGTATCATTTAGGTTATGAAAACAGACATCAAGCTCTCCACCTGCTAGCTTAATGCCTCCATAAAAAGATTTAAGAAGGGTTGATTTACCACTTCCACTCTCTCCTGTGATGACTATAAAATCATTTGCTTTTATGCTAAAACTTGCACTGTTTATAACTGGATTTGAGTTCGGGTATCCAAGAGTTATGTCGTTTGCTGTTATGATATCTACCATTGTAAAAGTAACTCTCCTATCTTTTTATGTGCTTTTTGGTTTTTGATGGTTTTTAAAGGCTCGTTTATAAAATACTTGGTCTCATTATCTGAAATCAAAATAAAACAGTTTTGTGCTACGTCAAAGTCTCCAAATGAGAGCTTTAAAAGCACATTTTTGCTACTAAATTTATAAACCTCTTCAAAATTTAGAAAAAAGTCATCAAATTTAAGTCTCTCTCTTCTAAAGTTTTTATAAACTCTCTCAGGGTTTAGCTTTGAAAAGCTAAACTTACTATCTCTATCATTTAAAGGCTCTGAAATTTTGTAGTTTTTAACGATGATATCATAGATATCTTTTTCCTGTTTCTTCCATCTATCTTCATATTTGCTGGAAACTTCAATATCCCTATTCTTAAAAACCTCTAAATTCACAAAATCCATATCCAAAAATTTTAACATAGAAAAGTCAACATACGCCCTACTATCGCTTCTAAGTTCAAATGTTCCACCATTTTTTAAAACTCTTTGAACTTCACTCATAAACTCAGTTGAAATCACTCTTCTATGAGGTGCATCATCCCACGGAACTGGGAAGTGGAGATAGATGGTATCAACGCTATTTGACTGGACTAAATTTAAGAAATTTCTTGCATCTGTATTAACTAAACAGAGATTTGAAATTTCACTTTTAAGGGCTTGTTTTGCAACTTGCTCTACGCCTGGTTTGTAAATTTCAATTCCAAGATGAAAAACATCTTTTTTCTCACCTGCTTGAAATAGCAGATGTCTACCTGAACCAAAACCTATCTCAATGGCTACTTTATCATGGTTTTTTAGTTCATTTAGGGCTGAAATTTCATCTTTTATAATCTCACTATTTTTAGTTAATGAGTTTTTTTTAAAATTAATTGAGTTTGATACTAACTCATCGCAAAACTCATCTCTATAAATTTCCAACGCCTTTTGCAAAAGCCCAACTTTAGCAGGTCTTGTAAGCTTCTCACCTTTTATAACAAAAAGCTCTTTACTAGGCTTTATAGTTATAAAAAACCTCTCCCCGCCCGCCTCAACTAAGAGTAGGTCAACAACCCTGCCCTTAGCGATGTCTATAAACTTAACTCCATCTTTTTCAAATGGAAATTTTGGCTCTTTTAGCTTTTTTACTCTAAAATTTGGCATTAAAACTGAACGCTTACTCTATTTGATTTAGATGAGTTAATGCCGTATTTATCAACGCTGTGAACTTGATATGTATATTTTACACCTTTTTTAACATCGCTGTCTACAAAAGGGCTTCTAGCGATATTGTCAATAGTTCTATCACTTCCCCCGCCACTTCTTACAAGAGTAAATTTCTCTACTTCTGCTCCTGTGCTCCAGTTTAAAACAATAGTATTGTTATTTATAATCGGTTCAGCCATTACAGGTGCTGGGTCTGAGTCAAGAGTTTGACCAATTACAGGACTGCTTTGAGCTTCACTTTCAAGCCCGTCTTTGTCTACAAAAGTAACTTTATAGTATCTTCTTGCACCATTTGTATTTATCAAGTCTTCATAACTATTTGTGTTAGTTTGAGCAAGCGGGAGTGCTGGCAAAAACTCAGCTCTTGAGCTATAAATTTGATAGTGTGAAAAGTTCTCATTCATAGGGCTATCCCATGTTAGAATAATCTTTTTTGGCTGATCGACTGTAGCACGTAAGTTTATAACTGACTCTGGTAAAGGCTTGGTTTTTGAAGTTAGAATTTGTGATGGCTCTGAAATTTCCCCGTCTAGAGTTTTAACTCTTATTCTATATTGATAAGTTGTGTTGCTAGTAACTCCGGTGTCGATATATTCAGCATTTAGTCTACCTTTAACTTCTGCTCTTGTTGACCAACTTCCAGTGTCGCCTTTTCTTCTCTCAATTATATATGAGCCAACTTTTAAGTTAGAGTGTGGTCTCCAGATAAGCTTAACTCTCTCAGGAAGCCCATAAAGTGCTTGTGCAAAAGAGACTGAGTCAATCGCCTTAGATGTTGTAGCAGTTACGATAACACCTTCTCTTGAAATTCCACTATCCCCATAA
This sequence comes from Campylobacteraceae bacterium, assembly GCA_012519705.1. Taxonomy (GTDB): domain Bacteria; phylum Campylobacterota; class Campylobacteria; order Campylobacterales; family Campylobacteraceae; genus Campylobacter_B. Next base: position 60,916 of record JAAYPR010000034.1, read on the forward strand.
GTTCTCATCATATATCTATACGCCGTTCCTGGCTCTAAGCCCTCATCAGCGTAGTGAGTTGAGTACCTATCGGTGATTTTAGCTATGTTTTTCATAGGCTCGTTTAGTTTTGAGCGGTAGATGTAATACCCCTTAACATCTAAATTTTTTGAGTCATCCCACTCAAGTCCGATTGCCTTTGTAGAGCTAACAGTTCTAATGCTGTTAACCGTTGGCAAACTGCTATCTTGTACTCCTGATGGACTAGGTGTTGCCATAGAGCATCCAGCTATCAACGCTCCTAAAATCATCGCTGATACGATCTTGTAAAATCTTTTCATCTATTATCTCCTTGTTTTTTATAAATTCTAAAAACTCACTGTCTAAATTTGCTATAAATCTAAGATTTTCCCCACTTCTTGGATGTGTGATTTCTAGCATAAATGCGTGTAACATTAAGCGTTTAATTCTATCATCTTGCCTCTTAAATCCATATAAATCATCGCCCAATATATATCTACTTATGCTTGAGAGATGGACTCTTATCTGATGAGTTCTGCCGGTAAAAAGTTTAGCTATGGCTAAGTTTATCTCGCCATCGCTATGCAGATTTAAAAACGCTGTTTTTGACTCTCTACCACCATCTACGATGGCGTTTTTAAGTCTATTTTTAGGGTTTCTGCCAATGGGTCTATCTATAATGATATTTTCCCTAAGTGGTAAATTTAGAGCTAAAATATAGTATCTCCCAACGCTTTGGTTTTTAAACTGCTTTGCTAAGTTTAAATGAGCCTCGTTGTTTTTAGCTATGATTAAAGCCCCGCTTGTTGGCTTATCAAGTCTATGAATAATTCCAGGTCTTGAAGCATCATCAAAACTTGAAAGTTTATAGTTTTTATCTAGCAACCACTCAACTAAGCTTGGCTCTTTTAGGCTTTTGGCTGGGTGAACGGCTAAATTTACAGGCTTGTTTAAAACTAAGATATCATCATCTTCATATATGACTTCTATATCAAAGTCTAAGCACTGCTCTATAACTTCAGCTTCTTTTTCTTTTTTTATCTTTACAACGTCCCCTATTTTTGGGATAAAAGATGGTTTTTCCACTAAATTTGAGTCTATAAAAACGGCTCTGTTTTTAACTAAATTTAGAGCTTGATTTCTTGAAATTTGAAGTTTTTTGCTGATAAGTTGGTCTATCCTCAACTCAATATCTACTAAAATTTCATCCAAATTGATACCTTTTCTTGATATAATTTCTTTTTATTTTTCATCCGGAGCAGTCTTTGATACTTTTTGATAAGCGTATTTTATCACATTTTGACTATATTCAGCCAATTCTTGTTTTGCCGATTATCATTTTATCACATATTTTAATCTTTGAAGCAAACGAGACACTCGCAACAAAGCAACTCATCTATTTTGGAGTTGGGCTTTTAGCGTTTTTAGTTTTTTTCATGCTTCCGCTTAGAAAGCTTGACTGGACGATTCCGATAATTTACTGGATAGGTATCGCTCTGCTTTTAGGGGTTGAGTTTTTTGGAGTTTCAAAAATGGGGGCAAAGAGATGGATAGAGCTATTTGGAGTCTCCATTCAGCCAAGTGAGATTATAAAACCAGCGTTTATTTTAATGCTTGCATATATGATTAAAAAAAATCCACCACCCGAGGAAGGCTACAACCTAAAAGAGTTTTTAAAATTTAGCTTTATAATTTTGCTTCCTTTTATCTTGATTCTAAAAGAACCAGACCTTGGAACGGCTTTGATACTGCTTTTATGTGGGTTTGGGATACTTTTTATCATAGGAGTTGATAGGAAAATTTGGATAGTTTTAGCAACTTCTGTTGCTCTCATCTCACCCCTGATGTATCAGAACCTACACGACTATCAGAAAAAAAGGATAACCGATTTTATCTCAGATGAGCCAAGCTACCACGTAAAACAGTCCATTATCGCCATAGGAAATGGCGGTATGAATGGTAAACCAAAAAATGAAGCAACCCAAACTCACTTTAAGTTTTTGCCGATTGCAACGAGTGACTTTATATTTTCATACAACAGCGAGAGATTTGGCTTCATAGGAAATGTCTTTTTAATGAGCTTATATCTTTTTTTAATCCTACATCTCTTAGCACTAAATTTTAAGCTCAAAGATGACTATTTTAGCCGGGTCGTCGCAACTGGAATCGGACTTTTAATTTTCATCTATGCCTCGATAAATATCGCTATGACGATAGGCTTAGCCCCTGTTGTTGGGATACCGTTACCGTTTTTTAGCTATGGGGGGAGTAGTTTTATAACATTTATGTGTCTTTTTGGGATACTTCAGAACTTAATGACCTTTAAATTTAGAGATAGTTATAAAGTTTAGATATACTCATCTAGTTTTATAAATTTATCTTCTAAAGGTTAAAATGTTTAAAAATATCAATATCGGTATAGTTTATATGCTTATTTCTGCACTTTGCTTTGCTACCATGGGAGTTTTTACTAAGCTTTTAAGTTCAAATTTAAGCTCTTTGGAGGTTGTGTTTTTTAGAAATCTTATAGGAATAATTCTAATCTACATAAGCGTTTTGAAATCCCCTTTAAAAAACATCGGCGGTAAGCCACTTCTACTATTTTTTAGAGGTTTTATAGGGTTTTTAGCCCTATTAGCATTTTTTTACAACATCGCAAATATCCCGCTTGCAAACGCTATGATATTTTCTCAAACTTCGCCTATATTTACCGCATTTTTTGCATATATTTTCCTAAAAGAAAAAATCGGTAAAATCGGCTGGAGTGCGATATTTATAGGGTTTTTTGGGCTAATTTTATTTATAAAACCAGAGATTGGCTTTAGTAAAACCGATATTTTAGGTATATTTAGTGGGCTTGGTGGCGGGCTTGCTTATACTAGCATTAGGGAACTTAGAAAGTATTATGACACCCGTTCAATCGTGCTATCCTTCATGATAGTTGGGACGGTTTTCCCAATTATTTTGATGGGGATTGCTCCGTTTTATCAAAACCCAAATTTAGACTTTATGCTCTCTCCTTTTATAATGCCAAGTGGGCTTGACTTTGTCTATATCGCAGGGATGGGGCTTTTTGCCACTATCGCTCAAGTTTATATGACTAAAAGTTACGGCGTTAGCAAGGCTGGGATAGTCGCACCCATAAGTTATGCAAATATCCCTTTTTCTATGCTTTTTGGCTGGTTTTTAGGCGATGCTTTTCCTGATGGAGTGGCTTTTATAGGGATTTTTCTCATAATCTTTGCTGGGGTTTTGATATCAAGAAGTAAATAGTTAAATTTGAGTTTTTTCTTAAAATTTATATAAATTTTAAGAAAAAAGCTGTATAATTAACATTTTATTTTACTACTCAAACTAAACTGCCCGGGTGGTGAAATTGGTAGACGCATCAGACTCAAAATCTGACGGAAGCAACTCCGTGCCGGTTCGATTCCGGCCCCGGGCACCACTTTTAACTTAAAATATCGCCAAAATATTATCTACCATTTAAAATTTACTCTTTTAAGATACAATCTCTGAATTTAACATTTGAAGGAGAGAAATGAAAAACTTACTTGTAGTTATAGATGTGCAAAATGACTTTATAGACGGTGCTTTGGGCTTTGAGGGGGCTAGCGATATAGTTCCACATATCATAGAAAAAATCAAAGAGTATGAAGCAAGGGGTGATGATATAATCTTTACTCTCGATACTCATGGAAGCTGTTATATGAGCTCTATCGAGGGAAGTTTCTTACCGATTGAGCACTGTATAAAGGGAACTCATGGGCATGAAATTTATAAAGAGTTAAAACCTTACACTGAAAAATATCCAGTGATTGAAAAACCTAGTTTTGGCTCGTTTGAGTTTGGCGAGATGATAAAAGATAAAAATTATAAAAATATCGAACTTTGCGGGCTTGTAAGTAATATCTGCGTTATCTCAAACGCTGTAATTGCAAAAGCTGCAAGCATGGAGAGTAACATCATCGTTGATAAGAAAGCAACTTCATCAAATGACTTAGAGATGCAAGAGATGGCTTTTAAGGTTATGAAAAATCTACATATAAATGTTGTTTAAATACCGCATATCGTCATTGCGAGATTTTCGTAGAAAATCGTGACAATCTTTACCTGGATTAAAAAGAGATTAAAAACCAAATTTGTCAAAAAAGACTCTAAAATTTTAAGGTCTAGATTACCACGTCGCTACGCTCCTCGCAATGACGACTGTAGTGAATTTCAACAGTTTTTTACTTATTTCTTATAGCATGTTTTGGGCGGAAAACTTTCATTTTACTCTCATCAGTTTCTATATATGAACCGCCTATCAAGTCTATACAGTATGGGGTAGCTGGAAAAATAGGCTCTAAACACTCTCTTATCGCCTTTGGATTTCCTGGTAAATTTACAATAAAGCTTTTTCCCCTAACTCCAGCAGTTTGGCGAGATAAAATAGCAGTTGGGACATATTTAAGACTTTCTAATCTCATAAGCTCACCAAAACCTGGCATCATCTTATCACAAACTATCTCAGTTGCCTCAGGTGTCACATCTCTTAGGGCTGGACCAGTTCCTCCAGTTGTCACAACTAAATCACACTCGCATTCATCACAAAATTTGATTAAATTCTCTTTTATGAGATCAAAATCATCTGGAATTATCTCATAAAAATACTCTATTTCATTAACTATCCACTCATTTAAAATCTCTTTTATAGCAGCACCTGACTTATCCTCATACTCGCCACTACTTGCTCTATCACTCATAGTTAAAATACCTATTTTTATCTTATCCATTACTCTCTTCTCCTTCAAAATTAATTTGTAAAATTTCTCTTATTTTTTCATAGCCAATAGTCTCAAAAGCAAAAATTTGCTTTGAAATTTCAACTAGCGGGGTTTGCATAGTTTTTAAAAACTCATTTACTTCACTTCTGTTTTCACTAAGTATCTTTAAAACACTACTATTATCAGGTATCAAACTCTCGCTCATAGCGTATTTAAACACCATATCACTAGCTAAACTAAGTGCTTTTTGCATATCTTGCTGGGAGTTGCTAAAGACATCGTTTTTATAAACCCTAAGAGCTTCGATTCCGCTTAGATAAACTTTGAGTTTGTTTTCTAAAAGAGTTTTTGAAACTATCTCTCTATCTTCATCTATAAACTCATTTTCAAGCAGATTTACCTTATCAAAATGAAGATTATACCAGTAAGCTGTTAGAGCTTTTGCCCCTTGATAAAGGGCTTGAATTTCCTTCTCGCCTTCACTAAGAACTGGATCTTTTCTTTTACCAAAAAGAATTTTCCCTTTTACCGCTTCAAAATGACTAAGCTCAAGTAGTGGTGTTCCGCTTTTTAGTGCAAAAAGAGTTGCTTCATTTACAAAAGTTGCAAGTCCTGCCCCACTAAAACCAACACTCATTCTTGATAATTTACTTAAATCAAGGTCGTAGTTTTTATCTTTTAGGTGAAGTTTTAAAATTTCAATCCTATCTTTATAGTTTGGAAGTGAGACAAAAACTCTTCTATCAAACCGTCCAGGACGAAGCAGAGCTTCATCTATCATATCAATTTTATTAGTCGCGGCTATTACTATAACACCGCTATTTTCTTCAAAGCCGTCCATCTCGGTTAAAAGTTGGTTTAGAGTAACTTCTCTCTCATCGTTTCTTCCCTCGCCTCTGCTTTTTCCAACAGCATCTATTTCATCTATAAATATAATAGATGGAGCATTTGACTTAGCATTTGCAAAAAGCTCTCTTACTTTTTTTGCACCAAGTCCTACATACATCTGGCTAAAATTTGCACCACTTTCATAGTAAAATGGCACTCCAGCCTCTCCTGCTACTGCTTTTGCGATTAAAGTCTTTCCAACCCCTGGAGGTCCTGCCATTAGAACTCCTTTTGGAAGTTTGATACCAAAATTTCTATATTTTTCAGGGTTTTGCAAGAAGTCAACTATCTCAAAAAGCTCACTTTTTATCTCATCAATGCCTGCAACATCGCTAAATTTAGTATTTGAAATAACGGGCTTAAAAGAGTGCTCAAACCCAGCACCCACAATGTTTTGCTCTTTTACTGGCTCTAGTCTACTAACTGCTCTTCTTCTAAAGTAAAAATCCATCATTACAACAAGGAAAAATGCCATTATTATGATGAGTAAAAACTCCGCCCAAAGTGGCGTTGGGTCTGTTGTCTCTATCTTTGTAACGCTAAAAAGCTCTTCTAAATCAATAGCATCTTTTAAAACTATATATCTTTTTCCTTGATAGGTTAAATAGACCTTGTCGCCCTCAATGCTTGCTTTTTGAATGTTTTGAGTATCAATTAAGTGCTCATACTCAGCCCCGCTTATATAAACAGAGCTATCTCTAAAATAAACTATACTTAAAAGAATGATTAAAATAACTAAAAAAACAAGAGTTATATTTAGTTTGTTTAGTTTAAATTTTTGCAAAATTTCCTGCTTTAGTGACTTCATATTTTCCAACCTCTATCCATCTATTTACTAAGCTCTCATCACTTTTTATAAAAACTCCATTATAAAACTGATCAAAACCTGTATAATGCCCATCAATTTCTTGCTCAACTAGGACTTTCAAACTCTCATTATACCGCTTTTTTCTAAAATTAAAATTGTTTATATCAACAATGTTTTTAATAAACTTAAGCCTTTCTTTTGCCACCTTACCATTTACGTCCATTTTCATAGCTGCTGAGTGAGTTCCATCTCTTGGCGAGTAGATAAAAGCATGGATGTGAGTTAGTGGAAATTTCTTAAAGTTTTGCATAGCTTCAGTCCAAATTTCACTACTCTCCCCCGGGTGTCCAACGATAAAGTCAGTCCCTAAAGCAAAGCCTTTATTCGCTAGATAATTAAAAAGCTCTAAATCTCTAAAAGCGTTATTTCTCCTACGCATAATAGTTAGCATTTTTTGAGAAGTGTGCTGAAGTGCGATGTGAAGGTGTCTCTCAAGCCACTCTTCATCCAAAAGCTCTCTAAACTCACTATCTATTTGAGATGGCTCTAAGCTTCCAAGACGAACTCTTTTAATGCCTTTGATTTGACTTAGTTTTTTAAGAAGTTTGGCTAAGCTTGTGTCTTTGTCTCTGCCATAACTTCCGATATTTGTCCCAGTTAAAACTATCTCACTAAAGCCATTTTCTGCTAAATGTGTAGCTTCTTCTAGTAAAGCGTTTTCATCTTTGCTTCTTGCTTTTCCTCTAACACTTGGGATGATACAGTAGCTACAGTTAAAGTTACACCCTTCTTGAATCTTCAAAAACGCTTTTGTATGAGAGCTAAAGCTTACTACGCTTCCTTTTTCTATGCTATCTAAATTTCCAAGTTCGATAAATTTATCATCTCTTTTTAAAAACTCATCTATTTTTAGCTTTTCACCCATTCCAAAGACACCAAAAGCTTTGTTCTCTTTAAAAAGCTCTTCTCCCTTGCTTATCGCCCCACACCCTGTTAAAAACACCTTTTTACCGCTTCTATTTGCTCTGTTTAGATAGTTTCTCACATCGCTATCAGCTCCGTTTGTAACGGTGCATGAGTTTACTACGATAATATCAGCACTACTTTCATCTTCGCAAATTTCATAACTCTCAATAGAGTTTTTCATTATCTCTGTATCGTAGATATTTGTCCTACAACCAAAGGTTTTAAAATATACTTTTTTACTCATTACTACTATTTTCTTCTTTTTTCTCAGGAAGCTTTTCTTCTTTATATAAAGAGTGAGCGTCTTCTTTCATCTGTAAAGTATGAGTTGGATAAGCTATATGGATATCATCTTCTTTTTGAAGTGCTTCTAAAATTTCCCCTGAAATCGTACTTCTTAAAGCTAAGGTTGCGTATGAGTTTGTCATGTACCAAACACTTATTAGCATACCATATGGCTCAAAGAAGTGGAAAATTCTTGGCTCAACGCTTGGGTTTTTGATACTATACTGACTTCTTAGTTTATTCATCTGCTGTTTTGCGATGTCGGTGTAGCCTTTTGAGTACTGCCTAACTATATTTCTTATGATATAGATAGCTTTTTTATGATTACTATCAAAAGTAAGGAGTATATCTATCCCGTCCCACACAGTTTTCATCCCGCTATGGCTGTAGTTTGAGATAAGTTCTGTAAAGATATAGTTGTTTGGCACGAAGATTATCCGCCCAGCTCTTCTTATCTCTCTTGTAGTCATAGAGATATCTTCATAGATAGTCATTCTAAGAAGCGAGATATCTATGATATCGCCCACATAAACTTCCCCGTTGCCTTTTCTAGCCTTTATCCTATCTCCAACTCTATAAGTTCCACCTATCATTATAACTATCCAGCCAAGCATGCTCATAAACATATCTTTCATAGCAATAGCAAGACCAGCTGATGCAAACCCTAGGAAAGTAACCACATAAGAGATATTATCTATATATGAAAAAAGTAGAACCAAAACTATAAGGATAAATGTTACAAAGTTTATAGCTTTGTTTGCCATATAGTATCGCTCGTTGTCTTTAACTGACTTTTTAGCTATAAATTTAAACAAAAGTGAGAGCAAAAATATCACAGTTACCATCAAGGTTATATCAACAGCTCTCATTGTTTGAGCTTTGATATCAGCCCTAACTAAAGCAACTCTTTCATCGACTCTTTTTGAGTAAACATCATAAGTTGTTTTTCCTAAACTCTCAGCTGATTGAAACTCGCTAATAGCAGCATCAAGCTTTTTTGTATCGTTTATAATTTTTTGATTTGCTGGGATATAGCTACTAAGCGAGTGAAGAACTCTACTTTTTTCTTCAAGTTTATCAACTAAAGAAATTAGTGAGTTTAAAGTCTCTAAATGATACTCTTTTTCAAGGCGAAGTTGCTTTATGTATGAAATTCCAGAAAGTATCGTAAAAGGAGTAGTAACTTTTTGGTACTCAGGGATTTCCTTTATAGCAAACATCTTAGAAAAAGGGGTGTTTTCATACTCGCTTAGAAGTAGAATTTGCTCATTATAAACTCTAATATCATCTAAAATCGTATCTTTTCTATCATCTTTGCCTAAATTTTCTAGCTTTGCCTCTAACTCATCTCTCTCTTTTATCAAGTCTTTATAACTGATATAGTTTTGATACTGGATAAGCCAGATATTTCCATCGATTGAGTTATCTATCGCTTCCACATCCTTAAAAAGCTTTTGAACCATCAAAGTAGTTGCGTTTAACTCTGCTGGCTTGATAGTAGTGGTTAAATTTGCATCGCCTTTTTCTACAAAAACAACACTTTGAGTTAGGTTTAAATCCAGCTTTGAATCAAGTGCTATACTTGCATTAATCCCAAAAAGAAAACTTTGAAATGCTAGAAAAAATAGGATAAATCTCATAAAAACTCTTCTAAAGCACTTACTACAACGCTTTTATCTATATCATCTTTTACGATGAAATTTCCTATTCCATCTGGTAGGATAAATTTAAGCTTGTTGTTTGATGTTTTTTTATCAAGGAAAAATAGCTTATAAAAGCTCTCTAAATTTTCTATCTTATATCTTGTTGGTAGGTTAAATTTAACTAAAGTTTCTTCTATTAAATTTAACTCATCCTTGCTTAAAAGTCCTAGTTTTAAAGCCAAATGGTTTGCCATATTCATACCTATTGCCACTGCTTCGCCGTGCAAGTAAGTAGAGTATTTAGTCTCATTTTCTATCACGTGTCCAAAAGTGTGTCCGTAGTTTAGAACAGCTCTAATGCCTGCTTCTTTCTCATCTTGGCTTACAACCCAAGCTTTTAGTTCATTACATCTTTTTATCAGATGTCCAAGCTCTTTTTTGTCACTTAAATTTGCGGTTTTAAAAAACTCAAAAAACTCTTTATCAAACATAACAGCCATTTTTATAGCTTCTGCCACACCTGCTGCAAACTCTCTTGCCTCTAAAGTGTCTAGATACTTGCTCTCACAATAAACTGCCTTTGGCTGATAAAATGCACCTACTAAGTTCTTACCAAATTTAGTATTTATCCCTGTTTTTCCGCCCACACTTGCATCTACTTGAGCTAAAAGCGTGGTTGGGATATTTATAAAGTTTATCCCTCTTTGATAGATACTTGCAGCAAAGCCCGTTATGTCGCTTACAACTCCACCACCAAAAGAAATAAGGGTACTTTTTCTATCAAGTTTTGCAACGAAAAGTTGCTCTAGGATGTAGTTTAGCGTGTCAAAGTTTTTATACATCTCCCCATCGGGTATGGAAATCAAAGTTATCTCACTGGCCTCAATTCTAGGAAGCAAATCTTTTAGCCAAAGTCCGCCAACTTTTTGGTTTGTAACGATGGCAACTTTTGAGTTAAATTTAAGAGTATTTAGTTCATCTATATAAATGCTATAGCTTTTTTCGTCTAAGTTTATATCTATTTTCATCTTTAGCCTTTAAATTTCATAAAATTCTGGGATAAATAACTGGTAGTTATTTTTAAGTCTAAAATACAAATCATCTAGGTTTTTTGTCAGACCTGCTGTAATTTTTCTGTTTAGTATCTTATCATTAAACGGCACAAAATGCAAGAATTTGCACTCATCTTTTAGCCTTACATAAGGGTTCATGTTTTGGTCATCTTCAACTATAAGCTTTCCTTCAAATAGCCCCGCTAAATCATGATATCTCTTAATCATATCACTATCTTCGCCGTAGTAGTAGAGATAAATATCAAGCCCAAGCTGTCCACAAAGGTCGAATATAACACTTGCTTCGCTTGTTTGAGAGTCATTTCCAGCTAAAACTATACCTTTTTCTAAATCGTCCACGTCACACTCTCCAAGAGTTAAAACCGGTGTTTTTAGGTTGTAAAAAAGCCTTTTATACTGCTCAAAAAAGCTGTTATTTGCTATAACCATACCAACTTTATACTTCTCGATATCTTCTTTCATAATCAAAGGGCTGTTTTTTCTATACTCTATTAAAATCTCAAAGCTATCATCGTCTATGAGCTCCCTCACTTCATCAAGCATAGGAGAGAGAGTTGGGTTTATAACTCTAATGTAGAGCTTATGGTTTGTGAGTTTTTCATTTAAAAATTTAGCGTTTTTCATGATTTTCTTAAACTCATCTTCTTCTAGGCGAATCATATCTAAGATAAGATAGAAATTTATCCCAAAAGGTGATGGGAACTGTCCTTTTGCTTCTTTGATAACTCTATAAACATCTTCTAAAACATTTGGCTCGCCAACCACCAAAAGAGTGTCATTTGGGAAAATCATGGTGTTATATTTAGTTATGACCATATTGTTATAGCGGTAAATTATGGGAATTTTAAACTTTCCTTGAAGCATACCTACTTTTTTATAAGCAAAAGAGCTGCCTGCTGGAACTTTTACTTCCATTATCTCGCCTTTTCCAAGTCCGATACTATCGGCTAAAACTGGGTGGTCTGGCAAGTAGCCAACGAGCCTTGAAGTAAGGATTGAAAGAGCGTCGATTACTCTTAAATGGCTATCTTTTCCAATGCTATCAATTAGCCCCCATTTATCAAGCAGATAGATATCTAGCTCTTCGTTTAGCCTACGTAAGTTTTCATACACACATAAAGCGTCTAGCTCTTTGTCCATAATAACAGTAGATGTGGCAAATTTCTCAACCATCATTTCACTAAGTTTTTCATAACTCGTTGGGTCAAATTTGTGAAGTGAGATGTTTTCGCCTTTGATTTTATCACTTATAGTTTCGTCATTATAGTAAACTATGGTATATTTATGTTTTAAATTCTTTAGATTAACCGTGGTTTCTAAGAAATTTTTGGCTAAAATACCATCGGCGATTATAAGAATATTTTTCATTAATTTACTCCAAAATTTAAAAGGATATTATAGCAAAATGGAATTTAATATAGATAAAACAGACGGCAATGCTAGAGCTTGCACGATTAAAACGGCTCACAGCACCATACAAACTCCAGTTTTTATGCCTGTTGGGACAGTTGGAGCGGTAAAAAGTTTAGATGCTTATGATATGAGTGAGATACTAGATGCAAAGATTATTTTAGCAAATACTTACCATATGTATCTTCGCCCAACCTCTAAAGTGGTTAAGAAATTTGGCGGACTTCATGGATTTACTAAGTTTAACAGAAGCTTTTTAACTGATAGTGGCGGGTTTCAAGCATTTAGTTTGAGTGATATTTCAAAAGCAGATGAGGGAGGCATCAAATTTGCTTCTCATATAGATGGCTCAAGGCATTACTTCACACCCAAATCAGTTATAGACACCCAGCACGAACTTGGAAGCGATATCATGATGATACTTGATGATTTAGTAGCACTTCCGGCAACAAAAGAGAGAATAAAGCTAAGCTTGGATAGAACTATAAAATGGGGAAGAGAAGCACTTGAGTATCATAGACTTAGACAAAGCCAAGGTGTTGGGTTACATCAAAACCTATTTGGGATAATTCAAGGCGGAACTGACTATGAAGCAAGGAAATTTTGTGCCCAAAAGCTTTGTGAGATGGAGTTTGACGGACTTGCTATCGGTGGACTTAGCGTTGGAGAAACTAATCAAGAGATGTATGATACAGTTGAAGGAGTTATTCCCTTCATTGATAAAAACAGACCGCGTTATTTGATGGGTGTTGGAACGCCTGAAGATTTAGTTGAAAACGTGGAACGTGGCGTTGATATGTTTGACTGTGTGATGCCTACAAGAAACGCTAGAAATGGGACTATTTTTACAAGTTATGGCAAGATAAATATCAAAAGTGCTAAATTTATCCACGATGATGAGCCAATAGATAAAGAGTGTAGTTGTCACACTTGCAGACTCTACTCAAAAGGGTATTTAAATCATCTCTATAGAGCAAAAGAGCTAACTTTTTACCGTTTAGCAAGCCTACATAATCTGCACTATTATCTAAATTTAATGAAGCAGATGAGAGAGGCGATACTAGAGGGTAAATTTAGTGAGTTTAAAAAAGAGTTCTATGCAAAAAGAAGTTAGTCAAAAACTAAATAAAGAGTGAGTAAAATCACTCTTTATTTATCCAATCTCTTAGTTTTACTCTAAATTTTTCTAACAAAGTGTCAGTTTTATCCATAAATTTGCTCTGCCCTTTTAAGCCATACTCATAGCCTAGCTTAAAGACAACAAAAGCAACTATTATAAAAAGTAGTAAATTTAACATGATTTTCCTTTTTTTGATTTATAAATTTTTTAATACGCCATAAACAGCTTGCTTCACTACATTTATTTGCTAATGCTTTTCGTAGCACTCGTGAGGGCTGTTATCGTGATACGAAAAGTATTAGCAAATTTAATATAAATTGCCAAAAAACGCTTCGCTTACGGCGAGTAAGGTCAGCAAATACCTCTACTCGCTATCGCTCGTCTTACTGACGCAAGTTCGTGACATCATTTGAGGTGCAATACTCACTTCGTTCGTCCGTTTCGCTTCGCTTACGGCGAGTAAGGTCATCAAAGACCCTCTACTCGCTATCGCTCGTCTTGCTGTCGCAAGTTCGCGACACCATTTGAGGTGTCACTCATTCCTCAATGTTTGTAAAACATCTATCTCTGTGGCTTTTTTAGCTGGGTAGTAAGATGACAAGGTCACTATAACAATAGCACCTATTAAAATCATCGCTAAATCCACGGATGAGAGCTCCATCGGAAGCTTAGAGCTACCATAAACATCAGCTGGTAGGTCGATGATATCAAAGCTTCCAAAAAGCCACACCCCAAAAAGCCCTAAAATAAGACCAAAGATTATCCCACCACCGCCTATCACCATACCAAGAGAAAAGAAAGTATTTTTAACCTCTTTTTTAGATGCTCCAAGGCTTAGCATTAGAGCGATTTCTTGACGCCTGTTCATCACAGTCATTAAAAGTGAGCTTATGATATTTAAGCTTGCAACTAAAATTATAAGCATTAAAACAATAAACAAAGCTCTTTTTTCTAACGCAAGAGCTGAGAAAAAGTTACCGTTTTGCTCCCACCAGCCCATTATTTTCATATTATCATGCGGAAGTTTTGCACCGATTAACTCTTTATCTTTAAATGGGTCATCTGAGTAGATATGAATCCCATCAAAACTCCCCTCTTGATACTCTAAAACTTTGGCTAGGTCGTTGATATCTGCGTAAACATAGGCTTTATCATAAGCGATTAACCCAGACTCAAAGTCAGCCCTCACATCAAAACGCTTCATCTTTGGTATCATAGAAAAGCCACCCGGATCCATCTTAGTAAAAATCATAGTAACTTTGTCATCATTGCTTAGGAAAAACTCATCTTTTATCCCTTTTCCTATCATCACACCAAAGCCACTTAAGTTTGCATCTTTTGCACCCTCGTTTACAACGGAGTTAATCTTTTTTTCTTTTTCCAAATCCACACCAAACATCACCCCACCCTCAAGCTTATTAGCTGCTTTTACTATAACTTGGGACGTGATATATGGACTAAAGTTTATGCTTGGAAACTCATCTTCTAAGGCTTTTAAGTCACTTTGACTAATGCCACCTTTATAGTAGCTAAAGATTGTGATTGGGTAGTTCATGGTAAAAAGTTTTCTTTGAAACTCTTTATCAAACCCGTTCATTATCGCCATAGCAACGATTAAAACCATCAGCCCGATACTCACCCCCAAGAACGCCAAAACAGCACAAAGAGTTATAAAAGGCTGAGTTTTATCAAAACGAAGATATTTTAAAACTAAATATTTTGTCAAATTTATTTATCCTATTTTTCTATTTTTACACTGGTTACTCAGCAAAAATTCCTTTTTTAGGACCACTTATTCCACAGCACTCTTTATATTTTTTACCACTTCCACAAGGGCATGGCTCATTTCTTTTTGGTTTTGGCTCAACTCTTATCGGCTCTCTTGCCCCACTAGAGTCATCTTCGTCTCTGTTTCTTTTCATAGTTCTCTCAAGTTCTTCTAAAGCTTTTTGTCTAGCTGCTTCTATGGCTCTCTCTTCGGCTTCAATTTCTTCTTTTGTTTTAAATCTTAAAGCTTGAAGCATTCTAATACTATTGTTTTTAAGTCCTGTAACAAGCTCTACAAATAGATCAAAACTCTCTTTTTTATACTCAGTTAGTGGGTCTTTTCTGTTATATCCTCTAAGTCCGATACCTGTTTTTAAGATATCCATTTGATAAAGGTGCTCTCTCCAGTCTCTATCTACGATTTGTAAGTAAACTTGCTTTTCAATAGCTTCTTTTTGCTCTTTTTCTATAACGCTCATTTTAGTTTCATAAGCAGTTTTTAACTCATCTACGATATATTTTTTAAGTTCTGCAAATGTTTCGCACTCTTTTAGTCTCTCTATATCAAACGTGTGTCCTATCTCAGCTTGGAACTGGCTAACCACAGCTTCTAGGTTAAAATCCTCTTTTGGCATCCCATCATAAAACTCAGCATGCTCAAGGATAAACTGAACATAATCTTCTCTGTTTGAGTTAATTTTATCGCTTAAATCAAACTCAGGGTCTAAAAGTTCGTTTCTATACTTATATACAGTTTTTCTCTGCTCATTTGCGATATCATCATACTCTAGGATATGTTTTCTACTCTCAAAGTGTAGGTTCTCCACTTTTTTCTGAGCATTTTCAACCGCCCTTGTTACCATTCTACTCTCGATACTTTCGCCTTCCTGGATTCCAAGACGCTCCATTATCCCTTTGATTTTATCACTTCCAAAAATTCTAAGCAAGTTATCTTCTAAACTTAAGTAAAATCTACTCTCCCCTGGATCACCTTGTCTTCCTGAACGCCCACGTAATTGGTTATCTATACGTCTACTTTCATGTCTTTCTGTTCCTAAAACATAGAGCCCACCAAGAGCTCTTACTTCGTCATTTATCTTAATGTCAACACCACGTCCAGCCATATTTGTTGCAACAGTTACAGCTCCTTTTGCACCAGCGTCTAGGATGATTTCAGCCTCTTTTTCGTGGTTTTTAGCGTTTAGGACGGAGTGAGGAATTTTAGCTTCTTGTAAAAGTTTGTGTAAAACTTCACTTTTTTCAATAGAAGCAGTTCCTACTAAAACAGGTTGTCCTTTTTTGTTCGCTCTTTTTATCTCTTCAATAACAGCGTTAAATTTCTCTCTTTCTGTTTTGTAGATTAAATCGTTTTGGTCGATTCTTTGAACCGGAACGTTTGTTGGGATTGAGATAACTTCAAGTCCGTAAATTTGACTAAACTCAGTCGCTTCTGTTTGAGCAGTTCCTGTCATACCAGCAAGTTTGTCATAAAGTCTAAAGTAGTTTTGGAAGGTAATATCAGCTAGAGTTTGGCTCTCTTCTTGAATTTTAACACCCTCTTTTGCTTCTAATGCTTGGTGAAGCCCTTCGCTAAAACGTCTTCCTTCGCTAAGTCTTCCTGTAAACTCATCGACTATTACAACTTGCCCATCTTTTACCACATAGTTTACATCTTTTTCAAAAAGATAGTTTGCTTTTAGTGCTTGGTCAAGATAATGGCTTAAAACAGCATTTTCTAAGCTATACAGGTTATCAACGCCAAAAAGCTTTTCTGCTTTTGTGATACCCTCTTCGGTTGGAACGATAGTTCTGTTTTTCTCATCTACTATAAAGTCCCCGCTTGGCTTCTCGCTAGGGTCTTCAGGTAGCTTTCCTTTAGTTAAGTTTAGAGCTACTTCGTTTGCTTTGATATATCCATCAAGAGTTTTATTAGTTGGCCCTGAGATGATAAGCGGAGTTCTAGCCTCATCTATCAAAATACTATCAACTTCGTCAACGATAACAAAGTTATGCTCTCTTTGAACTTTATCTTCAAACCTAAACTTCATATTATCTCTTAGATAGTCAAAGCCAAACTCGTTGTTTGTCCCGTAAGTTATATCCGCATCATAAGCAGCTTTTCTTACTTGGTCGTTATACTCGCCACTTACGATTACCCCAACGCTAAAGCCTAAAAACTCATATAAAACGCCCATTTCTCTAGCGTCTCTTTTTGCTAAGTAGTCGTTTACTGTAACTACGTGAACACCTTTTCCAGTCATTGCGTTTAAAACAACAGGAAGAGTTGCGACTAAAGTTTTACCCTCGCCCGTTTTCATCTCTGCGATATCTCCATCGTGAAGTACCATACCACCGATTAACTGAACGTCAAAATGACGCATATCTAAAACTCTTTTTCCTACCTCTCTAACGATTGCAAAAACTTCGTTTAAAACATCATCTAAAGTTCTTGTCCCGCTAGCAACATCTTCTCTTAAAACGTTAAATTTAGCTTTTAACTCATCATTACTTAACTTTTCAAACTCGCTCTCTAGTGCATTTATCTGCATCGCTCTTTTTGCATAAGCTTTGACGATTCTATCGTTTTGAGTACCAAAAATCTTTCTTGCTATACTTTTTATCATAAATTTACCCCATTAATAATTTTAACCTATCATTTTAACATATATTTATTTAAACTTGTTAGAATTTTTGAAATTTTAAGGATGAAATATGAAAAAAACTATTTTAAAACTCGCTTTTATACTACCTTGCTTTGTTTTTGCAAATGAATTAGAGTTTAAAACTCTAAAAAGTAACTTCGTGCAAACCGTCACAAGCGATGGAAGCAAGATAGAGTATAGTGGAAATTTCATGACTACGCACAACAACGCTTTTTGGCACTATAAAAGCCCAACTGTAAAAAATATCTATTTTAACTATGAAAGAGTTGCGATAATCGAGCCTGATTTAGAGCAAGTTATCTATACGAGCTTGACCAATGTTCCAAATTTAATAGACGTTATAAAAAGTGCTACCAAAGTATCAAAAGACACTTATCAAGCAGAGCTTGACACTATAACCTACACTCTAACCCTAAAAGATGGCCTTATGAGTGAGATAAGCTACAAAGATAGACTTGATAATGACGTGGTGATTAAATTTAGTGATGTTAGGAAAAATGAGTATATAGATGATAGCCTGCTTCTTCCTGTATATCCAAAAGAGTATGATGTGGTGGTGCAGTAAGTCATGCGTGGTATTGTAAGGTTTAGCGTCTCTCTTCCTGAAGATTTACTTGAGCTTCTTGACGAGAGACTAAAAGCTGGAAATTATGCTTCAAGAAGTGAGTTTGTAAGGGATCTCATAAGAGAAAAAGTTGTAAAAGATAGCTGGGATGATGAAAGCACCGTTCACATCGGTGTTTTAACCACCATCTACGACCATCATCAAACAGATTTAGTAACTAAAAAAATCGCTATCGAACATGACACAAACTTAGAGATAATCTGCACAAACCACATCCACCTAGACCATAGCAACTGTTTAGAAACCTCCACCTTAAGAGGTCTTGGAAAAGATATAGTGAAGTTCAAAGAGCAAATTTCAGGTCTAAAAGGGATAAAATTTTGCGAACTAACAAAAGCTGGAGTTCCTAAAAGCTAAATTTAATTTTAAAATTTAGCTTTTAGAGTGGCTCTAAGCTTACTACTCATAGTAAATAAAACTCTCATTTTGATAAAACTCATCCACAGCTTTGTTTGTCTTAACAACTCTTTGGATATACCGCTCAAACGGCTCATAGCGGGTATAAACTATTTTTAAACTTTTAGGGTTTGTAGCTCTTGAAAGAGCCACGTAAAGCTGTCCTTCAGCAAAGATATTATCTAAATTGCAAGTTAAGTTTTCTATACTCATACCTTGACTTTTGTGTATCGTGATACCATAAGCAAGGCGAAGTGGAAACTGATAAAATGTAGCCATAACTTCATACTTCACCTCATCACCCAAAGCCACAAACTCGCCCATCTCATAGCCATTTGGCAAAACTTCTACAACGTCACTATCTTCTTTTTCTATAAAAACAGATGTCACAAAGCCAAACTCATCTTTTTTAACCTCAACTATAACGCCCTTTTCGCCGTTATAAAACTCCATATCGTTTCTATCAAGGCTGTATTTGTTCATAGTAAAAAGCACTCTTGCACCAACTTTAAACTCAAAAACAGGAGCAACGTTTAGATTTTTTATCCATTTATCAACTTTTTCAGGATGAACGCCTTTGACATTCATCTCTGTATAGCCTTCAAAAGTTTCTAAATTTGCATCAATTCTACTAAGCATTAGCGAGTTTAAAGCGTCTGCTTCTTTGTTTCTGCCAAAAAGGGTTGTCATATCACTATCTAAACTGTTAGAGCTTGTTAAAAACTGCTTTAGATATGAAGTGATTTTCTCATCAACCCTACCAACTCTAATGAGCGATAAAACTCTATAAAACTCTAAATCAGTTGTTCTTTTTGACTTTATAAACTCTATATTTGTGAAATTTAAAAGCTCCCAAGCGTGAGATGAAAAAGCATATTTGTTTGTAAAAAGGTCGTTTTTTTCATCTTTTACGATGGGCGGAAGTTGGTAGAAGTCCCCCACTACCATTATCTTCCCACCAAAGTTAAGTTTAAAAAGTCTCTCGTAAATCATCAAAAAAAGTTCCGATGAAACCATGGAAATTTCATCTATGATTAAAAGCTCAGTTTTGCTTAAAATTTCAGCCAAGCTTGCAAGTTTTTCCTTAGCTCTTCTGCTTCTATCATACTCTTTTAACTCTTGCTGGTTTTTACAAATCCCAAAACCAAAAAACGCATGAAGTGTGATACCGCCGATATTTACAGCACTAACCCCAGTGCTTCCTAAAGCTACGACGTTTTTACCATTTGCTCTAAAATGCTCCATAACTTTGTTTGTTATATAGCTTTTCCCAACCCCCCCACCACCTGTTAAAAACAGGTGTGACTCTTCCAAAGTTTTGATTACTTTGTTTAATAAATCCTCTGTTTGCAAATTTCATCCTAAATTTAAAAACTCAAATTTTAGCATATTTTTAAAATATAAGATAAATCCAGCTAAAAACAATCAATGGTCCAAAAAGTCCAACCATTATCCCAATCCTTGCAAAATCTTTTATCTCAAGCCTTCCAACCGAGTAGGCAACAGCGTTTGGCGGAGCAGAGACTGGCAAAGTTATACCAAAAGAAGCACTTAACCCCACACAAACAACAGCCATAGAAATTTCTAGACTTGAAAAAGATGTTGCAAAAGCCGCAACTAACGGAACTATGATATTTGTAGCACTGGTGCTGTTCATAAAGTTTGAAATGATTACGATGATATAACAAAACATCAAAGTAAAACCAACAGAGCTAAAGCTTTTTACATCAAAGCTAGTTGAGAACCACTTAGCTAGTCCACTTTCCATTACCGCTGTACCTAAAGAAAGACCACCGATTATTAAAATGATTATATCCCAATGAAGAGTTCTGATGTCTGCACTGTTTAAAATTCCCGAACTTGTAAGCACAACGATAGGCAAAAATGCTACCACGCTTGCTGGAACACCGTGTAGCCCACTTGTAAGCCATAAGAGTATGGTTAAAAAAAGCATAGTTATAGTTAAAGTTCTTTTCCACTGTGGAACGGCTGGAGATTTGCTAGATGATGAACCACTTAGACTAATGTGAGTTATTTTTTTGATATCTATAGTTGTAGTTTTTGATGGATAAGTTCTATATAAGTAAAACATTAAAAATGTAGCTATTAAAAGAGATGGTGGGAGAGCATAAACCGACCACATTAAAAAACTTGGTCCATTCTCACCTAAAGACCCAACAGCGATAGCATTTGACGGCGTTCCGATAATCGTCCCCATCCCACCGATGTTTGAGCCAACACATACCGCCAAAAGAAGTGCTTTTGCAAACCGATCATCTTTATCTAACGCTGAAACTATCGGAGTTATAAGAGTTAGCATCATCACAGCGGTTGCTGTATTTGACATAAACATAGAAAAAAGGAAACTTATGTAAAGAATCGCCGCTAAAATATTTTTAGGTTTATTTCCGACCAACTCAAGTATTTTTTTGGCAAAAAGCTCGTCTAACTTAGTTTTACTAGCAGCTTTTCCGATGATAAACCCTGCGATAAACAGAAAAATCAAAGGATTTGCACAAGGTTCAATGTAGATTTGCCAGTTCGCATCCTTTTGACTAAAGTCAAACCCATCATAAGCGATTAAGACTATATTTAAAAAGATGATTAAAAGCGAAACAGCGTAAGCTGGTATAGTCTCAGTCGCCCACAAAGTCGCTGCAAAAACAAGGATGAAAAGCGTCACTAACCCGCTATATCCAAGCCCTTCATAGCTAGGCAAAAATGCCACAATGTTAGCAAAAAGAAAGCAAAGTAGAAATTTACCATAAGGCTTTTTTACAAATTTTCTAAACTCACGCCTATAAAAAAAGAAGGTTTGTCTTATTTTTAGTCTCATTTAAGTCCGTTCTTGCTGTGATTTTATTTATTAGTACAACACTACATTATAGCCGAAAATTTGAGTTTAACAAAACTTTGAAAAAGTTAAAATTAAAATAGTTTTTTATAATTTTGCTTAGCATAAATAAAGCAAAGTTTATAAAATAAGTATATAATAACCAAAAATTTAAAAGGACAGAAATTTGAAAAAAATCATTAGTTTTATCGCTGTTTTACTGCTTTTTACAGGTTGTGCTACCAAAAGTGAGCCTGAAGTTGTGGTGCTAGACTCTGCCACTCATAAACTGCTTGATTTGGAGTTTAGGCAAGATGTTAGCATACTGCCAAACATAGCAACCCCCACTACGCTTAAAAAAGATGAGTTTTTAGAGAGATATTTTAGAGTTTGGAGCTTTACAAAGCCAACAACTTCTAAAAAAGATGCTTTTTGGGGTTTGAACTCTTATAGAAACACAGGTTCTAAAACTTACTATTCCCCTGCTAGAAGAGCCTACTCAAACAAACATTTTGATGAGATTAAAGCAAATGCAAATGAAAATGCCTTTGGCTCACTTTCACTTCCAGCCATCACTGTAAAAAATACTTTCTTAAGAAATGCACCGTCCCACGAGCCCATCTTTTATAGCTTCTCAAACCCAAATGAAGGCTATCCATTTGACTACTTAGCTAACTCGACTTTAGGTATAAACTACCCTGTTTATGTATCACATTTAAGTAGAGACGGTGACTTTGCGTTTGTGCAAAATGACGCTGTTTGGGGCTGGGTAGATGCAAGGGATTTGAAATTTATGTCACAAAATGAGATAAATATGGTTAAAAACTCAAATTTTATAGCTATTTTAGTAGATAGAACGCCTATAAAAAACTTAAAAAATGAGTTTTTGTTTTACGGAAGAGTTGGAACTATTTTAATGGTTGATAGAAGTGATGCAAATTTCTACTACGGCAGAGTTTTTACATCCAAAGGACTTGAAAACTATAAAATTCCTACCAATTCAGCTACAAATTTCCCAGCTACTTTTAACAGTGAGAACACAAAAAAAGTTATAAATAGCATCTTAGGTGAGCCTTATGGCTGGGGTGGGTTTAGCTATTACCGTGACTGCTCGCTTTTTACAAAAGACTATATGGCGACATTTGGCGTTTGGCTTCCTAGAAACTCAAAAGCCCAAGGAAGCATGAGAGGCGGAGTGTACAAAAACATAAGTTTAAGCGGTCTAACAAATGAACAAAAACTTGACATTATCAAGAGTGATGGAGTGCCGTATAAAACAGTTCTTTATATGCCAGGTCACACTATGCTCTACACTGGCATCGTAAACGGAAAAGTTACAGTAACCCACAACGCTTGGGGGCTTAGAACGGCAAATGAAGGAAGAGCACTAATCGCAGGAACTGCGATAACTACTCTAGAAATCGGTAAAAACGCAGGAGTTCTACCTGATAGACTACTTCTATCAAGAATAGTTTCTATGGTTGTAGTTGGCAGTGGAAATTTAAGTGCAAATTTAGACGCGAATTTATCAAACGAAGCTACCCTAAAAGCTCAAATTTTAGAAAAAGCTTACGGTGTAAAAGTTGTAAATAATGATGTTATTTTTAGTGATGGCACAAAACTAGCTTTTGATGATGGGTTTAAAAAAGATGAGCACTCACTTTTAAACAATGCTGACATCGAAGATATGGTTAGCTTAAACTATCCAAATTTAGAAAACCCTCCAGTTTATGACATAGGAAGAGCTAGAAATCACGAGTTTCTAGCTAAAATTTATGGCATAAGCAAACATGAAATTGAAAAGAACTTAGTTGAAGTTATTTGGCTAAAAGATTTTGTAAAAAAACCTCTTGCTTTTAACTCTAAAAATAGTGCTGCCGCGTCTTTAAAAAAAGTAAGTGATGAGTTAAACGAACTAGTTAAAAAAGATAGAACCTTGCTTGCTTTTTTAGACAACCCAGCTGGAACTTATGTATATAGAAAAGTGGCAGGCGAAAACTACCTCTCAGCCCACAGCTACGGCATTGCCATAGATATAAACTATAACAAAAGTCACTACTGGAGACATGAAAGAAGTATGGAGTATAAAAACTCTATTCCTTTAGAAATAGTTGCTGTTTTTGAGAAAAATGGCTTTATCTGGGGCGGCAGATGGAGACACTATGACACCATGCATTTTGAGTACCGCCCTGAAATAGCCCATAATTTTGGGTATAATAGTTAATATATCACAAACAAAGGAGTAAAAATGAGTAGTTTTATAATGGTAAAAGGTGAAGTAAAAGAACTATTTACAACTAAAAATCAAGCGACTTTAGAGAAAAGTTCTACAATTTCATGGAAATGTAAAGTTGGCGGAGTAGAAATAGAAGGCGTTGACGGTGCACCTGAGTTTAAAATCGAAAATGGAGACAACATCATAGCGATAGTCAAAAATGAAAACTCCACAAACAAAACTTATAACTATGTCCTTACAAACAAAGAGTTTGAAAAGCCATCCATGCTTTCAGCTTTTATAAACTCAACAACCGAGTTTATACTTACGGCACTCTTTTTTGTTGTCTCTTTGGCGATTATTATTTGGGGAGTGTCAATGCTGCTTGGCTCTAAAGCTGGACTTGGGGCTTTAGTTTTAATAGTTGGAGTTGCTTTAGGCGGGGTTGCTACTATGTTTGGTAAAAAACTTTATAACCAAGCAAAGCCAGATATTATGCTAGCAAATGAATTAAAAAATTTAGAGATGAACTCTTAAGTTCTTATTGACTTTAATGTTTAAATTTAAGCCCCTAAGCTTAGGGGCTTTTTTAATCTATTCTATCTACTTCACTTTTAAAAACCTGCTAAATTCAAACAAAACAGACTCTCTACCACATATAAAAAACTAATCTCTCGCCACTAAATTATCTTGAAAAAATATGTCAAAACAACATAACTATTAGAAACTTTTTGGAAACAAATTTTGGTTAAAAAACCATAAAAATGTTTCCCAAATGTTTCCAACTAAATTTATAATTCCAGCGTAATTTTTAACAAGGAGTTTCAAGTATGAAAAAAATCATTTCATTACTTTCTGTTTCAGCATGTCTTGCACTTGCTGGGGATTTAGTTAGCGTTGAGTTTGAAGGCATTTCTGTCCCTACAACAGATGCGGAAAAAAGAGAAATCAGAGCAAGCGAAAGCGTAAAAATAGATGGCAAAGAGTATAAAATAGGTTATAACACTATTATGCGTTCAGGCGATAAAGTTGGCGAGGGCGTATTTGGTGCGTTATATGATACAAATGGTAAACTTATCACTACAAAAGATGGAAGCCCGAGAATTTCGGATGATAACGACTTCTCATCACTTCTAACTTATGGTGATAAAATTTTCATGATTTCACACTTTGAAACAAGACCAGCTGCTATGTATGTAACAGAACTAAAACAAGAAGCAGACGGTAAACTAGTAGCTGTAAATACAAGAAATATTGACTTTTCTGAGTTTGGCGGATTATGGGTACCATGTGCTGGTTCTGTAACTCCTTGGGGAACTCACTTAGGAAGTGAAGAGTATGAGCCAGATGCAAGAACTATCAAAGCAGACGGCGATGGTGGTGCATACTACAACTTAATGGGCGAGTACTTCGGTGGTGATTTAACAAAACTAAACCCATATAGATATGGCTGGACACCAGAGCTAAAAATCGTTAGCGAAAAAGGCGATGTAGAGGTTGTAAAACACTACACTCTAGGTAGAATGGCTCACGAACTAGGCTATGTAATGCCAGATAAAAAGACAGTATATTTAAGTGATGATGGTACAAATGTTGGTTTATTTATGTTCATAGCTGATAAAGAAGAAGACCTAAGTGCTGGTGTTCTTTATGCTGCAAAATGGAACCAAACAGATGATAAAAACGGCGGAAGTGCTGATTTAGAGTGGATAAGCCTAGGTCATGCAACAAACGCTGAAATAGAAAAAGCTATCAATGATGGTATCAAATTTGCTGATATGTTTGAAACTGCTGAGTTTAAAGACGACACCTGTCCGGCTGGATTTACTCCAACAAAAGCAAACGCAGACTCTAACCAAAAAACACCAGCTGAGTGTATCAAACTAAAAGATGGTATGGAAAGAGTAGCTAGCAGACTTGAGTCAAGAAGAGTTGCTGCTATCAAAGGTGCTACAGTTGAGTTTAGAAAAATGGAAGGTATCACTTACAACAACAACCTAAATGAAGTTTATATCGGCATGAGTGAAATTAACAAAGGTATGGAAAGCTTCAAAAACAAAGGTAAAGATAGCGATAAATACGATGTTAAAGGACAAGATCACATCAGACTAGAACACAACACATGTGGCGTTGTTTACAGACTAGCTCTAGCAAAAGATGACAAAATCGGCTCAGACTATGTACCAACGACAATGAAAGGTCTAGTAGCTGGAAAATACAGCACAACAGGCGATAAACTAAATACTTGTGATTTAGATGGTTTAGCTAACCCAGATAACGTTACTTACATCAACAACACAGGTGTTTTAATCATCGGTGAAGATACTGGCGATGGTCATCAAAACGACGCTATTTGGGCATACAACATAGCAGAAGATAAACTAACTAGAATCTTCACAACACCTTATGGAAGTGAGACAACATCACCATACTACTACAATAATATCGGTGGATTTGGCTATATAACAGCAGTTGTTCAGCACCCATACGGAGAGAGCGATGAAGACCAACTTAAAAACCCAGAAGATGCAAGAGCATACACTGGATACATCGGGCCATTCCCTGTAATCACAAAATAATTTTGCCTCGTGCAATCTTTCTAGCCTGCTTTTCTACGAAGCAGGCTTTTTTATTTAAAAAGGAGACTTTTATGAAGAAGAGTTTAGTTTTAATAAGCTTACTTTTTTCTAGCTCTTTTGCTCTTGAAATAGATGTCACCAGCAAAGAGTTAATCAACACAAACCACTCTTACGTCTCATCACAATGTTACACAAAAACTATAGATGAGAAAAACCCAAAAATAGTTTCAAACCCATGCTTTACTTGTCACAGCTTAAACAAAGAGCCAAATTTTACCTATGAGGACTGGGATGTTCAAGAAAGCTATGATTTTCCAGCACCAGCACTTAAAAATCCATTTACAAATTTATTTGTAGATAGAACCGACTATATCGCAAAAACAAGCGATGAGGAAATTTTAAACTACGTTAGGCAAGACAACTACAAAGACAAAGACGGAAATATCATCCTAGCTCAAAAACTAAATAATTTAGATAAAAGCTGGGACTATAATAAAAACGGCAAATGGGATGGTTACATTCCAGACTGCGAGTATAACTTTGACAGTGAGGGCTTTGATAGAACAAAAGATGGTGGATACACAGGTTGGAGAGCCTTTGGGTACTATCCATTTCTAGGGACTTTCTGGCCGACAAATGGAAACACAGATGATGTTTTAATTCGTCTGCCTGAAAACTTCACATTAGATGAAAACTCTAAATTTGACCTTGAAGTTTATAAGGTAAATTTACTCATAGTTGAGAGTTTAATCAAACAAAAAAGCATTAAAACTTTTGACATAGATGAGAGCAAATATGGGGTTGACCTAAACCAAAACGGAAAACTTGACGTTGCAAACGAGATAGTTTTTAAATGGACAAAGCCTGACTACGACTTGATGAGCGACACACTCTCAAATTTTAGTATGAGTTATGTTGGACTTGCTAAAAATTTGCTTGTAGAAAACAAAGTAAATATCGCCCCAGGACTTTACCCAGTAGGAACTGAGTTTTTACACTCTGTAAGATATATAGATGCAAATGATGGCAAAACTGGCATGGCTATGCGTATGAAAGAGCTAAGATACGGTGTAAAAACTTACTGGCAAACTTACGGCGAACTTTCAGACACAGGAGCTGCGGTTATAAAAGAAAAAAGCGATTTCCCTGATAGGACAGATCAATACGTTGGAAACGTAGAAATCGGACTAAATAACGACCGCGGTTGGTTTTTCCAAGCATTTATTGAAGATGGGGACGGGGAACTAAGACCACAAAGTTATGAAGAGACGCTATTTTGTATGGGTTGCCACTCAAACATAGGTGCAACTGCTGATGCGACTTTTGTATTTCAAAGGAAATTTGACCACGATGAGTTTCAAAATGGCTGGTTTCACTGGAGCCAAAAAGACTTCTCAGGCATAAAAGATATGGTACTAGAAGATGGCGAGGGTGAATACGCTAAATATCTTGCACTAAACAACGCCGGAGATGAGTTTAGAGGAAACACGGAAGTGATGGATAAATTCTTCGTTGAAGGTTGGGAAAAAAACCTTGAGATGATAGAAAAAGAGTATGCTCTAAATCAGGAAACCCCAGGAGCTTTAATGGATAGAAGTTGGAAGCTAAAACCAGAGGCTATGGAAATCCTAAAAAACGATATAAGCTATGTTTTAATGCCAAGCGTTGAAAGAGCGTTGAGGCTTAACAAAGCTTACAGAGCGGTTGTGGAAGAGCAAAGCTATGTCTTTGGTAGAGATGTAAATATCAAGCCATCAGACAATGTCCATAAAGAAGTTGAAGCAGAGCAAAGCACAGGCGTAAAAGCATTTTTGTATCAGTACTAAGGTTTTCTAAAAGCCTTTTAAATAGTGCTTAAATTTGATGAAATTTATAGAGTTTAAACACTTTTATACTTCAAATTTAGC
>JAAYPR010000035.1 GCA_012519705.1 Campylobacteraceae bacterium
ATACTCAGACACTCCATTTTTCCAAGCTTTACTTTCGGATAAATACTTGCTAAAATTTAGAGTCGTGCCTGAGCCATCATATCTATGAAAAAGGTTTATCTTTTTATCTGGCAAGCTTAAATCTTTATTTAGAGCTAAAATCTCCTCATCGTTCCATTTTGTGATTTTACCCATGTAAATTTTGGCTATTATCTCTCTTGAAAGGATTAAGCTTGAGACATTGTCAAGATTATACGCTAATACAACAGCACCTTTTAAAAAAGGAACTCTCTCTAGCTCCTCTCCAGTAGTTTCAAGCTCTAAAATAGCAAAATCACAGTCATTATTCATAACTTTTTTAAGCCCGCCACTTGAGCCAATCGCTAAATACTCTACTTTGTTTTTTGAGGTTTCGTAAAAAGAGTCTGACAAATCTTTCATAACTTCCCCAGCAAAAGTTCCCCCGCACCCCTTTAACTCATAAGAAAAACTTAAACTCAAAAGTAAAAAAAATAAAAACAAAACTCTCTTCACTAAACTTTCCTCTTAAAAAATCTCTTTAATTTACGCATGAATATTCTAAATTTTATAACCTGTCTTGGTGGTATTTTGATAAAGTTATTTGTTGTTGGCTTCTTTTTATAAATTTGCTCAGCATCTTTGAAAACAGAGATATAAAACGGATCTGCTTCTTTAAGCTTTTCTTTTATCCCTTTTTTTGTATCTATAAAAAGATCTATCTCTATGCCATACTCTTTTTGAAGTTTATTTAGCTCATTTCTCAAAGCCACAACATCATCGTGAAAATCTTCTTTGATTTTTTTCTTAATCACAAAGATATCTATATCGCTTGAGATAGTTGGAGTTCCTTTAGCATAACTTCCAAAAAGCCAAATTTCTCTTGGTTTTATAGCTTTGATTTTCTCTATAAGCTCATTTTGAACTTTAGGGGGCAAATGACTACTCATAATTTCCCCCTTTTAAGTCTGCTTAATTTATTGAAATATAAATTTACCAAGAAACTCTTAGCTAAATTTACCACCAACATACTCTTGTAAGAGTTTTTCGCGTGGGTTGTTAAAAATTTGCTCTGTCTCGCCAAACTCAACTAAATCTCCTAAATACATAAAAGCAGTATAGTCACTTACTCTTGTAGCTTGTTGCATATTGTGGGTTACGATTACAATTGTATAATTTTCCTTTAAACGATGGATTAACTCCTCAATAGCAATAGTTGAGATTGGGTCAAGTGCTGAAGTTGGCTCGTCAAACAGTAAGATATCAGGACTTACCGCGATAGCTCTTGCGATACAAAGTCTTTGTCTTTGTCCACCTGAAAGACCACCAGCATCGTCGTTTAGTCTATCTTTTACTTCATCCCAAATATTTGCACCTCTTAAAGCTTTTTCAGTTATCTCTGCTAAGGTTTTTTTATCTTTTATTCCTTGAAGCTTTAGTCCATACTCAACGTTATCTTTGATACTCATTGGAAACGCTGTTGGTTGCTGGAAAATCATACCGATTCTATTTCTTAGGTTAATCAAATCAACCCCATCATCTAAAAGGTTTTCACCGTGAAAAAGAATTTCTCCCTCATATCTATTTCCTGGATATAAGTCGTGCATTCTGTTAATTGATCTAAGAAGTGTTGATTTACCACATCCTGATGGTCCAATTAAAGCTGTAACTTTTTTCTCAGCTATTGGCATATTTACCTTATTTAGGTTTGGTTTTTCACTGCCTGCGTACCAAAACGAGTAGTCTTTTATGTCAAGAGCTCTGTTACCTGAAATTTCTGTTATAGTTGCCATTTTTATTCCTTATTTTGTTCTATTTCTAATTATAACTCTACCTATGATATTCACACCTAAAACTACTAATGCCAAAAAGAATGCTCCCGCCCATGCCACTGCGTTTAAGTCCGCATCTGGAGCTTGAGTAAACTCATAGATAGTGTTTGTTAGTGAAGGCATAGGCGACGTTGGGTCAAATGTTAAAAAGTCGCTTGATCCTGCTGTGAAAAGTAGCGGAGCAGTCTCACCTGCTACTCTTGCGATTGATAAAATTATACCAGTTAAAAGTCCATTTTTAGCTGCTCTAAAAACTACTTGTAAAGTAACTTTGTATTTTGGAGCTCCAAGTGCAAACGCTGCTTCTCTTAAACTTTGCGGAACTAAAGTTAGCATATCATCGGTTGTTTTTAAACATACTGGAACCATCATGATAGCCAAAGCAACAGCTCCAGCAAAACCGCTATACCCATAGCTTTTAACCATTATAGCATATACGAATGCACCGATTACGATTGATGGTGTACTCATCATAATATCACTCATATTTCTAACAAAGTTTGACTTTTTATCGTTTGGTCCACCATATTCGCTTAGATATGTTCCTGCTAAAAGACCGATTGGAATTCCTATGAGTGAAGCTATTCCAACAAGTATAGTATGTCCAACAAATGCGTTTCTAAGACCGCCAAAAACTGTATCATCAGTAAATAGAGTAACGCTAAATCCTTCTATTCCTTTGATAATAAGTGTAAGCATAATCCAAACTAAGAAAAATAATCCTAATACCGCAAAAAATATAGAACCGTAAGTTACAATTTTATCTTGTCTTATTCTTTTTGCTGCTGCTTTTTCAATTGCTTTTCTCATTTTATAACCCTTTTTTCTCTTAAGAACACAAACTTAGCTATAGCTATAGTTATAAAGCTTATAACAAATAGTATTAATGCTAAATAAAATAGTGAACTTTCATGAATTTCGTTACCCATAGCCTCGCCAAACTGCAGAGCTAACGCAACTGGAATACTTACAGCTGGATCAGAAATAGTTGAAAACATCTCTGTAATGCTACTTGGCATAACAAAAATACCACCAAGCAAGAACGCAACTGCCATCGTCTCGCCAAAAGCTCTACCTAAAGCTAGGATGATTGAACCGATAATGCCCGCTTTTGAGTAAGGAAAAACAACGTTTTTAATAACGTCATATTTAGTTGCCCCAAGAGCGTAAGCCGACTCTTTTAAAACAGCTGGAGTTGCCTCCATACTATCTCTTGTAACTGAAGCGATAAATGGAAGAATCATAATAGCAAGAACCAAACCACCTGTTAAAAGCCCTAGTCCAGTTCCACCAAAAATTTTCTGAATGAAAGGAACGAAAAATAAAAATCCCCACATACCATAAACGATAGATGGAATCGCCGCTAAAAGCTCGATGCTTACACTAAAAAATGTTCTAACTTTATGAGGAGCGATTTCTGTTAAAAATATCGCTATCCCAATAGCAACTGGAGTAGCTAAAACCATAGCAATAATCGTAGAAACTATAGTTCCATAAATCGCAGCCGCACCACCAAATTTACCATTTGCAACGCTCCAAGTTGAGTCAAATAAAAACCCTATCCCAAACTCTTTTATAGCTGGAACTGCTCTCCAAACTAGAGTTAAGAATATGACAGTTAGAACAACTAAAATCAAAATTGAAGCTGATTTTGCAAGAGTTGAGAAGATGAACTCGTTTCTATGAGCTCTTTTTTCTATAGATGTCATTTATAAAAGCCTTTTGTCTAAAATAAAAAAGCCCCCATCCTTAAGATAGGGGCTTAAA
The DNA here is from genome assembly GCA_012519705.1 of Campylobacteraceae bacterium. GTDB lineage: Bacteria > Campylobacterota > Campylobacteria > Campylobacterales > Campylobacteraceae > Campylobacter_B. The sequence continues at coordinate 3,597 of JAAYPR010000035.1, forward strand.
CAGTTTTTTGTTTTCTTACAAAGAACGATTACTTTGGAGATACTTCGTATTTTCCCCAGTACTGGTTAACCATCTCTACAGTCTCTGCTGGAAGTGGAAGATATCCTAAATCTTCAGCTGCTTTTTTAGCACCTTCATTTGTAAATGCCCAGTTGAAAAACTTAGTAACTTTTTTACCATTCTTAACATCATCACTTGGCATAACGATAAATGTAGCCGCAACGATTGGGTATGAGCCCTCACCATCTGTATAAGCTAAAACATCATAGAAATGCTCTTCAATGCTGAAGTTTGAGTTTACAGCTGCTTTTGCAAAGTTTTCAGGTGTTGGAGCAACCCAGTCACCATGTTTGCTTTGTAGTGTAGCTGCTGCTAGCTTTTCTTGAACTTTATAAGCATACTCGATATATCCAATTGAGTTTGGAGTTTGGCTTATAGTTTTAGCAACTAACGGGTTTCCTTGAGCTGGAGTAACTTTTGCACCCCATTCGATTGTTTTTTCTGCACCATATTTTTCAGCCCATTCTTTATCTGCTCTTGCGATATAGCTAGTGAAGTTAAATGTTGTACCACTTGACTCACTTCTTACAACCGGAACGATATCTGAAGCTGGAAGTTTTAAGCCTGGGTTGATTTTTACTAAATATGGGTCATTCCATTTTGTGATTTTACCACTGAAAATTCCTGCAACTGCTTTACCATCTAGTTTTAAAGCGTGATCTTCAACACCTTTGATGTTGTAAGCTAAAACAACGCTTCCTGTTACTGCTGGGAATTGTAAAAGTTTTTTCTCAGCTAGTTCGTCTGCTTTTAGAGCTGAGTCTGTTCCACCAAACTGTCCGTTTCTATCTGTGATAGCACTCACTCCTTTACCACTTCCACCACCACTATATGTAACTTGGTTTTTTGTATCTTTGTAGTAAAGTTTCGCCCACTCTTTGTAAACTGGCATTGGGAAAGTAGCTCCCTGTCCCATTATCTTATCTGCTGCACTTAGTCCACTTACTGCGATCATTGTAGCTGCTGCTACGCTTATGATTTTTTTAACCATTGTAATCCTTTCAAGTTTGTTTGATTTCGCCGTAATTTTAATACAACTTGGAAACATTTTGGAAACATTTGCAATTATAACACTTGATATAATTTTTAGCTTAAACTGGATATAATAAGCCTTATGAAAAAAGTTTTTAATAACCCCTTTGCTTCGCTTAAATTTAGAAATTTCAGAATTTACTGGGTTGGGATGAATATCTCGCTAATTGGTCTTTGGATGCAAAACATCGCTCAACCTTGGCTAGCGTTAATACTAACAAATGACCCAAGTCTTGTTGCTTTAGTTGCGGTTGTTCAGTTTTTACCACCACTTTTTTTAACTCTCATATCTGGGGCTTTAGTTGATAAACTAGATACTAAAAAGATGCTTTTAGCCTCACAAAGTGGGCTTATGCTAGTAGCTCTTGGTTTTACCATAATGCTACTATTTTTTGAAGCCTCATATACAGCGATTTTAGTTTTAGCTTTCTTAAATGGAGTTTTTAATAGCTTCGATGCACCAACTAGGCAGTCTATCGTCTATGAGTTAGTTGATGATGATAAATTTATGCCAAATGCCATAGCTATAAACTCAATGTCATTTAACGTCGCTAGGATGATAGGACCAGCTGTTGCTGGGATTGTTATAGCAAATTTAGGGATAATGTATTGCTTTTTATTTAACGCTATTAGTTACGCAGCTATTATCATAAGTTTACTTTTTGTAAGAGATAGAAGAGTTGTTAAAAAAGCTGGATATTTAAATCTTTTTGCCTCTTTAAAAAGTGGTCTTATCTACATAAAAGAGAGTGGAGTTTTAAAACTCTGCCTTACGATTTTACTCATAATGACTCTGTTTTTACCGCACTACAACGTCACAATTTCAGCTTTTGCTAAATTTAGCCTTGAAGGAGATGAGAAAACATTTGGATATTTGATGAGCTTTTTAGGAGTTGGGTCATTTTTAGGAGCTTTGTTTATAGCAAGTGTTGGAAAGCTTAATTTAAAGCAAATTTTAATAACTCCTTTTTTATGTGCGTTTTCACTTATGATGATAGGAATTTTTCCAAACTTCTACCTTGCGGGGCTGTTTTTAGCTATGACTGGGTTTTTCTTTGTCATAACCTCAGCTAGCCTTAACTCAACTATCCAGCTAAATACCAAAAATGAGTTTAGAGGAAGAGTTATGAGCATGTATGCTTTTATATTTCAAGGAAGTATCCCGTTTGGGGCGATGTATAGTGGGGTTTTGGTAAATAAATTTAGTCCAAATTTAGGGCTTATAATCTGTGCGATGAGTGCTATAGTTTTTATGAGTATACTTATACTTTTCTACAAAACAAAGGAGATAGTTTGAAACATTTTATTGTGGTGATTGATGATGAGGAAGATATAGTTGATCTGCTTGAATACAACCTTACAAAAGCAGGATATGAAGTTCTAGGCTTTTTAAACACTTGCAAGGTTGAGCAGCTTTTAAATGAAGAGAGTGTTGATTTACTCATCGTAGATAGAAACTTGCCAGGAGTTGAAGGAAGTGAGTTTGTAAAAGGACTAAGAGAAAAAGGCTATAACACACCTGTCATTTTTCTAAGTGCAAAAACAACCAAAGATGAGCAACTTGAGGGCTTTGAAGCTGGCGGGGATGACTACATAACAAAGCCTTTTGATATGGAAAACCTAGTAGCTAGGATAAACGCTCTTCTAAAAAGAACTAAAAAAGAAGCTGATATTTATAAATTTAGAGATATAGTTATAAACACAACTTCAGGCTCTGTCATCATAGGCGGAGAAAGCATCGAACTAACCAAACTAGAGACAAATTTACTTGTAGAGTTTATAAGAAACAAATCCGTAGTTTTATCAAGAGACTATCTTCTAGCAAATATCTGGAACGATGATAGTATAAATCAAAAAACTGTAAATATCGCAATAAAACGTTTAAGAGAAAAAATCGACCCTCTTAGAGATAAAAACTACATTAAAGCAGTTAGGGGCGAGGGGTATATGCTTTGCTAAAAATTCATCAACTTGTATTTTTAAACTTCCTAGTTCTGTTTCTTCTGATGGTCTCTGTTTTTTCAGTTGCTATCTATGAAAACGAAAAAGAGTCAAACTATCTACAAACAGAGAGCAAGCTTGACACCGTTATCAGCACTTTATCCATCTGGAATGGTGGTTTTGAAAGCGAATATATAAAAAACCTAGCTTTAACTACCGATACTTATATAGGCGTTTTTGACGCAACTAGGGGTAAGTTTATCATCAGCGATACAAAAGTCATCTCTATGGATATATTTTTAGGGTTAAAAGAGGTTAGTCCAAAGATAGAAACTGACATTATAGATAACAACAAAGTTATGTATAAAGCAAAAAATGTTATTTTAAATGAGCATGAGTATATCATCGTAGTAGCGTCAAATTTAGACATTATCTACATAGAATCTAGAAAGCTTTTTACAAAACTTCTAGCGATTTCTCTGTTTTTACTTTTTTTAAACTATTTTGTGCTTAAAAGGTTTAACAAAACCCTAGAAAAAGAGATAAAGAAAATTCAATGCTTTTTATCAAAAATGGCTGTAAAAGACTACTCAGCTGAAATTTCGCCTAGCAAAATCAAAGAGTTTAACACCATAGGAACAAAGCTAACTATTATGAAAAACTCTATCTTAGCACTTGATGAGAAGTCACACAAAAGAGCTGCAAAAATAAGGCTTAAAAACACTCAACTTGAAAGCATACTAAGTTCTATCTCTCATGAGTTTAAAAACCCAATAGCAATTATAAAAATCGCATCTCAAACCCTAAAAAGTGACCCTGATATAAGTGAAGAGGATAAGCATAAATTTATAGATAAAATCACCAAAAACTCAGATAAAATGGTAAATTTGATAGATAAAATAAAGCTAACTTTCTCGCAAAATAAAGAGCTTATTAATAAAACTAAATTTAGCCTTAATGCCTTAAGCAAAGATATCTCTCTTGAACTGATGGAAAAATACAAAGATAGAAACATTTTCATAGGTGGCGAATGTGTGGAGTGCGAGATAGAAGCTGATAAAGACTTGATTCGTCAAGTTATCCAAAATTTAGTAGAAAACGCTCTTAAATACTCACATGATGATGTTTTTATAGAGATAAACAAAAACTCATTTTGTGTGATAGACAGAGGGATTGGCATCAGCCCTGAAAACTTGAGCTTAGTTACAAAACGCTACTTTAGAGTGAGTGGAAATAGCTGGAACAGCTCCCTTGGACTTGGGCTTTATATCGTAAGGCAAATTCTAAAGGCACATGACTTTAAACTTATCATCGAGAGTGAGCTTGACAAAGGCTCAAAGTTTGGGTTTGAGTTTTAAAACCTTACTTTAATCAAAACCAGCTATAATTAAAGTTTTAGTTTAAATTTAGGGTAGTTTTTGGATAAATTTTTAAAAGAGCAAATCATAACTTATATCGGAAATAAAAGAGCCTTGCTTGACTTTATAGAGAGTGGTTTAAAAGTAGCAAAAGATGAACTTGGCAAAGAAAAAGTGAGTTTTTGCGACCTTTTCTCAGGCTCTGGCATAGTTGCAAGATTTGCCAAAGCTCACTCAAATTTCATTGTGGCAAATGACTTAGAGCTCTACTCTAAAATCATAAATGAGTGCTATTTATCAAACAAAACTGAAAAATTATCAGAGCAGATAAACGCTCTTTTTCCAAAAATTTCTAACACAAAAGAGCTAAAAAAAGGCTTCATTTATGAACTCTACTCGCCAAAAGATGACAAAAATATAAAAGCAAGTGATAGAGCATTTTACACCAACCAAAACGCTTTAATAATAGACACTATCAGGCAAAATATAGATGAGTTTTGTCCTGCGAATTTAAAGCCCTACTTCATCGCTCCGCTTCTTTATGAAGCAAGTGTCCATGCAAATACAGCTGGGATTTTCAAAGGTTTTTATAAAAACAAGGATGGAATTGGCGAGTTTGGCGGAAGTGGTAAAAACGCACTTTCAAGAATAACAGGTAAAATTTCACTTAAAAAACCTGTTTTTAGTCCATTTTGCGTTCCTTTTGAAGTGTATCAAGAAGATGCTTCTCTTTTGGCTAAAAGCATTGACACCGACATTTGCTACATCGACCCGCCTTATAACCAGCACCCTTATGGCTCAAACTATTTTATGTTAAATTTAATCGCCGAGTATAAAAAACCAACTGAAATTTCAGAGGTTTCAGGCATCACAAAAGAGTGGAATAGAAGTGTTTTTAACCAAAAAAGAAACGCAAAAGACGCTCTTTTTGAGATAGTAAATGACTTAAACTCTAAATTTATACTCATCTCATATAATTCAGAAGGTTTTATCACAAAAGATGAGTTTTTAAAAGGGTTATCTAAATTTGGCAAGGTAGAAGTTATAAAACAAAAGTATAACGCATTTAGAGGAAGTAGAAATTTACGCTCTAGAGAGACTCATGTAAAAGAGTTATTGTTTATACTAAAGAAGGATTAAAAGATGGAAAAAAAAGTAACCGTTAAAAACCTATTTTTCCCTATTTATATAGGCATGCTTTTATCGCTTCTAACCCTTATGATAAACACCTATATGATAAGCTTAGTTGAGCCACAACTTGTCGGAGCCATGGGAGCTGGAAATCAAATTTTTAGCTTAGTTGTAACTATTTTTAGCTTTTTAGCGGTTGGATGCTCTGTCGTAGTCGCTCAAGCAATAGGAGCAAAAAACAACAAACTTGCCATAAAAGCAGTCCATGCAAGCATCTCTTTTAACGCCCTACTTGGCTTTATAGTTGGGTTTTTAACTTTCATTTTCGCTGATGAGATGCTTTCACTGATGCAAATTCCAGCTGAAGTTTTTGATGATAGCGTTGGGTATCTTAAAATCATAAGCATTGTGTTTTTTATAGACGCTGTTGCTATCGTTTTAGGAGCGGTGATAAGGGCGTATGGGTACGCGTCTCACACTCTTTTAGTCGCTGTTTTTATGAACGTTTTTACAGTTATAGGAAACTATATCGCTCTTTTTGAGCCGTTTGGACTACCGTTTTTTGGATTAAATGGGGTTGCAACTTCTACTGCTTTAGGCAGGGTTTTTGGTGTTTTTATCCTATTTTTTATACTCGTTAAATTTGTAAAAATGCCAATTTATCTAAACCTTTTCTTTAAAATAAGAATTTACATAATGAAAAAAATCCTAAGCATCGGACTTCCAAGTGCCGGAGAAAACCTTGTTTGGATGGTTCAGTATATCATCGCTTTTAGCTTTGTAGCAAGCATGGGAGCAAGTAGCCTTACCGTTCAGACTATATTTTTTCAAATAGCGGCGTTTATTTTCTTTGCAAGTAGTGCTATCGGCATGGCAAATGAAATCATCGTTGCCCGTCTTGTCGGCTCAAACGAACTTGAAAAGGCTTACCATGAGAGCTTTAAAAACCTAAAAACAGGCTTTATGGTTACAACTTGTTTTCTTGTAGTTGTCTATTTAAACAAAGAGTTTATTATGGATTTGTTTCATTTAAACGATGAGTTAAAGAGCATCATGAGACCGCTTTTTCCCCTCTCTTTTGCCTTAGAGCTAGCTAGAACGCAAAATGTTATAATGGTAAATGCTCTTCGTGCTAGTGGGGATGCTAAATTTCCATTTTACATGGGGCTTATCTTTATGCTTGGCGTCTCGCTTCCTGTTGGGTATACTTTAGGAATAGTTTTAGAGATGGGGATTTTAGGGGTTTGGATAGGGTTTTTTGCAGATGAGAGTTTAAGGGGTATCGCAAATACTCTTAGGTGGAAAAGCAGAAAATGGCAAGATAAAAAAGTAGTATAAATTTAATAGGTAAAAGGATAAAAAATGCATGATAAAAAAGTAACTATTGACTACCTTCACTCACAAAAAAATGTCTCAAAACTAACGATGATAACGGCTTATGACGCACTTTTTGCAAATATTTTTGATGGACATGCGGATATGATTTTAGTGGGTGATAGCTTGGAGATGAGCTTTATGGGTGAGAGTGACACGCTAAAAGCTACGATGGACTCGATGATTTACCACACCAAAGCAGTTTGCAACGGTGCTAAAAACTCATATATCATCACAGATATGCCTTTTGGAAGCATTCCTAATAAAGACGAAGCACTAAAAAATGCAACTAGAGTCTATAAAGAAACCTTAGCAGACGCTGTTAAGATAGAAGCAACTGCTCACAACCTTGACATCATAGAACACATCGTAAAAAACGGTATCGCTGTTGTCGGACACATCGGACTAATACCTCAAAATAGCAGGTTTGAAAGCGGCTACCACGTAAAAGGCAGAGACGGCGGGAAAGAGCTTTTAAACCTAGCTTTGAGTTTGGATGAAATCGGCGTTAATATGCTAGTAGTTGAAGGCGTGATAGATAGCGTGGCAAAAGAGATAACCTCTAAAGTAAAAGTGCCAGTAATTGGCATCGGCTCAGGGGTAGATACAGATGGGCAGGTGCTTGTGTGGAGTGATATGTTTGGATTTTACGATAAATTTAAACCTAAATTTGTAAAGCGTTTTTTAAACGGTAAAGAGTTAGTTCAAAATGCCTTAAAAGAGTATATTAGCGAAGTTAAAAATGAGAAATTTCCAAGTGATGAGCACATCTATAAAAAATGAGTTCTATTATAAAATTTGATGAGTTTGAGATAGAGGTCACTAAAAAAAGGGTTAAATACGCAAGACTTAGAGTAAAAAGTGATGCCTCTATAACGCTAACAATCCCTCTAAACTATACTAAACTTTTAACTATTTTGTTTTTAGAAAACATCAAAGAGTGGCTTAGAGAGATGGTTGCAAAAAGAAAAGCTTTAATGCTTCCAGAAAATCAAACTATGCTTTTAGGGCAAATTTACACTCTTAAATTAAATGAGAGTTTAAAAGAAGTTAGAGTTTTAGAGAGTGAAATTTGGACTCCGAATTTAGCTAAATTTGATAAATTTAAAAAAGAGCTTGCAAGAAATGAGTTTATGAAATTTATAGAGCTTTACCAGCCCTTAGTTGGTAAAAAAGTAAATAGAGTCGTAGTTCGTGATATGCAAACTCGCTGGGGAAGCTGCAACTCTAAAAAAGGGTATATAAACCTAGCTTTAAAGCTGATAGAAAAAAACCCAAATTTGATAGAGTATGTTGTCCTTCACGAACTCACTCACCTACTCTACCCACACCATCAAAAAAGCTTTTATAAATTTATAGAAAACTTAATGCCTGACTACAAGCAAAGAGAAAAAGCTTTGAAAAGCTCTTAAATTTCACTCTCAGCTAGTCCATAAAAACCTCTAGAGTTATAAAAATCAACAAATTTATAACTTCAAGGTATTTTTAATATCTTGCTACGTTTACAACCAAAAAATCATACTAGCAAACAAACATTTTATTTTTTATTTTTTCTAGCGTCCTCTATCTCTTGCATATTTAGCACTTTGTATGATTCGCACCCTTTTGCACTTTTTAAGTCACATGCTTTTCCAAAATACTCTTTAGCACTACTTAAATTTTGCTCTACAAATTGAGCATTTGTATACATTAAACCTAGGCTTATGCACGCATCTGCCAAGCCAAATTTGCAAGCTTTTTCAAGATAGCTTATCCCATCATTACCATTTGACTCTTTAAAAAATTTTGACGAAGCACTAGAGCAAGACTCTGCATTTTTGTTTTTATCACAGTCGTATTTTAAAACATCAAGTGCTTTTGTAGAGTTTGCTTCTATTGCTAAATATCCACTTTCATAAATGCTAGCCAACCCCTTACAGCTTTGCAAAACGCCTGCCTTACAAGCATCATCTAAAATTTCTAAGCCTTTTTTAAAGTCCTGTCTAACGCCTTTGCCGTCTATATAAAGCATAGCTAAATTTATACATCCATCCGATGTTTTATACTCTTTTTTATCTTTTACACATGTTTTTTTAAACATATCAAAAGCTATAAACTCATCTTTTGCAGTACCATCGCCATTTAGGCTCATAAGTCCTACGTTAAAACAACTTTGCAAAAACCCATTATCACAAGCTTTTTTAAAATAACTATACGCCACAGGTAAATTCTGCTCTACGCCCTCACCGCCATAGTAAGCAACGGCTAAGTTATGACAAGCACCAGGGTTTTTACTACAATCGATAGAATCACTTGCAAAAAGTAAAAAGAAAGAAAAGAAGAAAACAGTTAAAACTCTCATAAATTTCCTCTAAAAATATTTAGCATAAACCCTCCAAAAAACTGGAGAGTTTATGCTGTAGTGGTTTTTAATTAAAAGTGAAAGCCGATAGATGCACCAAATGTCGCGTCATCTTGGCTGTTTATACTAGCACCACCTTTAAATACCCATTTTCCATCATCTGACATCTTAGATATACCAAGTGCCATAGCAGACTCGCCTTTATGATGTCCAGCACCTAAAGAAACCATACCTTTTCCTGGTATAGTTGACTGTGGAAGCATAGCAAGAGCCGCAGCCGAAGCGACACCCGCTCTTGCCTCATCTTTTATGCCTCCCATGTCTCTATATACTTGGTTTATGCTCGAAGTTAGCTGGCCAACGTTTACAGCATCAGTTGGTCTAGTACCAGCTGCTACGTTTGTGATCTGTCTTTCGTTGCCAGGACTTCCTACAGATACGCTATTTGCTCTATCAGTTTTAGAGTTTTCACCAAGTGCGACTGAGTTTGCATGAGTTGCTTGAGCATTAGGCCCTATAGCAACACTACCTATGATAGACTGAGCAGCAGGTTTGCTGGTATCACCGTTGTTTATACTAACATATTTATTTGTAGCGGCACTACCCTCTGCTACACTCTTAATAGCCTCATGTATAGTGTTTTTACCAGTTCCACCGATATCAGAAACAGTCACTTTGCCAGTGTCTTTATCTATCTTCGTATCACCGCCTACTATACCGATGATATCTTTAAGCTGACTAACATTTACAGCGTCACTATCACCCGTTCCAGCAGCCATATTTGTAACTTTTTTGTTATTCGCATCTATGCCGCTATTGTCTATCTTAACACCGCCGATATTTGCACTATTTACCGTAATATTTTCATTAAGTGCAACTTGGATAGTGTTGTCAGCAGATACTTGAGTTGAGATATTAGCTCCGCCTTTAATGCTTAAAGTTTCATCATGTTTTATAAACTTGTTATCAGCTGTTATGCCACTAGCATCACTGTCTGCTGCTATATTAAATCCGCTATTAGAATTTATATCGTTGATTTTATTAACAACATTTTTTAAATCACCAACATTTACAGCACTTCCAAGTATGTCTGTATCGGTTATGTCTTCTAGTTTTTCACTTCCTATAGCACTTGCAACATTTGTGATGATTTTACTGCCAGCATCTAAACCATCTTTTGTTACACTCGGGCCACCTGCTATTTTTAAACCATCTTTATTTATAGAGGTATCACCCATGGTAACGCTACCATCCGTTCCTAAATCTAATTTATTATTTAGTTTTAGATCGTAGATAGTTTGTCCGCCAGCACCAGTTTTTTGAGCTAGTTGTAAATTTCCAGCTGTATATGTGTTTTCAGTAGTTGGAGCAGCTGTTCCACCATTTACAGTTACTCCTGTCTTAGCTGCTGTAGCCGTTGCTTTTAGTGAAGATATAGCTCCATCGATAGTCGTTTCACCTGTACCACCGATATTTGTTGTAGTTACTAAACCATCATCTCCCACCTTAGCATTACCACCCAATATACTTTTTAAATTTGTTTGTGTAGCCATTAGTTGTCTAACGTTAACTGCATCTGTGTCTTCTACACCATCACCTACGTTTATAATTTGGCGAAGCATTCCATATCCACCAACTGAAACTGCACCGCGAGTTTTACCTC
>JAAYPR010000004.1 GCA_012519705.1 Campylobacteraceae bacterium
GATAATTTTGTTTTGCATTTGAAAGAATGTGAATATAGGTACAATATTAAAAAAGATAATAAAGATTTATATAAGACTTTGCTAAAATTAATAAGAGAAAATCCGCTTAAGTTTAATTGAGCCAAATAGTATATATGTTATTAGGGAATTTTAATCTTAGTTTAGATACAATAAACGTTTAATATTTTCTTGAAAGGATGTAAATGTCTATTAAGAGCGAAGAAAGAAGAGACTTTATAGGTCTCTCATTTGGTGCGGTTGCTGCAGCTGGTGGACTTGTAGGTTTAGGTGCTATGAAACAAGCATGGGATCCACTTCCAAGCGTAAAAGCAGCTGGGTTTACAACAGTTGATTTAAGTGCTACAACAGCGGGAGAGCTTTATCAAGTAGAGTGGCGTAAAAAACCTATCTTTATACTTAAAAAAACTGCTGATATGAAAGCAGATGACACTAGAGATGTTGTTGTTGGAGATGATAGATATACTGTTTGTATAGGACTATGTACTCACTTAGGCTGTATCCCTAGTTATAAAAATAATCAATTCATCTGTGCTTGCCATGGTGGGATTTTTGATGAGAGTGGAAAAGTTGTTTTTGGACCACCTCCAAGAGCTATGGATATACCTCCATTTAAAATAGATGGCACAAGGCTAGTTTTAGGTGAAACTGGACCTGAGTACGAAAAACTTATAGCGAATGTTTAAGGAGAAATAAATGGCAAATGTTAAAAAAGCTTCTAGCTTAGGGCAGTGGTTTGACGACCGCCTAGCTACAAGAAAATTTTGGAAAGTAATGGTTGCTGAGTATTGGATACCTAAAAACATCAGCTTTTTATGGGCGATGGGTGTTATACTTATGACTCTTTTTGTTCTGCTTTTAATAAGTGGATTTATGCTTATGTCATACTATAAGCCAGATATGGCACTTGCTTTTGATAGTGTAAATAGAACTATTATGCAAGAGGTTAAGTATGGCTGGCTTTGGAGAAACATCCACGCTATTGCAGCTTCTGTATCGTTTTTAGTCATCTACATCCACACATTTACAGCGATTTACTACCGCTCATATAAAAAAGGCAGAGAGATGATATGGCTAAGTGGTATTTTACTTCTTATCCTATACTCATCGATTGCTTTTAGTGGATATATGCTTCCGTGGGGACAGATGAGTTACTGGGCAGCTCAAGTTATCACTCAGTTATTTGGTGGAATTCCATTTATCGGTGATGCTATAGTTGAGTGGATGAGAGGAGACTATGCTGTAAGTGATGCGACATTAACTAGATTTTTCATGCTTCACGTATGTTTACTTCCATTAGCGATTATTGGGGCTCTTGCACTTCACTTCTATGCTTTAAGAATCCCACATGTTAACAACCTAACAGGTGAAGAGATAGACTTTGATTTAGAAGCTGAAAAATACCTAGAGGGAAAAACAAAAGAGAGTAAGGTTATACCTTTCTGGCCAGGATTTTTAGCAAAAGACTTCTTCTATGTAGCGATATTTATGGTGTTTTTCTTCTACCTAGTAGGATTTAATTATAACTTTGCGATGGATCCGATTAACTTCGACCCAGCAAATAGTCTAAAAACTCCAAACCATATCTATCCTGAGTGGTATTTCTTATGGCAATATGAAGTTTTAAGAGGATTTTTCTTTGACGTAGGGCCTTTAAAAGCAGCTGATATCGGGCTTATGGCTTTTGGTTTTGCGATGATTTCACTTGCACTTCTTCCGTGGGTTGATAGAAACGATATAGTTGCTCCAGCTCATGAGAGTAAAGGTTTCTTTGTTTGGTTTTGGGTGTTGTTAATAGATATGATACTTTTAAGTATATTTGGAAAACTTCCAGCAGATGGGTATATCTTTGGCATAGCTAACACTTATATAGGATTTGTATTATCTATGATTTATATTTTACAAATTTTAGTTGTGCTACCGATCGTTACTATAGCTGAAAGAAAGAAAAGAGGTTAAGATGAAAGAGTTAAAAACACTTTTAATAGTTATATTTTTCACACTATTTTTATACTGGGGAATAGAGCCTTTTGCACACTCAAAGCTTCATCCTGCAGTTGAGCCAGCAAACTATGACTTTGCTGCTGAGGATATCTCACTTGCTAATTCAAATTTAGCAAAAGCGAAAAAAGCTTTAGAAGATTCACAAAAAGCTTTAGATAAAGCAAGTGCTGATGATAAAGAAAAAATGGAAGATTTAGTTAAAAGCAACCAAAAACTTCTTGATGAGGCACAAGGTAGCTTAGATAGATATACAGCGTTTTGGGATGAAATAAATGCTATTGATTTAACTGTAGGTGATGTGGCAAGAGGCGAAGAGCTTATGATGACTGCTGGCTGTACAGGGTGTCACGGCATAGAGGTAGCTGGACTTGAAGCTCCGATGGATTCAATCTCATCAAGCCAAGCTTATGGTGTAAATCCACCAGATTTAAGTACTGCTGGTAAAATTTACGATGCTAAGTTTTTAGCAGCGGTTATTAAAAACCCAGTTATGGCTCAAAAACTAGACCATGTTTTTGGCGAGGATAAATTCCACTCTATGCCAGAGTTTTATGGTGTTGGTGGAGATATAAATGTAGAGCTAGCTGATATGGTTGCATACCTTAAATCTATCGCTATGAGCGATGATGATATCGTAAAAGCTCATGTTGAAAAAGTGGCAGAGGCTGAGGGGCTAAACGAAGCTGATAAAGAGAAATTCTTTGCAGGACTAAGTGCTAAAGATAAAGCTTTTATAGTAAATAGACAGGTGTTTTTCGATGCGTGTGTAAGATGTCACGATATGAAGTATGACGAGCTTTACACAGATGGCGATAAAACAAGTGTAGCTGCTTATCTTGGCTCAACTCCACCAGATCTTTCTATGTATATAAGATCAAGAAGCACAGAGTTTTTACATAACTTTATAAACGATACTCAAAAAATGCTTCCAGCAACAACTATGCCTAGAGTTGGTCTAACAAAAGAGGCTGAAACTCAGGTGATAGAATATATGGAAAGCATAGGAGATAGCACAAAAGATGAGAGACAAAGAGTGACTATATATATCATGATATACTTTGTTATCTTAGCTGTGTTTGCAGGTCTGTGGAAAAATAAAGTTTGGAGAGATTTAGAGTAGTTTTTTAAACCTATCTAGACTTTTTGTAGGGGATGTTGCTTTTATAGTAGCACCCCCCTTTTTAAATTCTGTTTTTTCTTAAATTTACTCTTCACTCATTAATGCAAGAAATAAAAAATACCAAAACTACTATAGTCGTAATTGCGAACGTTAGTGAAGCAATCCATAAAATAAATCATAAAGAATTTATTTGATTTCTACTTGGTGAAATTTTAGCTTTAAATTTTTACAGAAAAAAGCTATTAAATTTAACTTAAATTTTTATCTATAAATTTATAAGGAAAAACCTTGAATTTAAGTTCAAATTTCTCCAAATGGATTGCCACGATTTACTTCGTAAATTTCGCAATGACGATATCGGTAGATAAAATTTCTAAGAGAATTAAGATTTTATACAAAATATAAACTTTTATAGGTAAAAACATTAAATCACTAGAGTCGTCATTGCGAGTTTGTGAAACAAACGAAGCAATCCAACAAATAAAATCTTAAAAAATTAGCCAAATTTCCACTTAAGAAAATTCTATCCATAATTTTATAAAAGATAAAATCTTAACTTCAGTTCAGAATTTCTTTAAATGGATTTTACTTCGCTCAGATTGCCACGTATTCACTCGCAACTAAAGACTGCCAAGACGCTTCGCTGCAGAGGCCGCGCCGGACTTCGTCCGTCTCGCAATAACGAATGAATATTTTAAAGCGGTTACCACGACTTTTTGTTTTACTAAAAATCTCATAATACAACATAAAACGTGAGTAAAAACACAAGAAGTAGAATTAACCTACTTCTGCATTTTTATATAGATATGAAGCAGGCTAATCGCAGCTGGAGTTACACCGCTTATTCTACTAGCTTCAAAAAGAGTTGGAGGGTTAAATTTATTTAGTTTTTCAACTATTTCGTTACTAATGCCTGGGATTTTTTTAAAGTCCATATTAGCAGGAATTTTTACATCCATCATCTCTTTCATTTTCTCTACTTCGCTAAGTTGCATATGGATATAGAAGTAGTATTTACACTCTATCAAAATTTGCTCAAGCTCTTCATCATCTAAATTTACAAAAAACTCACCCTCAAAAAACTTATCTAAAGCTTTCAGTTTCTCTTTTGTAAAGCTTTTTCTAGATACTATTTTTTGCAAAGAGATAACGTTTGAAATCGGCTCTTCGTTTAGCTCTGCTAAGAAACTATTATTTTCATTTGAAGGATTTATTTCAGTTTTGGTTAGCAAATCCATCGCTTTTTGGATATTTTGCTTCATTTTAGCCGAAGCTTTATAAATTTCATCTTCTAAAGTTCCAAGCTCATGTCCGTATTTTGCAAGGCGAAGATGAGCGTTATCCTCTCTTAAAAGTAGCCTATACTCAGCTCTACTTGTAAACATCCTATATGGCTCTTTTGTGCCTTTTGTAACTAAGTCATCTATCATAACTCCGATATATGCCTCATCTCTTCTTAGTGTAAAAGGCTCTTTATTTTCCAAACTAAGAACCGCATTTATGCCAGCCATTAGCCCTTGAGCTGCTGCCTCTTCATATCCTGTGGTTCCATTTATCTGCCCTGCAAGATAAAGACCTTTTACTTTTTTAGTCTCAAGCGTATGATAAAGTTCAGTTGGTGCTACATAGTCATACTCTATCGCATATCCATGGCGGACTATTTTAGCATTTTCAAAACCTTTGATTGTTTTAAGCATCGCTTTTTGCACCTCAAAAGGAAGCGATGATGAAAGCCCGTTTATGTAATACTCTGTCGCATCAATCGTTTGTGGTTCAACAAAAAGATGATGCCTCTCACGCTCGCTAAACCTATTTACCTTATCCTCAATACTTGGGCAGTATCTTGGTCCAACTCCTTCAATCTGCCCTGTAAAAATCGGTGCATTTTCAAAATTTGCCCTTATGATATCGTGAGTTTCTTCGTTTGTGTAGGCGATATAGCAAGGAAGCTGAGTTGGGTTAAACTCTTTAGTTTTTAAACTAAAAGGCTTTGGATTTTCATCACCATCCTGTTTTTCTAAAACGCTAAAATCTATACTTGAACCAAGCACTCTTGAGCAAGTTCCAGTTTTGAGCCTACCAACTTCTAAGCCCAAATCTCTTAACGAATCAGATAGTCTTAAACTACTAAGTTCTCCAACTCTACCAGCCTCTAAAGTTTTTGTTCCAACGTGGATTAAGCCTTTTAGAAAAGTACCAGTTGTGATTATCAGTTTAGAAGTGTGATATACGCTATCAAGATGAGTTTTTACGCCCACAACTTCGCCGTTTTCACTTAAAATTTCAGTTGCGATTTCCTGCGTGATATCTAAATTTGGAGTTTGTAAAAGAGCATTTCTCATGTAAATTCTATACTTATCCATATCTATTTGAGCTCTACTTCCCCTAACTGCCGGGCCTTTACTCTCATTTAGAACGCGAAATTGAATCCCGCACTCATCAGTAGCAACTCCCATAAGTCCGCCAAGAGCGTCGATTTCTTTTACCAAATGTCCTTTTGCAAGTCCGCCAATGGCAGGGTTACAGCTCGCAGCTCCGATTTGTTCGGCAAGGATGGTTATAAGTAGGGTTTTTTTACCCATTTTTGCAGATGCTACGCACGCCTCAATCCCAGCGTGTCCACCACCTACAACGATTACGTCATAATTCATTGTTTTGTTTCCTTAAATTTAAAAGTAGAGATTTTACCTAAATTTAGGTTAATTAAATATAATAGCCAAAAATATCATAAGGTGGATTAAAAAATGTTTAATGGACTGATAAGAGAGTTTGCAGAAGTTGTTAAATTTGATGGAAAAACTTTAAGTTTAAAGTCAAATTTGAATCCAAATTTAGGCGATAGTATAGCGATAAACGGAGCGTGTCTAAGCGTAACAGCTAAATTTAACGGCGGATTTGATGTGGAGCTAAGTAGTGAGAGTGAAGATGTCTTAGCAACTGAGAATTTAAAAGGTTTAGTTCACGCTGAGCCAGCTATAAGACTTGGAGATAAGATTGATGGGCATTTGATGCAAGGGCATATTGATTATATCGGTGAAATTTATCAAATTTCAAGGCTTAAAACAGGGTATGATTTTTATATCAGACTTCCAAAAGAGGCGATGAGTTTGGTGGCGAACAAAGGAAGTATTGGAGTGGATGGCGTAAGTTTAACGATAAGCGAAGTTTTAAAAGGCTCTATCCGTCTAACCATAATACCGATAACTATGAAAGATACTCTTTTTGGCTCATATAAAGTAGGTAGAAGGGTAAATATAGAAACAGATTTAATTGCTAGGTATGTTAAAAGAATTTTAAATCCAACAAAGGAGCTCTCATGGGCGGATGTAGAGAGAATAACAAGCTTGTATTAGATAACGCTCTTTTTACGACTAAACAAGGCGGGGTTTCAAAAGGGGTTTATGAGAGTCTAAATTTGGGACTTCACGTTGGAGATAACGCCAAAGACGTGCTTCAAAATAGAGAAATTTTAAGGCAAAGTTTGGGTTTAAAAAAGCTCGTCTTTATGGAGCAAATTCATTCTAATCATGTGGAAATTTTAAAAGATGAAAACCAAGCTTTAAGTCCTTGTGACGCGGTTATCACAAATTTAAAAAACATAGGACTTTGTGCGATGGTGGCTGACTGTATGCCAATTCTTTTAGTCTCAGATAGTGTTGTTGCAGCAGTTCATGCTGGACGTGCTGGGATAATTCAGAAAATCACAAGTAAAACTATAAATTTAATGAGAGAGAAATTTAACGCTGGTGATATAAAAGTTATAGTTGGACCGCACATTAAAGGCAGTTGCTATGAGATAGGAAATTTAGACTTAGGTGAGTTTAATAAATTTGTTAAAAACTCTAAATTTGATATGAAAGAAGCTTTGTTGGATGAACTTAAAGATATCCCAAATTTAAGCGTCCAAATATCTGAAATTTGCACTCATTGTGATGAAAACTACTTCTCATATAGAAGTGAAAAAACCACAGGAAGATTTGTTGGGGTTTGTTATTTAAACTAAAATTTAGCAACATTACGCTAAAATCTGCCCTTTATTTCACACATGCAAATCCTTATTTAGTTGCTTAGGCAAAGGTGCATGGAGGTAAAAACTAAATTTATTAAGGAGAAACTCATGGTTACAATGAGAGATTTACTAGAGTGCGGTGTTCACTTCGGTCACCAAACTAGAAGATGGAACCCAAAGATGAAAAAATTCATTTTTGGCGAGAGAAAAGGTATCTATATCATAGATTTACAAAAAACTATCAGATATTTTAGACATACTTATAATATCGTTAGAGACGCAGCGGCTGAGGGAAAAACTATCCTTTTTGTTGGAACAAAAAAACAAGCTGGTCCAACTATTAAAGAATATGCTGAAAAATGCGGTATGCCATACGTAAACCACAGATGGTTAGGTGGTATGCTTACAAACTTTGGAACAATTAGAAAGTCAATTAGAAAACTTGAAGTAATCGAGCAGATGGAAGAAGATGGTTCAATCGACCTTCTAACAAAAAAAGAAGCTCTAATGCTACAAAGACAAAAAGAAAAACTAATCGCTTACCTAGGTGGTATTAGAGATATGCACAAACTTCCTGATATGATGTTTATAATCGACGTTGCAAAAGAAAAAATCGCTGTTCAAGAAGCAAACAGACTTGGCATTCCAATCGTTGCACCACTTGATACAAACTGCGACCCAGACGTTGTAAAATACCCAATCCCAGGAAACGATGATGCGATTAGATCAATTCAACTATTCTGTTCAGAGATGGCAGATGCTATCAATGAAGGAAAAGCTTTAAGAGATCAAGATGAAGAAGGTGTAGAAAAAGCAACTGACGCTGAAAAAGAAGAAATTTTAGAAGAACTTGCTGAGTATGATGATTTTGAAGATATTGAAGAAGAGGAGTAATAATGGCTATATCAGCAGCAATGGTTAAAGAGCTTCGCGAACTAAGCGGAGCTGGAATGATGGATTGTAAAAAAGCTCTTGTTGAAACTAACGGAGATATGGACAAAGCAGTAGAGTATCTTAGAGAAAAAGGTCTTGGTCAAGCAGCTAAAAAAGCTGACAGACTTGCAAGTGAAGGTCTTGCAGGACTTGAAATCAACTCTAACTTTACAAAAGCTAGCTTAGTTGAAATCAACTCAGAAACAGACTTCGTTGCTAAAAACGATACATTTGTAAGCTTAGTAAACAGCACTGTAAAGCATATCCAAGAAAGCGGTGTTAAAACTCTTGAAGAGTTAAACGCTAGCAAATTTGATGGTAAAACTTTTGAAGAAGCACTAAAATCACAAATCGCAATCATCGGCGAAAACTTAGTAGTTAGAAGATTTGAAACTATTGAAGGCGAAGTTGTAAATGGCTATGTTCACTCAAACGGTAGAGTTGCTGTTGCAATCGCTGCGAAATGTGGCAACGCTGATAAAGAAAAAGTTAGTGAGTTTTTAAGAAACTTAGCAATGCACGCAGCTGCTATGAAGCCAAGCGTTATAAGCTACAAAGAGTTAGATGTAGATTTCGTGGAGAAAGAAGCAGTAGCACTTGCAGCTGAGCTTGAAAAAGAAAACGAAGAGCTAGTTAGACTAAACAAACCTCTTCACAACATCCCACAATATGCAAGTAGGATTCAACTAACTGACGCTGTTTTAGCACAAGCTAAAAAAGATATCGAAAAAGAACTTGCAGATGAGGGCAAACCTGAGAAAATTTGGGATAAAATCATTCCAGGAAAAATGGATAGATTTATCGCTGATAACACAGTGTTAGACCAAAGACTTACTCTTTTAGGACAGTTTTATGTAATGGATGATAAAAAAACTGTTGAGCAAGTAATCGAAGAAAAAAGCAAAGAACTAGGTGACAAAATCGAACTTACGTCATATGTTAGATTTGAAGTGGGTGAGGGCTTAGAGAAAAAAGTTGATAACTTTGCTGAAGAAGTTGCGGCTCAAATCGGCTAGTAATCAGGTAAAACATGGAAATTTTAAGGGGCGTAAATTTAGGGCATAGCTTTGACTATACGCTCTTTAAAAATATAAATTTAACTATCAAAGAAAAAGATAGTATCGCAATTCTTGGAGTAAGCGGTTGTGGTAAATCAACCCTTCTCCACATACTCTGTTCACTTCTAAAGCCAAATAAAGGTGAAGTTTTTTACAAAGATAGAAATTTATACTCACTAAAAAGCGATGAAATGCTTAAAATCAGACGCTATGATTTTGGGATAATCTTTCAGTCTCACTATCTTTTTAAAGGATTTTCTGCTTTTGAAAATATAGAGCTTTCAGCCATTATGGCAAAACAAGAAATAAATCCATACTTGCTAAAAAGACTAAAAATAGAAAATGTTATGTCTCAAAAAGTTGGTGAGCTAAGTGGCGGGCAACAACAACGCGTGAGCATAGCAAGGGTTCTAAGCAAAAAACCAAAGATAATCTTTGCTGATGAACCAACTGGAAATTTAGACAAAGACACAGCAAATGATGTGATGGATGCTTTGTTTGAATATGTAGAAGAAAATAACGCAGGACTTATCCTAGTAACTCACGATGAGAGTCTGTCTAAAAAATGCTCCGAGATTTATAGACTTGATAACCAAATACTACAAAAAATAGAATAAAACTTAAAATTTACTCAAAACTAAGCTATTAATAATCAAAAATATCATAGAATAAGCAAAATACTATTTAAAAAGGGAGTTTGTTAATGAAGGTTTTTTTGGAGAGCAATAATCCAGCTATAGTCTCAATCGTAGCAATTTGCTGTGAAAGAGCAGGAGCAAATTTAGTTGAAAACCAAGATGATGAACACAGTCTTTTTATAAAAGATTGCAACTCTTTAGAAGATATCCAAAAAGATAAAAAAACTCTTCTAATTCTTCCAAAATCACTTGAGAGTGAAGCAGATGAAAATAGCATTACGAAGCCATTTTTGCCCACAGAGCTTATAAATTTCTTACAAGAGTATAAAAAAATACTTATAAAAGATGAGAGTAAGCAAGCGGAGATAGATATGATAAGCAGTATCGTTAAAGAGATAGATGAGCTAGATGAAGATGCGTATACTGATGAAATTCCTCTTGAAGAGATAGCTCTGCAACTTAGTAAAGAGGATCTTCCTCTTGAGGATTTGGCTCTTAGCTTAAATGAGGATGACATCCCGCTAGAAGAGCTAGCTCTACAACTTGATGAGAGCGATATTTTACTTGAAGATTTAGCTACAGATGATGTTCCGCTTGAGGAACTTGCTTTGAAGCTTGAGGGCGATGCTTTAGACATAGATGAGGATGCTACTCTAAAAAGTTTAAATTTAGAAGACTTAAGCACTGAAGATGAAGTAGAAGATAAAAGTTTAGAGGATATCTCTTTAGAAGATTTAGCTCTGAATTTAGAAGATGATATTTCACTTGATGAACTAGCTCTAAAGCTGGAAGAGAGCGTTTCTGAAGAGAAAAAAGATGAAAGCTTAGAAGAGTTGGCAGAGAGTATTGATAACAATGTCTCGCTTGAAGATTTGGCTTTGATTTTTGAGGATAATTTAGAAGATTCAAACTTAGATGATATAAAAGAAGATGAGACGGGTGAAGATATTATAAATGAAAATCTTTTATTGGAAGAGGATTTTTCTTTAGACTTTTTAGGTGAACAAAAAGAAGAGGAAGTTAAGTATTTCTTGGACGAAGCTTTAAACGAGAGTAGTGCAAATAAAGAAGAGTCAAAAGAAGAACCTACCTCATATGTAAAACCTTACATGGAAGAAAGTAAGGAAAATTTATATAAAGAAGAGCCTGTTTCTTATATAAAACCTTATGTAGAGCCAACTTCTTATGTTCAGCCATATATTGAAGAAGAAGAGTCAAAAGAAGAAGAGTCAAAAGAAGAAATCTCACCTATTAAACTCGTTGAGCTTAAAGAAGAAGAGATTAATAAAGAAAAGATAAAAATCGAACTTGAAGATGAGATAAAAAGTTCACTAGAAAAAACACTCCAAAACAGCAAATTAAAAGAAGCTTTAGAAGAGATGACTATCGAGATAAAAATAAAATTTAAGGAAAAAGAGTAAGTGCAAAAAGGACAAATTTTAGTAATATCAGGCCCAAGTGGAAGCGGGAAAAGTTCACTTATTGATAAGCTTATGAAAGAGGAAAAAAACATTTATTTTTCTATATCAAGCACCACAAGAGCCATTAGAGAAGGCGAAAAAGAGGGCGTTAATTACCACTATGTGAGCGTTGATGAGTTTAAAGAGGGGATTGAGAAAAACCAGTTTTTAGAGTGGGCAGTAGTTCACAAAAACTACTATGGCACATCTTTAGTTCCTGTGATGGAAGCACTTGAAAGTGGTAAAAATGTTATCTTTGACATTGACGTTCAAGGCTTTAAGATAGCAAGAGAGAAACTAAAAGGGGAACTTGTTTCTGTTTTTATAACTACAAAAAACAAAACTGAGCTTAAAAACAGACTCGTTTCAAGAGGTACTGATGATGAGAAAAGCATCGAAAGACGCATAATGAACGCTGTTGGCGAGATGGAGCATATGAGAGAGTATGACTACTTAATCATAAATGATAATTTTGACGATTCATACAGAGCATTTAAATCTATTTATAGATCTATGAAATTTAAAACTATAAATTTAAATTTAAGAGATATAATAGACGATTGGATTTATTAATTTTAAGGAGAAAAATATGGGTATAAGTGCAACAAATTTAATTGTTATTTTAGTTATAGTGATTTTACTATTTGGTTCAAAAAAGATTCCTGAGCTTGCAAAAGGCGTAGGTCAAGGCATAAAAGTATTTAAAAAAGAGATAGAAAGCGTTGACGAGCCAGCTAAAAAAGAAGAAGTGGCAGAAGAGACAAAAGTAGAAGCTAAAGAAGAAACAAAGGCTTAATAACTTTGAAAGAGATAGTTTATAAAAGCATTAAAGATGTTTTAAACATAGACTTTGTCTTAGAAAAACCAAAAGACAAAAGTCTTGCCCATTACGCTACACCGGTTGCTTTTTCTTTAGCAAAAGAGTTTAGAAAAGCTCCAAAAGCTATAGCTGATGAGATGGCTCTCAAATTTAGTGATAGTGAAGTATTTGAAGTTAGTGCTTTAAATGGATATCTAAACTTTAGGCTAAAAGCTAAGTTTTTAGATGAAATTTCAACTACTTCTTTAAAAGATGCTTCAAATTTTGCAAAAAGCGAAAGCAAAAATAACACTATTTTACTTGAGTATGTAAGTGCTAACCCAACAGGACCGCTTCATATCGGACATGTTAGAGGTGCAGTTTATGGCGATACGTTGGCAAGAGTTGGTAGGCACATAGGACACGACATCACAACTGAGTATTATATAAACGATGCTGGAAACCAAGTAGAGATGCTTGGTCTTTCCATCCTTCTTGCTGGAAAAGAAAAATACCTAAATGAAAGTGTTGAGTTTATAGAAAACACTTACAAGGGTGAGTATATCTACGACCTAGCGGATGAGGCAAACAAAGAGTTTGGAAGTGATGTTTTTAAAGACGATACAAATGCTTTAAAACTTAGCGTTTGGGGAAAAGACAGAATGCTTGAACTTATCAAGCAAAACTTAGCCGATGCAAATATCTACATAGAAAACTGGGTTAGTGAAAAAAGCTTTGAAAATGACTTAGAGCCAACTTTAGCTAAGCTTGAAAAAACAGGCGGAGTTTATAGAGAAGATGGTAAAGTCTGGATAAAGTCAAGCGAAATTGGTGATGAAAAAGATAGAGTTATAGTTAGAGATGATGGGCGTCCGACATATCTGGCTGGAGACATTATCTATCATAATGATAAATTTGAAAGAGAGTTTGATCACTATATAAATATCTGGGGAGCAGACCATCACGGCTATATCCAAAGGGTAAAAGCTAGTGTTCATTTCCTAGGCTATGATGAAAACAGACTTGAGGTGATTTTAGCTCAAATGGTTAGCCTTTTAAAAGATGGCGAGACATTTAAGATGAGTAAAAGAGCTGGAAATTTCATCCTTATGAGCGATGTGGTGGATGAGATAGGAAGCGATGCTTTAAGATTTATCTTCATAACTAAGAAGTGCGATACTTCACTTGAGTTTGATGTTGATGAGCTTAAAAAAGAGGATAGTTCAAACCCTGTGTTTTATATAAACTATGCTCACGCTAGGATTAACCAAGTTTTTGGAAAAGCTGGCAAAAAAGAAGCTGATGTTACAGATGCTGATTTAAGCACTCTAAACGAAGACGCTTTAAACCTGCTTTTTGAAGCTTTAACTTTGAATGAAGTGCTAGAAGATGCATTTAGCAGTAGAAATTTACAAAAAATTCCTGAGTATCTAAAAACTCTTTCAGCTAGTTTTCATAAATTCTACAATGAAAACAGAGTTGTAGGAAGTGTGAGTGAAGATGCCTTGCTTAAGCTTTTCGCTGTGGTTGGGTTAAGTATTAGAACAGCTCTTAGTTTAGTTGGTATAACAGCTAAAGAAAAAATGACAAAAGAAGACTAAGATGAGCGATAAAGAGATAATAGAAGAGCAGCTTAAGAAATTTGGTGAGTCAAGAGAGGAGTTTTTTAAACTTCTTGACTCTTTAGTTCCTAGGTTGACAAACACAGATGTTTTTGACTTTGAGAACTGTGAAGATAAAAACTTAAAAGAAATTTATGCAAAGTTTTACTCTTATGATTATGCGATAAGAAGAATTTTACCATTTGTATATAAGGCTTATGATATAAAATTTAGCGTTTAAAAGGGGGTTTATCATGAAAAAAACTGTTGTTGGAGTGTGCTGTTTAGCTTCGTTTTTATTTGGGACAAACACCCTAGACATCTACCTTGATAGAGCTATGATTAGCAAAAGTGTGGCTCCTAAAGATAAAACCGCGACCTTTACTGTACCTTTTGAGGTAAATAGAGCTGATATTGACATAAGTTCTGAAATTTTAGAGTTTAAATTTGATAACTTTAGAAAAATAGGCACAGATGGCATTAAAGAAGGACTTAAAAGCAGACTTGAAGCTCTTAGAGATAGCTATGAGTTAGCAAAAAAAGCGGAGCTGTCTGATTTAAAAGAGATAGAAAGTGTTACAAAGCTTTTAGAAAACAACCTAAATGAACAAAGGGATATCATCTCAAAAATAGAACTGCTTGATTTTACAGCTGATGATAGGGTTTATTTTGTGAAAGATTTAAGCCTACGAACAAATGCTCCAAACATCACTATAAGATATCCGCTTAGTTTTGTTTCTATTTATCCTAAAAACATCATCACAACTGATTTAAAAACTTTGAAAATAAAACAAAACATCATCATTTCAGGGCTTAGAGAAGATATCGAAAAAGTTGATATAAATTTTTATCCTTACAATACCGGGTATGGAAATTTGCCGGGTAAATTTACTCCTATTTATTTAAGAAAAGAAGAGCAACGTGCACTTGACGCTCCTGTTACCATGGCTTATGAGAGTGCCCCTATGGCAAAAAGTGTAGATAACGCGGTAGTGGAAAAAGCAGTGGTTGAAAAAACTATCCACTCATTTAATTTTTGGAATGTTACGGGGTATGATTTAAAAAAAGATGAAGAAAATCACATCTCTTTAAATGAACAGGTTGTGGATGCAAATATAACAAACTATATCGACGGCTATGCTACAGCTAAAGCGTATGTGATGGCGACTTTTACTCCAGAGTTTGACGTTCAAGAAGCAAACAGCTACTTTTACATAGATGATAATTTTATCACAGACTCA
This sequence comes from Campylobacteraceae bacterium, assembly GCA_012519705.1. GTDB lineage: Bacteria > Campylobacterota > Campylobacteria > Campylobacterales > Campylobacteraceae > Campylobacter_B. The sequence continues at coordinate 14,882 of JAAYPR010000004.1, forward strand.
TATCAAGGCAAACTTTTAAAAAGTAGTGAGGCAAAGTTCTTTTTTGGGCTTAATAACTTCATAGAGGTTAAAAAAGAGAATGTTGGCACAAAAAGTGATGATAACTTTTTAGGGACAAAAGAGACAACAAAAACTCTTAAAAGCTACACTATCACAAACAACTCAGATACGTCTCAACATATAACTTTTGTTGAGAGAGTTCCTGTTAGCACTCATGCTGATATAGTTGTAACTGTTTTAGGTGGTTTTCAGGCTGGACATGACGGCAAAGTAGAGAAAATCTTTAGCCTAAACCCAAAAGAGAGTATAAACTTTGAGTTTGGTTATACTGTGGTAAAACCGATTATAAAATAGCAGCTTTATAAATAACAGTGTCAACTCTTAGGTTGATAGCGTTTTGTAGTTCGCTCTCATTTTCTATAATGAGAGCGATTTTACTATCAAATAGGTAGTATTCCGCTAACTCCATAGCTTCTTTCGCTAAACTTTCATCATTTAAAATTATAAATTTCGCCCCAAAAGCATTAGCTAAAACTATCTCTCTTGTATCTTTTGCTATAACGCTAAACTCTTTATTTATAGCTTTTTCTATTAGACTCTCATCAAATTTAAAAAGAAGATTATTAACTCCTACCATTTCCCTAGGGTTTTCTACCATAGTAAAATAGTCAAATTTAATTAGTCTATGACCGATTATTTTCATTTTCTTATGCACTCTTTACAGATATATTTTCCACCACTCATAATAGCTTCATTTATCTCTATGTAAGTGCTACATTTATCACACTCTACAAAGTTTTGAATCTCTTTTTTATCATCTTTACTATCTTTTTTGGTACTTTTTCTAAAACTAGGAACTATAAAAAGATAGATAAAGCCAAGGATTAAAACCACCATTAAAATTTTTCCCATTATTTTGCTCCCTCTATAACTATAAAATTTCTATTTTTTTCTTTAACGATTTCTTTTCTTTTTGCAACAATTTCTTTTATCTCTTCATTTGCATCTGAGCCTTTATAAAGAACAAAAAGAGTTTTTTCATCATAAAACCCATTACAAATTTCAAGTAGTAAGCGAGTTTTCATCAAAGCTCTTGATGTTATCAAATCAGCTCTAAATTTAGGTGCTTCTTCGATTTTTTGTGAATGTATTATAACATTTTCAAGATTTAAATTTATTTTAGCGTAAGTTAAAAAGCTTGATTTTTTTAAATTTGGCTCAAACAGATGCCACTCACATTCACTCAAATACATAGCTAAAAAAATAGCTGGAAACCCAGCCCCACTTCCCACATCTATCGCAACTTTTGGCGAGTTTGTAATATACTTAAGCCCAAGCAAGCTATCATCAACGACAGGTTTTAAATCTTTGTAGTTTGTAAGATTGTGGATTTTATTAAATTTAAATAAAATCTCACTAAATTTAGCTATCTTCTCACTGTTCATCTAGCATATGCCCCATTTGTTGTTGTTTTATCTTTAAGTAGTCGCTGTTGTATTTGTTTGGTTTTATAACGATAGGCACTCTTTTTACGATTTCACATTTTAAGCTTTTTAGTTTTTCAGGGTTATTTGTAAGTAGGCTTACTTTTTTTATACCGTAGTGGTTAAGTATAAAATCCACTATCTCATAAGTTCTTTCATCTGCCTCAAACCCAAGTTGGTGATTTGCCTCTATCGTATCTAAGCCCTTATCTTGCAGAGCATAAGCATTTATTTTATTTAAAAGCCCGATATTTCGCCCCTCTTGTCTTAAATAAAGCACCATTCCGCTGTTTTTCTCTATATATTCCAGACTTTTTTTTAATTGCTCGCCACAGTCGCATTTTAAACTATGAAGAGTATCGCCTGTGATGCACTCTGAGTGAATTCTTATATTTACAACATCATCTAAAAATGGCTTTTTCATTATAACAAGATGCTCTTTCTCACCTTCTTTAAAAGACTGAATTTGAAACATCCCATAAGTTGTTGGCAAATTTGCAATCTCTGATATCTCTATATTCATATTTTTTACTCTTTTATAATTAAATTTAACCCTGTATTATAGCTTAAAATCTTTATGTTTTATAAATAATTTACTACAGATATGTTAAAATGTAAAATTATTCATAAAAAGGAAAAAAATGTTTAAAAGACAAAGAAGACTTAGAAGAAATAGTGCTATAAGAGATTTAGTTAGAGAGACAAGTTTAAGTGTAAATGATTTTATCTACCCGCTTTTTGTTGTTCCAGGAAATGGGGTTAGGAAAGAGACGGCTTCGATGCCAGGGGTTTTTCAACTAAGCCTTGATGAAATTTTAAAAGAGTGTGAAGAGGTTCTGAATTTAGGGATAAAATCTATCCTTCTTTTTGGGATCCCAGAAACAAAAGATAGTATCGGAAGCGATGCTTTAAGTAACGACGGCATTATCGCAGTTGCTTTAAGAGAGATAAAAAAGAACTTTCCAGACCTTTATGTTATAACGGATTTATGCTTTTGTGAATATACAGACCACGGGCATTGTGGGATATTAGACGGCGAAACTGTGGATAATGACGCAACACTAGAAATTTCAGCAAAACAAGCGTTAATCCACGCACAAAACGGAGCTGATATGATAGCACCAAGCGGGATGATGGACGGCATCATTGAGACTTTAAGAACTGCTCTTGATGAAAATGGATATGAGAATTTGCCTATTATGTCATACTCAACTAAATTTGCATCATCATATTACGGACCTTTTAGAGATGTGGCTGAGTCAGTTCCAAGCTTTGGCGATAGAAAAACTTACCAGATGGATCCAGCAAACCGCTTTGAAGCGATAACTGAGAGTTTAGAGGATGAAGTTCAAGGAGCGGATATTTTGATGGTAAAGCCAGCTCTTGCTTATCTTGATATCATAAGAGATTTAAGAGATAGAACCTTTTTGCCAATTTGTGCTTATAATGTAAGTGGCGAGTATGCTTTACTAAAAGCAGGAGAGAAAGCTGGCGTGATAGAGTATGAAAAAGTGATGATGGAGACTTTGCTTAGTATAAAAAGAGCGGGAGCAGACTTAATCATAACATACCACGCAAAAGAGGCTGCGAAGCTACTAAAAGAGTGCAAATGAGAGACTTTTTAACATTAAATGACTATAGTAAAAGTGAAATTTTAGAAATTATCGAACTAGCCAAAAAGATAAAAAGCGAAGTTAAAAAAGGCATTTTTACGCCTTATCTAAAAAACCAAACTCTAGCTATGATATTTGAGAAAAACTCAACTAGAACAAGAGTTAGTTTTGAGGTTGGGATGTATCAGCTTGGCGGACATGCACTTTTCTTAGATAGTAAAACCACTCAGCTTGGCAGGGGAGAACCGATAAAAGATACTGCTAGAGTGATTGGTAGTATGTGTGATATGGCGATGCTTAGAGTCTATAAACAAAGTGATTTAGAGGAATTTGCTAAATTTGCTTCTATTCCGGTGATAAATGGCTTAAGTGATGACTTTCACCCAGTTCAGTTAATGGCTGATTATATGACTATGGATGAGCTTTCAAGTGGAAACAGCGTTGCTTACGTTGGAGATGGGAATAATATGTGTCACTCTTGGCTTATGTTAGCAAGTAAATTAGGTCTTGATTTAAGAATCGCTACGCCTGATACAAATAAGCCAAATGATGAGGTTGTTAAGATTGCTTTAGAAAATGCAAAACTAAGTGGAGCAACTATAACGCTATCAAACGACCCAAGAAAAGCAGTAGAAAACGCAGATGTTGTTACAACAGATACTTGGGTGTCAATGGGCGAAGAAGCTGGGAAGCAAGAAAAACTTGCTAAATTTAGTGGATACTGTGTTGATGATGAGATGATGAGTTTAGCAAATAAAAACGCTATTTTCTTACACTGTCTGCCAGCGTATAGAGACTATGAAGTAAGCGAGAGTGTTTTTGAAGCTCATGCAAAAGAGGTTTTCCTAGAGGCAGAGAACAGACTTCACGCTCAAAAAGGCGTGATGGTTTGGCTAGATAGAAATAGAAAGTAAAACAGGAATAGGAAGATAATGGATAAAACTATAGATGAGATAAACGAAGCATTAGGTGGCGAGAAAGAAAAAACTATCTTTGAGATAGTTGATGGGGATGATAAAAACGAAAAGATGCTTACTTTAAAAAGTGGGTCATGGAGCAGTAAAGAGCCATGGTTTGGGATAGATAGTGAGCAAAACTTGCACACTATGGTTTCTATAAAATCTTTAAATAGTTTAATTGAGGCATATAAACAACTAGCAAGAGAGAACTTTGACTTAAGGCTTGAAAAAAGCATCGCACATCACTTGCCGATTGATTTTGGTGATGTTTGGACGGTTTGCATGGATGAGATAAGAAATATCGCTATGACTAATCCAGAAAAACAAGTTGTAAGTCTAAATTTAGACCAAATCGTAAGCAGTGTTAAGAAAAAACATCCAAATTTATTTATAAATATAGAAAATCTTATGAAAGAAAGGGCAAATAGTATATGAAAAATCAAAATATTGACTTTGATGCCTACACAAAGTATTCAAAACCAGGACCAAGATATACAAGCTATCCAACAGCTTTGGAGTTTAGTGAGAAATTTAGCTATGAAGCCTATATAAATGAGTTAAAATCTCAAAAAAATGGTACCCCATTGTCGCTTTATTTTCACCTTCCGTTTTGTAGATCAGCTTGCTATTTTTGTGGCTGTAACGTTGTATATACCAGCAAAGTTGAAAAAATGGATAGGTATTTAGACTACCTAGAAAAAGAGTTAGAAATTTTAAGCAAGGTAGTTGATACCAAAAGAGTTGTAACTCAGATGCACTTTGGCGGTGGAACTCCTACATTTTATAATGATAGGCAACTTGATAGGTTGATTAAAAGTATAAAAAAGTATTTTACAAATTTTAGTGATGATGCTGAGATAAGCTGTGAGATAGACCCAAGGTTTTTGACAAAAGAGCAAGTTGATGTTTTGGTAGGGCATGGGTTTAACAGAGTTAGTTTTGGAGTTCAGGACTTTAACGAAAAAGTTCAAAAAGAGATTCATAGAATTCAACCTTATGAGATAACAAAAAACGCTGTTGATATGGTTAGAGCCAAAGGGATAAAGTCAGTAAATATGGATCTAATTTATGGACTTCCATATCAAACATTAGAGACTTTTAAAGAGACTTTGAGATTATCTTTAACTCTAGATACCGATAGATACGCTATCTTTAACTACGCTCACGTTCCGTGGATTAAAAAATCAATGCGTAAATTTGACGAGACAACTCTCCCAGCCCCAAGTGAAAAGCTTGAAATTCTAAAATTTACTCACGACTATCTAACATCACATGGGTATAAAATGATAGGGATGGATCACTACGCAAAACCTCATGATGAGCTTTTTAAAGCACTAGAAGATGGAAGTTTACATAGAAATTTCCAAGGCTATACTACAAAAGGCGGAGCTGATTTGATAGGCATAGGCCTAACTAGTATAGGCGAGGGGAAAAGCCACTATGCTCAAAACTTCAAAGATATGAAGCCTTATGAAGAAGCTATAGATAGTGGAAAACTACCTTTCTTTAAAGGGGTGAAACTAACTGATGAAGACCTGATAAGAAAAGCAGTTATCATGAGTCTTATGAGTAATTTTTATCTTGATATCGTAAAAATAGAAAAAGAGTTTGGTATAAATTTCAAAGAGCATTTTAGTGATAGTTTAGAAAAACTAAAAGAGCTTGATGAGTTTGTAGAAGTTAGTGATAAAGAGATAAGAGTAACTCCAACAGGAACTCTCTTAATTAGAAATATCTCAATGTGTTTTGATGAATATATGGCTGGAAAAGGTGAGAAAACATTCTCTAAAACTATTTAATTACGTTAAATTCCAGCCTAAATTTTGGGCTGGAAACTTAAAGTTTGGTAAAATTCAAGTAAATTTGCAAATTTACTTGACAATTAAAAATTTTTGAGCTACAATACCAACTTACAATTTAATTTTCTAGGATGCTGGTGTAGCTCAGTTGGTAGAGCTACTGCCTTGTAAGCAGTAGGTCGGCGGTTCGAGTCCGTTCACCAGCTCCATTTTTTTAACAGTGTTTGACCAGATATAGCAAACTAAGAGGTGAGATACTCAAGTGGCCAACGAGGGCAGACTGTAAATCTGCTGACTTAGTCTTCCGTGGTTCGAATCCACGTCTCACCACCATTGCTAATTGCGGGAATAGCTCAGTTGGCTAGAGCATCAGCCTTCCAAGCTGAGGGTCGCGAGTTCGAGTCTCGTTTCCCGCTCCAATTTTTTAAGGATAATGAAACTGGGAGCTGTAGCTATATTTTTTATGCAGTTACTACTTTCGTTTCCAAATAGTTGTTTGTGTATGTTATAATATGTTGTTTCTACTTTGCCATGAGATTAGTGCTCATATGGCTCAGAGGTAGAGCACTTCCTTGGTAAGGAAGAGGTCGTGGGTTCAAGTCCCACTATGAGCTCCATCAAATTAGAGCAACTATAAGAGCACAAACTTTTGACATAGTAAAAAGATATCATTAATGGAGGAAAAGATGGCTAAAGAAAAATTTACACGTACGAAGCCACACGTTAATATAGGTACTATCGGTCACGTTGACCATGGTAAAACAACTTTGACAGCTGCTATTTCAGCAGTTCTGGCACAGCAAGGTCTAGCAGAGATGAGAGACTATGACAAGATAGACAATGCTCCGGAAGAAAGAGATCGTGGTATTACGATTGCTACTTCTCACATCGAGTATGAAACAGAAAGCAGACACTATGCTCACGTTGACTGTCCAGGTCACGCTGACTATGTTAAAAACATGATTACTGGTGCTGCTCAAATGGACGGTGCTATCCTAGTTGTTAACGCAGCTGATGGTCCTATGCCACAAACAAGAGAGCACATTCTACTATCAAGACAAGTTGGTGTTCCATATATCGTTGTTTTCCTAAACAAAGCAGATATGGTTGATGACGCTGAACTTATCGAACTAGTTGAAATGGAAGTTAGAGAACTACTAAACGAGTATGAATTCCCAGGAGACGATACACCAATCGTTGTTGGTTCAGCTCTACAAGCTCTAGAAGAAGCTAAAAGAGGCGAAGCAGGCGACTGGTCAGCAAAAATTATGGAATTAATGGCTGCAGTTGATAGCTATATCCCAACTCCAGAAAGAGATACAGATAAAGCATTCCTAATGCCAATCGAAGACGTTTTCTCAATTTCAGGACGTGGAACAGTTGTTACAGGAAGAATTGAAAAAGGTACTGTAAAAGTAGGTGAAACTATCGAAATCGTAGGTATTAAACCAACTAGATCAACAACTGTAACTGGTGTTGAAATGTTTAGAAAAGAGATGGAACAAGGTCAAGCAGGCGATAACTGTGGTATCTTACTTAGAGGTATAGGTAAAGATGACGTTGAAAGAGGTATGGTTCTAGCTAAACCTGGTTCAATTACTCCACATAGTAAATTTGAAGCTGAAGTTTATATCTTAAATAAAGAAGAAGGTGGAAGACACACTCCATTCTTTAATAACTATAGACCACAGTTCTATATCAGAACAACAGACGTTACAGGTTCTATTCACCTAGCTGAAGGCACAGAAATGGTTATGCCAGGTGATAACGTTAAAATTACTGTTGAACTAATCTACCCAGTTGCTCTAGAGCAAGGTACAAGATTTGCTATCCGTGAGGGTGGTAAAACTGTTGGTTCAGGTGTTGTTTCTAAAATATTAGGTTAATTTATAAAAAAGAGTGAGGTTTCTCACTCTTTTATTTTAAAATAAGGAAAATTTATGAGAATTAAAGTAGGTTTAAAATGCAGTGAGAGTGGAGAGATTAACTACACTACATATAAAAACAGCAAGACAACTACAGAAAAATTAGAGCTAAGAAAGTATTGTCCAAGACTTAGAAAACATACTATTCATAAAGAAGTTAAACTAAAAAGTTAAATTTATAGGGCAATAGCTCCAATGGTAGAGCACCGGATTCCAAATCCGACTGTTGGGGGTTCGAGTCCCTCTTGCCCTGCCAGTAAAAGGTTTAGATATGGAAAAATTTAAAAGTTATATTAATCAATCAAAAATAGAACTTGACAAGGTAATCTTCCCAACAAAAGCTCAAATCAGAAATTCTTTTGTTATGGTATTGATAGTAGTTACTGCGATATCGCTATTTTTAGCTTTGGTTGATGTAATTATGTCTTTTACTATTTCAAAGATAGTGTGAGGTAGGCATGGCACACAGATGGTATGCTATCCAGACTTACGCTGGCTCTGAAATGAGTGTTAAAAATGCTATAGAGGCTTTAGCTAGCAATCAAGGACTAGAAGACAGAATTGAACAAGTTGTAGTTCCAACTGAAGATCTTATTGATATCAAAAATGGAAAACAAACTATAAAAGAAAAAAGTCTTTATCCAGGGTATTGTTTTGCTAAACTAGACTTAGATACTGCTTTATGGCATAAAATTCAAAATTTACCAAAAGTTAGTCGTTTCATTGGTGAGTCAAAAAAACCAACAGCTTTAAGCGAGCAAGATATTGAACTTATCCTTGATAAGGTCAACAAAAGAGGAGCACCAAAACCTAAAATTTCATTCGATGAGGGTGAAAATGTTAGGATAATCGAAGGTCCTTTTGCAAACTTTATAGGCACAGTTGAAGAGTATGATATGCTACATGGAACTCTAAGGCTAAATGTCTCTATTTTTGGTAGAAGTACTCCAGTTGAGATACTGTATTCTCAAGTTGAAAAAATCGTTTAATAATTAAGGAGAAATCTATGGCTAAAAAAGTTATAGGCGAAATTAAGTTACAAATTGCTGCTACAAAAGCAAATCCAAGCCCACCGGTAGGTCCAGCACTTGGACAAAAAGGTGTTAATATTATGGAATTTTGTAAGGCATTTAACGAAAGAACAAAAGATATGGCAGGCTTTAATATACCTGTTGTTATCACAGTTTATGCAGACAAAAGCTTTACATTTATAACAAAACAACCACCTGCGACAGATTTAATCAAAAAAGCAGCTGGTATTCAAAAAGGTTCAGACAACCCTTTAAAAAACAAAATTGCAACTTTAACTAAAGCTCAAGTTTTAGAAATAGTTGACAAAAAAATTGCTGACCTAAACACTACAGATAGAGAGCAAGCTGCTAGAATCATAGCTGGTTCAGCAAAATCTATGGGAATTACCATAGTAGACTGATATCCTTTCACCACCAAGGATTAAATAAAGGTGGAAGCAAATTTAATGCGGAGAAACTTATGGGAAAAAATTCAAAAAGATTTCAAGAATTACTAAAAAAAGTAGATTCTACTAAAAATTATTCAATAGAAGAAGCAGTTGAGACAGTTAAAACGCTTTCATCTGCTAAATTTGATGAGACAGTTGAAGTAGCTTTAAAGCTAAACGTTGATCCAAGACACGCAGACCAAATGGTAAGAGGTTCTGTTATTCTTCCAGCAGGCACTGGTAAGATTGTAAGAGTTGCAGTTATTGCAAAAGACCTTAAAGCTGATGAAGCTAAAGTTGCTGGAGCTGATATCGTAGGTGATGATGATTTAATCGAAGAGATTCAAAAAGGAAATATCAATTTTGATGTTTTAATAGCAACTCCAAATTTAATGGGATTAGTTGGTAAAGTAGGTAGAATTCTTGGGCCAAAAGGCCTTATGCCAAACCCAAAAACAGGAACTGTTACAATGGATGTAGCTCAAGCTGTTAAAAACGCAAAAGGCGGTCAAGTAAACTTTAGAGTTGACAAACAAGGAAATATCCACGCAGGTATCGGTAAAGTAAGCTTTTCAAAAGAAGATTTACTATCAAACCTAACTGCATTTATAAAAGAGATAAATAGACATAAACCTGCTGCTGCAAAAGGTAGATATGTAAGAAACGCAGCACTTTCATTAACTATGAGTCCATCTGTAAATATGGATACTCAAGAAGTTATTGATTTAAGATAATTTAAATTTTAAATAGTTTTATTTTAGATTGGAGATAGCAAAAGGCTTAATGCTTAATTGAGTGCAAACTCTCTTTGCTTGAAATCACCGGTCGGAAAGGAGAATAAGTGACTAAAAACGAGAAAATTGCTTTAGTTTCAAAACTTACTGAAAGCTTTAAAGAGTCTGATGGGTTAGTTGTTGCTGACTTTAGAGGGCTAGAAGTTCCAAAACTTGAAGAGCTTAGAAAAGCTGCTAAAGATCAAGATGTAAAAGTTATGGTTATTAAAAATACCTTAGCAAAAATCGCATTAGATCAAGCAGATAAAAGTGGACTAGAGTTAAAAGATACAAACATATTCTTATGGGGCGACCAGTTAAATGTTGCAAAAGTTTCTGTTAAATATGCAGAAAAAAATAAACAATTTATTCTAAAAACCGCTCATATAGATGGCGAAGTTTGTGGTGTGGATAAAGTTGAAGCGTTATCTAAACTACCAGGAAGAGAAGAGCTTATTGCTATGCTTCTTCAAGTTTGGAATGCACCAGTTCAGAATTTTACAATTGGTCTAAATGCGCTTAAAGAGAAAAAAGAACAAGAATCAGCATAAAAAATTTAGGAGATAATAAAATGGCAATTACAAAAGAAGATGTATTAGAGTATATCTCTAATCTTACAGTTTTAGAGTTAAGTGAATTAGTTAAAGAATTTGAAGAAAAATTCGGCGTTAGTGCAGCACCTGTAATGGTAGCTGGAGCAGCTGGAGCGGTAGCTGGTGGCGAAGCAGCAGAAGAAAAAACAGAGTTTGACGTTGTTTTAGTTGAAGCAGGCGATAAGAAAATCAACGTTATTAAAGTTGTTAGAACTTTAACAGGTTTAGGTCTTAAAGAAGCAAAAGATGCGGTTGAGCAAACTCCATCTACACTTAAAGAAGGTATCAGTAAAGACGAAGCTGAAGAAGCTAAAAAACAACTTGAAGAAGCTGGAGCTAAAGTCGAGCTTAAATAATTTGCAACAAATTATTTGTATCAAATTAGTGGGAAGCCTAGAGCTTCCCTAAATTTTGTGCTATGTCTTGTAGCACTTATTCTTTCAATTTTTGCCATGGAGTGGTCAAATGCTAAATAGCCTTTATTCTGGAAACCGTCTTAGAGTTGATTTTTCAAAAGCTAAAAAAGAGATAGAGATTCCAAATTTATTACAATTACAAAAGAAAAGTTTTAATAGTTTTTTATATAGAGATGAAAACAATGAAAGTGGGATAGAAAAAGCACTTAAATCTATTTTTCCTATTCATGACCCACAAAATAGACTTAGTTTAGAATACGTAGATTATGAAATTTTAAAGCCTAAATATACCATTAGAGAGTGTATGGAGAGAGGCTTAACTTACGCAGTTAGTATAAAAATAAAAATTAGATTAATAGTATATGAAAAAGATGAAAAAACTGGTGAAAAAACTGGTATCAAAGATGTAAAAGAGCAAGAAATTTTTATAAGAGATATTCCTTTGATGACTGATAGAGTCTCTTTTATCATCAACGGAATCGAAAGAGTTGTGGTAAATCAGCTTCATAGAAGCCCAGGCGTTATCTTTAAAGAAGAAGAGAGCCCAACTGTAGCAAATAAAAGAATTTACACAGCTCAAATCATCCCTGATAGAGGAAGTTGGTTATATTTTGAATATGATGCAAAAGACGTTTTATATGTTAGGATAAACAAAAGAAGAAAGATGCCTATAACAATTTTGTTTAGAGCTCTTGGATATAAAAAAGAAGATATTATAAAACTATTCTATCCTATCAAAACTCTTCACATCAAAAACGGTAAATTTTTAACAAAATTTGATCCAAAAGATTTCACAGCAAGACTCGAGTATGATATAAAAGACGCAAAAGGCGTAGTTCATCACCAAGCTGGAAAAAGACTTACAGCTAAAAAAGCTAAAAAGCTTTTAGAAGATGGGCTTGATTATATAGAGTACCCAGTTGAAGTTCTTTTAGAGAGATACACAGCTGATGTTTTGATAGATAGTGAAAGTGGAGAAGTTCTATATGATGTTCTTTCATCACTAGATGAAGTAAAGATTGAGAAAATTCTTCAAACTCAAAAAGAGATAACTATAGTAAACGATTTAGCAAGCGGTGTTGATAATAGTATCATTAACTCGTTTTTACAAGACGCTGACTCTTTAAAGCTACTACAGCAAGCTGAGGGAATCGATGATGAAAACGACCTAGCAGCGATTAGAATTTATAAAGTTATGAGACCAGGAGAGCCTGTTGTAAGAGAGGCAGCTAGAGAGTTTGTAAATGATCTGTTCTTCAACCCTGAGAGATATGACTTAACTAAAGTTGGTAGAATGAAAATGAACCACAAACTTGGACTTAACGTTCCTGAGTATGTGACAACTTTAACAAACGAAGATATTTTAAGAACAGCTAAGTACCTAATCGGAGTTAAGAACGGAATCGGCTTTATAGATGATAGAGATCACTTAGGAAATAGAAGAATTAGATCAATCGGTGAGCTTTTAGCAAACGAGACCCATTTAGGTCTTATCAAGATGCAAAAAGCTATAAGAGATAAATTTACAACTCTAAGCAACAATGTTGATGAGCTAATGCCGTATGATTTAGTAAACGCTAGAACTATTACTACAACTTTAATGGAGTTTTTCACAGGTGGACAACTTAGTCAGTTTATGGATCAAACCAACCCACTAAGCGAAGTAACTCATAAAAGAAGACTTTCAGCACTAGGTCAAGGCGGTCTAGTAAAAGAAAGAGCTGGATTTGAAGTGCGTGACGTTCACCCAACTCACTACGGTAGAATTTGCCCGATTGAAACGCCGGAGGGTCAAAACATCGGTCTTATCAACACTCTTGCAACTTATGCAAAAGTTAATGATTTAGGCTTTATTGAAGCACCTTATAAAAAAGTAGTTGATGGGAAAGTTACTGATGAGATTATCTACCTAACAGCTACACAAGAAGAGGGTCTTGTTATAGCTCCAGCTTCAGCTAGAGTTGATGAAAATGGAAATTTAATAGATGAAATTTTAGAAGCAAGACAAAATGGTGAGACGATTCTAGCTAAAAAAGATGATGTAACTTTAATCGACCTTTGTTCTGGCATGATAGCCGGTGTTGCAGCTTCGCTAATTCCATTCCTTGAACACGACGACGCAAACCGTGCACTAATGGGCTCAAACATGCAGCGTCAAGCAGTGCCACTTCTTAGATCAACTGCTCCAATCGTTGGAACAGGTATGGAGTCAACGATTGCAAGAGATTCGTGGTTAGCTATTAAAGCTAAAAGAGCTGGAGTGGTTGAAAAAGTAGATAGTAAAAATATCTTTATCTTAGGTCAAGATGAGAGCGGTCCATTTATAGACCACTACTCAATGGAGAAAAACCTAAGAACTAACCAAAACACTATGTTTTCTCAGCACCCAATTGTTAAAAAAGGCGATGAAGTAGCAAAAGATCAAATCATCGCTGATGGTGCTAGTATGGATAGAGGCGAGCTTGCTATTGGCAAAAATGCACTAATTGCATTTATGCCGTGGCATGGATATAACTACGAAGACGCGGTTATAATTAGCGAAAAAATGGTTAGAAATGACGACTATACAAGCGTTCATATCTATGAAAAAAGCATAGAGGCAAGAGAGCTAAAAGACGGCGTTGAAGAGATAACTAGAGATATTCCAAACGTTAAAGAAGAAGAACTTGCTCATCTTGATGAGAGTGGAATCGTAAAAATCGGAACAGAAGTAAAAGCTGGTATGATTTTGGTTGGAAAAGTTACTCCAAAAGGAGAGGTTAAACCAACTCCAGAAGAGAGACTTTTAAGAGCAATCTTTGGTGAAAAAGCAGGGCATGTTGTAAATAAATCTCTATATGCAAACTCATCAACCGAAGGCGTTGTTGTAGATGTGAAAATTTTCACTAAAAAAGGCTATGAAAAAGATGCGAGAACCATGCGAGCTTATGAAGAGGAAAAAACAGAGCTTGAAAAAGAGCATCATGATAGACTTTTAATGCTTGATAGAGAAGAGATGCTAATGGTTGCGGCTCTTTTAGAAAACAAAGAACTAATTGATGATGGAATTATCAATAAAAAAGAGTTTAAAAAAGGAACAAAAGTTCCAAGACAAGATTTAATCGAGTCAAATAGATTTGCCCTAAATAGCTTTATAAAAGCTTATGAAAAAGAGACTCAAAATGAGTATGACGATATAAAAAACCACTTCCAAAACGAGAAGAGAAAACTAAAAGAAGAGCATGATGAAAAGCTTGAAATTTTAGAAAAAGATGACATTTTACCAAGTGGGGTTGTAAAACTAGTAAAAGTTTATATCGCTACAAAAAGAAAGCTTAAAGTTGGGGATAAGATGGCTGGACGTCACGGAAACAAGGGTATCGTTTCAAATATCATCCCTGAAGTTGATATGCCATATCTTCCAAGTGGAAAAAGAGTTGACATCATCCTAAACCCACTAGGCGTTCCAAGCCGTATGAACATAGGGCAGATTATGGAAAGTCACTTAGGTTTAGTTGGTGTAAAACTTGGTGAAAAATTAGAAAAAATGCTAGAAGAAAAAACTAAAGATTGGTTAGCAAACATCAAATCTAAGATGATTGAGATAGCTGACAGCGCAAAACTGATTGATGGTAAAGAAGCGATTGAGAAAATGAGCGATGAAGAGCTTTTAGACTATGCAAGAGATTGGAGTAGGGGTGTTAAATTTGCAGCTCCGATTTTCGAGGGAATTGTTCCAGAAGACTTTGAGAGACTTTTTAAATTAGCAGATATAGACCCAGATGGAAAAACAGATCTTTATGATGGTAGAACTGGTGAGAAATTTAAAGAAAGAGTAAACGTTGGTTGTATGTATTACTTAAAACTTCACCACCTTGTAGATGAGAAAATTCACGCAAGAAGTACTGGACCATACTCTTTAGTTACTCAGCAGCCTGTTGGCGGTAAAGCACTAAGTGGTGGACAGAGATTTGGAGAGATGGAAGTTTGGGCATTAGAAGCTTATGGTGCTGCTTACACTCTAAGAGAGATGTTAACTATAAAATCAGACGACGTAGATGGAAGACTTGCAGCTTATAGAGCACTTATAAGAGGCGAAAACGTTCCATCAGCTGGTGTGCCTGAGACGTTCTTTGTTTTAACAAAAGAGCTTAAGTCTTTAGCACTTGATATAAATATATTTAAAAATGAGGACGAAGATAATGAGTGAGTTAGTTAAAATAGAAGTAACTGAAAACAAAAAGCCAAGCGATTTTGACGCAGTTCAGATTAGCTTGTCAAGTCCTGATGAGATAAGAAGTTGGAGTCATGGAGAGGTAAAAAAGCCTGAAACTATTAACTATAGAACTCTAAAACCTGAAAGAGATGGTCTATTTTGTGCCAAAATTTTTGGTCCAATTAGAGACTATGAGTGTCTTTGTGGTAAATACAAAAAGATGAGATTTGAGGGTAGAAAGTGTGAAAAATGTGGAGTTGAGATAACTAGTTCAAAAGTTAGAAGAACTAGAATGGGTCACATCGAACTCGTTACTCCAGTTGCACATATTTGGTATGTAAACTCACTTCCAAGTAGAATCGGAACTCTTTTAGATGTAAAAATGAAAGATTTAGAGAGAGTTCTTTACTACGAGGCCTATATAGTTGATAAACCAGGTGAGGCTTTTTATGATAATGAAAACACAAAAAAAGTTGCAAAATATGAAGTTTTAAACGAAGAGCAGTATCAGCTTTTATATAACAAATATTTTACAACCGGATTTAGTGCTAGAATGGGTGGGGAGGTTATAAGAGACCTCTTAGCTGAGCTTGACTTAGTTGATATTTTAAATCAACTTGAAGAAGAGATGCAAAACACTAAATCAGAAGCTAAAAAGAAAAACATAGTAAAACGTCTAAAAGTTGTTGAGAGCTTTATCTCTTCAGGAAACAGACCTGAGTGGATGATGATAACAGCTCTACCTGTCCTGCCAGCAGATTTAAGACCTTTGGTTGCACTAGATGGTGGTAAATTTGCAGTAAGTGACGTAAACGACCTTTATAGAAGAGTTATAAACAGAAACACAAGATTAAAAAGACTAATTGAGCTAGACGCACCAGAGATTATTATTAGAAACGAAAAGAGAATGCTTCAAGAAGCGGTTGATGCTCTTTTTGATAACGGCAGGCGTGCAAACGCAGTTAAAGGTGCAAACAAAAGACCTCTAAAATCTCTAAGTGAGATTATCAAAGGAAAACAAGGTAGATTTAGACAAAACTTACTTGGAAAGAGAGTTGACTTCTCAGGACGTTCGGTTATCGTTATTGGACCAAATTTAAGAATGGATCAATGCGGTCTTCCAAAAATGATGGCGTTAGAGCTATTTAAACCACATCTAATTGCAAGACTTCAAGAAAAAGGTTACGCAACAACTGTAAAGCAAGCTAAAAAGATGCTTGATGACCAAGAAGTAGAAGTTTGGGAGTGTTTAGAAGAAGTTGTTGAGAACTATCCAGTTTTATTAAACAGAGCTCCAACTCTTCATAAAATGTCTATTCAAGCGTTCCACCCAGTATTAGTTGAAGGTAAAGCTATTAAACTTCACCCACTAGTTTGTGCGGCATTTAACGCTGACTTTGACGGTGACCAGATGGCTGTTCACGTGCCACTTTCACAAGAAGCTATTGCTGAGTGTAAAGTGCTAATGCTTAGCTCTATGAACATCTTGCTTCCAGCAAGTGGTAAGGCAGTTTCTGTTCCATCTCAAGATATGGTTTTAGGAATTTATTACCTATCTTTAGAGAAAAAAGATGCAAAAGGTGCTAATAAAATTTACGCAAGTGCAGAAGAGGTAATGGTAGCGGTTGATGCTGGATTTTTAGATATCCATGCAAAAGTTAAAACTATGGTAGATGGTTATACTACTTTTACAACTGCTGGAAGACTGATTATTAAATCAATCATTCCTGATTTCATAGATGAGAAGATGTGGAACAGAGTGATGAAGAAAAAAGATATCTCAAATTTAGTTGATGAAGTTTACAAAAAAGGTGGACTTGAAATCACAGCTAAGTTTTTAGATGATTTAAAAGATTTAGGCTTTGAGTCGGCAACAAGAGCGGGAATTTCTATCTCAATGTCAGATATTATCACGCCTGATACTAAATTTAAATATGTTGACGCTGCTAAAAAGCAAGTTGAGGAAATTCAAAACCAATACGGCGTTGGTCTTTTGACAAATAGTGAGAGATATAACAAAATCATCGATATCTGGACAGATACAAACACAAAAGTTGCTGATGATATGATGAAGCTTATTAAAGGCGATGAGGGTGGATTTAACTCTATTTATATGATGGCTGACTCAGGTGCAAGAGGTAGTGCCGCACAAATTCGTCAGCTTGCAGGTATGAGAGGTCTTATGGCAAAACCTGATGGAAGTATTATCGAGACTCCAATTACCTCAAACTTTAGAGAAGGCTTAAACGTTCTTGAGTATTTCATCTCAACTCACGGTGCTAGAAAAGGTCTTGCGGATACGGCGTTAAAAACAGCAAACGCAGGGTATCTAACTAGAAAACTAATTGACGTTGGTCAAAACGTAAAAATTACAACTCATGATTGTGGCACTCACGAGGGTATCGAGATAACTGAGATTACCGCAAATGGCGAGTTAATTGAGAGTTTAGAAGATAGAATTGATGGTAGAGTTTTAAGCGATGATGTAATCGACTCTATCACAAACGAAGTTCTATTTGCCGCTGGAACGCTGATTGACGAAGAAAAAGCAAAAATTATAAGTGAAGCTGGAGTTAAGTCTGTAAGCATTAGAACACCAATTACATGTAAAGCTAAAAAAGGTGTTTGTGCAAAATGTTATGGTGTAAACCTTGGTGAAGGCAAGATGGTAAGACCAGGAGAAGCAGTTGGAATTATCGCTGCTCAAAGTATCGGTGAGCCAGGAACTCAGCTAACTCTTAGAACTTTCCACGTTGGTGGTGCTGCTTCAACAGAGCAACAAGATAGACAAGTTGAAGCACAACAAGAAGGTTTCATTAGATACTACAACATCGAAACTTACGAAAGTAAAGGCAAAAGAATAGTTGCAAACAGAAGAAATGCGGCTATTTTAGTTGTTGAACCAAAGATTAAAGCACCATTTGATGGAACTTTAAATATCCAAGTGGGTCACGATGATGTTCACATTATCGTTCAAGGTAAAGATGAAGAGGTAAAATACAGCGTTAGAAAACATAGCGTTGCAAAAGTAAAC
The DNA here is from genome assembly GCA_012519705.1 of Campylobacteraceae bacterium. Classification (GTDB taxonomy): domain Bacteria; phylum Campylobacterota; class Campylobacteria; order Campylobacterales; family Campylobacteraceae; genus Campylobacter_B. The sequence continues at coordinate 33,132 of JAAYPR010000004.1, forward strand.
GAGCTTGCTGGGGTTAGCGGCAAGATAGAGAGTAAATTCTACCTTCCATATGAAGATGGACAAAAAGTCACTAAAGATGAAAGCATCGTTGAAATCATCAAAGAAGGCTGGCATGTTCCAGGACGTATTCCTTACGCAAGCGAACTTCTTATCGAAGACGGTGAACCTATAAGTCAAACAGTAAAAGCAAGTGCTACTGGAACACTTAAGTTTTACATCCTAGAAGGCGATGGACTAAAGAGATTTAGAGAGATTAAAAAAGATCATATCGTTGATGAAAAAGGACTTTTTGTAGTAATCGCTGATGACTCAGACAGAGAAGCAGCAAGACACTATGTCCCAAGAAAGTCAGTTCTTCAGTTTGGAGATAATGACAAGATAGAAAGTGGCGAAGTACTATTTAAACCAAAAGATGCTGAAAAGGTTGTTATAGCTCAGTGGGATCCTTACTCTAACCCAGTAATTGCTGAAAAAGCTGGTGTTGTAGCGTTTGAGGGGATTGAACCAGGATATAGTGCGGCTGAACAGTATGATGAGCTAACAGGTCAAACTAGACTAGTTATTAATGAGTACTTGCCGCAAGGCGTTAAACCAACGATATCAGTTGCAACTGATGATGGAGGGCTTATCCATTATCAAATCGAGCCAAGAACTGTAATTTTCGTTAAAGAAGGTCAAAGAGTTGAGCTTGCTGATGTATTGGCTAGAATTCCAAAAGCCGTTGCGAAATCAGAAGACATCACTGGTGGTCTTCCAAGAGTTAGTGAGCTATTTGAAGCAAGACGCCCTAAAAACGCAGCTGTTGTAGCTGAGATAGATGGTGTTGTAAGAATTGGCAAACCACTTCGCTCAAAAGAGAGAATCATAGTTGAGTCACCAGATGGAATGGAAGCTGAGTATTTAATAGACAGCAACCGTCAAATTCAAGTTAGAGCTGGTGAGTTTGTTCACGCTGGTGAAAAACTAACAGACGGTGTTATAAGTAGCCATGACGTGCTAAGAATACTTGGTGAAAAAGCACTTCACTACTATCTAATAAGCGAAATTCAACAAGTTTATAGAAGCCAAGGGGTTGCTATAAATGATAAGCATATTGAAATTATCGTTTCTCAGATGCTTAGACAGGTAAGGATTTTAGATAGTGGAAATACTAGCTTTATCGTTGGAGACTTAATTAGTAGGCGTAAATTTAGAGCTGAAAATGAGAAAATTATCAAAATGGGTGGCGAGCCAGCTATCGCTGAGCCTATTTTACTAGGGGTTACAAGAGCGGCTATTGGAAGTGATAGCTTTATCTCGGCTGCTTCTTTCCAAGAGACTACAAAGGTTCTAACAGAAGCAAGTATCGCTGGCAGATTTGATTATCTAGAGGACCTAAAAGAGAACGTTATTTTAGGTAGAATGATACCTGTTGGAACGGGAATCTATAAAAAAGACAAACTTAAACTCAAAACTGAGGAATAAAAATCGGGAGATAAGTTCTCCCGAATCTCTTCTTTCTTAATGCAAATTCTTGTATAATGGCATAAATTTAGTTTAGGAGAAATTTATGTCGAGATATCTAAATTTTCCAAGCTTTGGATTACTACTTCTTAGAGTCTTTCTAGGTATAAATGTGCTTTTTCACGGAGTTGCTAAAATAAAAAGTGGCGTTGGCGGAGTTGCTGGGATGTTAGTTGCAAAAGGGATTCCTGCTTTTATAGCGTATGGCGTCTACATTGGCGAAATTATCGCTCCAATTATGATAATAGTTGGATTTTATACTCGTTTAGCATCTCTCATCCTTATAGGAACATGTGCTGTGATACTTTACGTTGGGCATGCTGACACACTGTTTGCTATAACGCCTTATGGCGGACTTTCACCTGAAATTGTTTATCTCTATCTTGGCGGAGCACTATGTCTGTTTTTCTGTGGTGGTGGTAAATTTAGTGCTAAGAATGATTAACTTAAAAATAGTAAAATTCAAAAATAGTTAACTTTAAACAATTAGGAGGAAAAATGTTACTTATAAAAAATGCTCAAGTTTATTCGCCAAAATTTCTTGGCAAAAAAGATATTTTAGTTGAGGGCGAGAAAATTTCGCTAATCGACGACTCTATAAATTTAAATGTTCCAAATTTACACGTCATAGATGCAACTGGATGCGTGTTAACACCTGGATTTATAGATAAACACGTTCATATAACAGGCGGTGGTGGAGAAGGTGGTTTTTCATCAAGAGCTCCTGAAATTGGACTTTCAAAGTTAATCGAAGGTGGTATCACAACTGTTGTTGGACTTCTTGGAACTGATGGAACAACAAGATGTGTTGAAAACTTAGTTGCAAAAGCTTATGCCTTAAGAGAAGAGGGAGTTTCATGCTACGCTCACACTGGAGCTTATGAACTTCCAGTCCCAACCTTAACAGGAAGCATTCAAAAAGATATAGTTTTCATAGACCCAATTATCGGCATAAAACTTGCTATATCAGACCACAGAGCATCGAGCGTTACAAGAGATGAGCTTGCTAGAGTTGCGGGACTAGGAAGAGTAAGTGGGATGATAGGTAAAAAAAGTGGACACGTAACACTTCACGTAGGAGATGGCAAAAAAGGACTTGGTTTAATTTATGATGTATTAAACGAGTATGACACTCCAATAACTCTGTTCCAACCAACTCATGTAAATAGAAATCCTAAGCTTTTTGAAGAGGGAAAACAGTTTTTAAGAGATGGTGGATATGTGGATTTAACTTGCTATAGCCCAAGTAGATTTACCCCTGTGAAAGCATATAAGGAACTAAAGAGTGAAGATATCCCACTAGATAAGCTTACATTTAGCTCGGATGGATATGGAAGCTTTTCAAACTATGATAAAGATGGAAATTTGCTAAATATGGGAGTTGCTACGGTAAAAGCTCTATACTATGAGTTTTTAGAGTTTATGAAAGCTGGGTATAAGATAGAGGAAGTTCTACCTTTTATAACCTCAAACGTTGCAAAAAGTATCGGACTTGGTAAGATTAAAGGTCAAATTTTACCAAACTATGACGCTGATATTTTGATTTTAGATAAAGACTTTGATATTAAATTTGTCATAGCAAAAGGTAAAGTTTTAAAAGATGATAAAGGTTATATAAAACAAGGAAACTATGAGCAAATTTAAACTTTACTTATTTTAACAAATTTTTAAGTAGGTTTTAGATAAAATCTATTTTTTTAATAAATTTATTGTGAAAGGAAAAATTGTGCCAACCATTAATCAATTGGTCAGAAAAGGACGCAAAAAAGTGGTTTATAAATCTAAATCACCAGCGTTGGAAAATTGTCCTCAAAGAAGGGGAGTTTGTACGAGAGTTTACACAACAACTCCTAAAAAACCAAACTCAGCTTTGAGAAAAGTTGCCAAAGTTAGGCTAACAAATGGATTTGAAGTTATTAGTTATATCGGCGGTGAGGGTCACAACCTACAAGAGCACTCTATCGTTTTAGTTAGGGGCGGAAGGGTAAAAGACTTACCAGGTGTTAAGTATCACATCGTTCGTGGTGCACTTGATACAGCAGGCGTAGCGAAAAGAACTGTTTCGAGATCTAAATATGGTGCTAAAAAACCTAAAAAATAGGTTTTAGCTAAAGCAGACTAGCCCGAAGATTTGGCTTAGTTTGAGTAAAATTTAATAAATTTGAAGGAATAAAATGAGAAGAAGAAGAGCCCCTGTTAGGGAAGTTATGCCTGATCCAATTTATGGCAACCAAGTAATCAGTAAATTTATTAACTCACTTATGTTTGATGGTAAAAAAAGCACAGCTACAAGAATTATGTACGGTGCTTTAGATTTAATCGACAGCAAAGGTGGCGAGCAAAAAGGGATTGATGTTTTCAACGATGCGATTGAAAATGTTAAGCCTATTTTAGAAGTAAAATCAAGAAGAGTTGGTGGAGCAACATATCAAGTTCCAGTTGAAGTAAGACCAGTAAGACAGCAAGCACTTGCTATTAGATGGATTATCTCATATGCAAGAAAAAGAAGTGAAAGAACTATGGTTGAAAGACTTGCTTATGAGCTTATGGATGCTGCAAACTCAAAAGGTGCTGCATTTAAGAAGAAGGAAGATACATACAAAATGGCAGAAGCTAACAAAGCGTTTGCTCATTATAGATGGTAGGAGAGAGACAACATGGCTAGAAAAACACCATTACACATGGTTAGAAACATAGGTATCGCGGCTCACATTGACGCTGGTAAAACAACGACAAGTGAAAGAATCCTTTTCTTTACGGGAGTAAGCCATAAAATTGGTGAAACTCACGAAGGAACAGCAACAATGGACTGGATGGCTCAAGAAAAAGAAAGAGGCATTACCATTACATCTGCTGCTACAACATGCTTTTGGAAAGACCACCAAATCAACCTTATAGACACCCCAGGTCACGTTGACTTTACTATTGAAGTTGAAAGATCTATGAGAGTTCTAGATGGTGCTATTTCAGTATTTTGTTCAGTTGGTGGGGTTCAGCCACAAAGTGAAACCGTTTGGAGACAAGCAAATAAATACTCAGTTCCAAGAATCGTTTTTGTAAACAAAATGGACAGAGTTGGAGCAAATTTCTATAGCGTTGAAGAGCAAATTAGAGATAGATTAAAAGCAAACCCAGTTCCAATTCAAATTCCAATCGGTGCAGAAGATAACTTCAAAGGTGTAATCGACCTAGTAGAGATGAAAGCTATCGTTTGGGAAGATGAAGCAAACCCAATGAACTATGAAACTACTGAAATTCCAGCTGAACTTCAAGAAAAAGCTCAAGAGTATAGAGAAAAATTAGTTGAAGCAATCGCAGAAACTGATGATAAACTAATGGAAAAATACTTCAGCGGTGAAGAACTAAGCATAGAAGACATTAAAAAAGGTATTAAAAAAGGTTGTTTAAGCCTAAAATTAGTTCCTATGATGTGTGGAACTGCGTTTAAAAACAAAGGTGTTCAGCCACTTCTTGATGCTGTTGTAGAGTATCTACCAGCTCCAGATGAGGTTCCAGCTATTAGAGGTGAGTATGAAGACGGTAAAGAAGTTTTCGTAGAGTCAACTGATGATGGCGAGTTTGCAGGTCTTGGATTTAAAATTATGACAGACCCATTCGTTGGTCAGCTAACTTTCGTTAGAGTTTATAGAGGCGTTCTAGAGAGCGGAAGCTATGTTTACAACACTGTAAAAGGCAAAAAAGAGAGAATCGGAAGACTTCTTAGAATGCACTCAAACAAAAGAGAAGAGATTAAAGAACTTTACGCTGGAGAAATCGGTGCTGTTGTTGGTCTAAAAGACACATTAACAGGCGATACACTAGCAAGTGAAAAAGATCAAGTAATTCTAGAAAAAATGGACTTCCCAGATCCAGTTATCTCTGTTGCGGTTGAGCCAAAAACTAAAGCAGACCAAGAAAAAATGGGTATAGCACTTCAAAAACTAGCTCAAGAAGACCCAAGCTTCCAAGTTAAAACTGACGAAGAAAGCGGTCAAACAATCATCTCAGGTATGGGTGAACTACACCTTGAAGTTCTAGTTGACAGAATGCTTAGAGAGTTCAAAGTTGACGCTGAAATCGGTAAACCACAAGTTGCTTATAGAGAAACTATTAGAAAAACTGTTGAGCAAGAGTATAAATACGCTAAACAATCAGGTGGTAGAGGTCAGTATGGTCACGTATATATCCGCCTTGAGCCACTTGAAGCAGGTGCTGGATATGAGTTTGTTAACGACATCAAAGGTGGTGCGATTCCAAAAGAATACATCCCAGCTGTTGATAAAGGATGTCAAGAAGCAATGCAAGGTGGTGTTTTAGCTGGTTACCCAGTTGAAGACGTTAGAGTAACTGTTTATGATGGTAGTTACCACGATGTTGACTCTTCTGAGATGGCATTTAAACTTGCAGCTTCAATGGGCTTCAAAGAAGGTGCTAGAAAAGCTGGTGCTGTAATCCTTGAGCCAGTTATGAAAGTTGAAGTTGAAACTCCTGAAGAGTATATGGGCGATGTTATCGGCGATATCAATAAAAGAAGAGGTCAAGTTAACAACATGGGAGACCGTGGTGGAAATAAAGTAATTGACGCGTTCTGCCCACTAGCAGAAATGTTTGGTTACTCAACAGACTTGAGATCTCAAACTCAAGGACGTGCAACTTACTCAATGGAATTTGACCACTATGATGAAGTTCCAAGAAACGTAAGTGAAGAAATCATCAAACAAAGAAATGGCTAATTAATTTCAAATTTTAAAAGGTGGGGATTTCTCCACCTTTTTTGCTTTCTTTTTATAAAAACAAACTTTTGTCTTGCTTTTAAATTTAACTTTTTTATTAAAATCTTAGAAATTTCAATTAAATTTAATCCCAAATAAGATAAAATTTCACTCTCTTTAAGTCCTCATAGCTCAGCAGGATAGAGCACAAAATTCCTAATTTTGAGGCCGTGAGTTCGAATCTCGCTGGGGACACCACTAAATTTATTAAATATATTAATAGATGTCTTTTTATTTGAGTAAATTTAATACTCACGAATCAAGATTATATTTAGTATTTTATAATCTAAAAAATATCTTTTTGTTAAAAATTAATTTAATAATTTAAATTCATTAAGCCAAAATATACACTATTTTTGATATAATCACCAAATTTCATAACAATAATAGGATATAAAATGGACAAAAAACATTTTGAATATTTGGCAAGTATAGTTGGAAAAAAGAACGCTTACGATGATGAAGCTCGCCTTATGGCTTATAGCTATGATGCAACTAGAGCTAGATATAAGCCTGATGCGGTTATATTTCCAAGAAATGAAGAAGATGTTAGTAAAGTTTTAAAATACTGTAATGAAAATAAAATTCCAGTCACCCCAAGAGGAGCAGGAAGTGGCTTTACAGGAGGGAGTTTGCCAGCATCTGGGGGCATTGTTTTAAGCCTTGAAAGACATATGAACAAAATTCTTGAAATCGATATGCAAAACTTAGTTGCAGTTGTTCAGCCTGGAGTTATAAATAAAGATTTGCAAAAAGAGGTAGAAAAAATCGGTCTTTTCTTCCCGCCAGACCCAGCAAGTGAGGACTACTCAACTCTTGGTGGAAACGTTAGCGAAAACGCAGGCGGTATGAGAGCTGCGAAGTATGGCATAACCAAAGATTATGTTATGGCGATTCGTGCTGTACTTCCAAATGGCGATATCATTAGAGCAGGTAAGCGAACTATCAAAGACGTTGCAGGATATAACATAGCTGGTATTTTGATAGCAAGCGAGGGAACTTTAGCAGTTATTACAGAAATCACATTTAAACTTATCGCAAAACCTAAGATGAAACAAACTGCTATGGGAGTTTTTGACTCTGTAAATGAAGCGATGAATGCGGTTTATAAAACTATGGCAGGCGGGGTTGTTCCAGTTGCGATGGAGTTTTTGGATAACTTAAGCATCAAAGCAGTTGAAGAGAAATTTAACAAAGGCCTGCCAAAAGAAGCAGGAGCAATTCTCATAACTGAAGTTGATGGAAACTCAAATGATGATTTAACCTATCAGCTTGACATTATAGAAAAAGCTTTTAAAGAGAATGGTTGCTCTAATTTTATAAGAGCAAAAGATGACGAAGAGGCTGCAAATCTTTGGTTTGCAAGAAGAAACGTAAGTCAGTCCATTAACATTTATGGAAATAAAAAGATAAATGAAGACATCACAGTTCCAAGGTCAAAACTTCCAGAACTTCTTGAAGAGATAGACAAAGTCGCGAAAAAATACGATGTGAAAATCCCTTGCTTTGGGCATACTGGTGATGGAAACGTTCATACAAACGTTATGGTTAAAGATGCTAGCGATAAAACTCAACTTGAAGAAGGTTATAAGGCGATAGAAGAGATTTTTAAAATAACTGTGGATTTAGGCGGAACTTTAAGCGGTGAGCACGGAATCGGACTAAGCAAGGCTGAGTTTATGCACCTTGCATTTAGCGAGGCTGAGATGAATCTTTTCCGCTCAATTAAAAAAGCTTTTGATCCAAACAATATCTTAAATCCTGGAAAGATGGGACTATGAGTAAATTTGACTATAAAGCTGTAGCAGACCAGTGTGTAAAATGTGGAAAATGCATCCCAACATGTACGATTTATCAAGTTAACCGCGATGAAGCGACATCTCCGAGGGGTTTTTTAGATTTATTAGCCGGGTATCAAAATGGAGATTTAAAACTTGATAAAAACCTTAGGTGGATTTTGGAAAAGTGTTTTTTATGTACAAATTGTGTAAGCGTTTGTCCAAACAGCCTCCCAGTTGATGCTTTAATAGAACAAGCAAGATATGAAATCGCTCAAAAATACGGCATAGCGTGGTACAAAAGACTTGCGTTTTTCTTTTTAAATAACCGTAAAGTTATGGATATAGCAGGGCGTTTGGGATATGTTTTCCAAAGTTGTGCATTTAAGCTAGACGGCGAGAGAAAATCTATGTATCTAAGAAAATTTCCGCTTATTAGAATGAAAAGACTTATGCCAAGTCTTGCTAAAAAAAGCTTTTTAAACTCTTATGCTGATGTTATAGAAAATGGCGGCAAAGGTAAAGTTGGGATATTTATCGGCTGTATGGCAAACTATATGTATACAGATGTTGGCAAAAGTTTGCTTTATATCCTAAAAGTTTTAGAAATAGATGCTTATCTTATCAAGCAACAAAAGTGCTGTGGAGCTCCGCAGTATTTTACAGGGGATTTTAAAAGTGTAAATAAACTAGCTAAATTTAATATAGAGTATATTGAGGGTTTTGTTGGCAAACTTGATGCGGTAATCATCCCAGAAGCAACATGTTGTGGGATGATAAAAAATGACTATGAGCATTTCTTCCACGACCAGCCTGAGTGGAGAGATAGAGCTAAAAACTTAAAAGATTTCATCTTTTTAGCAACTGAGTATTTAAATAATAGAACAAATTTAGCTGAGGTTTTAGCAGCTCGTGGGGCTCAAAACTTCTCAGTTACTTACCACGACCCTTGTCATGCTAGAAAAATGCTTGGAGTTTATAAAGAGCCAAGAAATTTAATAGGTAAAAACTTTAAGCTAATCGAGATGAGCAACCCAAATCAATGCTGTGGTTTTGGGGGTGTTAGCATGCAGACAAATAACTACAAATTTGCAGTCGCTGCTGGCAAAGGAAAAGCTAAGATGATAGATGAAACTAACGCAAACTACGTAAGTGCGGAGTGTAGTGCTTGTAGAATGCAACTAGGTGATGCTATGCATAAAGAAGATGTTAAAACTATCTTTAAAAACCCAATAGAGCTTATCGCTATGGCGTTAGGACAAAAAGATTAAATTTAAAGGCTTTTTGTTTCTTCATATCAAGGGGGAAGAGGGCTTAAGTTACGAAGCTGCTCTCCCTTTTTATTTTTACTCCGAAAGTGCCGTATATAGGCACATTTTGCCCCACTCCGACGTTCAAAGCTTAACTTCGCCTACGGCTCGTTACGAGATGACGCTATGCGTCCCTACGAAAGCCGTGCTACGCACAGGTTTAATACATAAATACATAATATGCATTAGATACTATAAAACTTTTTTCTACTAAAGAAGGATTGTATTGATTTTTATAAAAAAAGAAGTAAATTTAAGCCCGAATTCGGGCTTAAATTTATAATTTAAAATCTTGCTCCGATTGTAAACTCAAAGCTATTTGTATCATCATACTCTTCATCATTAAGTGGTTTTACCCAGAACAGTTGAAGTGGTCCAACAGGAGTTCTCCACTCAATCCCCGCTCCAACGCTGTATCTTTCAACTTCATTCCAGCTATTATCGCCTATCATTCCATAGTCAAAGAATGTTACAAATCTCATATTGATTCTATCTATTAAAGGCATGCTTAATTCAACCGAGTTATTAAAACTCTGCTTTCCACCCATTTCTATGTAGTCACATCTTGCTCCGCCATCCACACAAATTCTCTTTTGTGGTATACTTCTCCCATCATATCCTCTAATTGATCTCATACCACCAAGGAAAAGTTTTTTGTTAACAGGAAGCTCATCATCGCTAAAGAAATAGCCAACATTTGCTTTGTATCTAAAGATTAAGTCCCAGCCGATATAGTCTCTCATCCCAAAGTACCAGTTAAAGCCAGCATTTCCTTTTAGATACTCCATATCCCCACCAAGCCCAGTATAGTCAAGCGAAGCACTAGCTATGATACCGCTTCTTGGAAGATAGTAGTCATCCGTGTTATTAAATACAATTGATGGGCTTATAGCACTTCTTATGTTTTTGCCACTTTGATATCCAGCAGCTGCGTAAAACTCATTAAGTCCTTCTATCTTAGAGTCTTCTAATTCATAAGTTAGATATACGTTTGTGTATCTTCCTAGTTTTCTACCAAGAGTAAGACTAAGTCCATAAAGCTTTTCATCATAGTCATCCCAGTCCCAATCTCTTGCGTAAATTTGACCACTAAAGCTATACTCTGAGTTCCATATTCTTGGGTTTGTAAAACCTATCGCCCCGCTTAGTTCATCATCACTTTTCTCGGCACTTATGTGCCCACTAATTCCACTTCCAAAGATGTTTTTCTCAGAAACTGAAGCACTTATTAAAAATCCATCTTGACTTCCATACCCAATACCACCCGTAATGCTTCCAGTTGGTGCCTCTTCAACAACTATGTTTAAGTCTATTTCATTATCACTTATTTTATTTTCTACAACCTCAACAGAGTCGAAATATCCTGTTCTTCTAAGTGAGTTTCTTGAATCTACTAAGTCAGTTCTATTATATCTCTCGCCTTCTGTTAGATACATCTCACGTCTTATAACCTCATCAGCTGTTTTTTCGTTTCCAGAAATAGTTACGTTTCTAACATAAATTTCATTATTTGGTTTTACAACATAGGTAATTTTAACTGTGTGATTTTCTTCATTCGGTTCAAGGATAGGATCAACTTCAACATAAGCAAAGCCTTGGTCAGCTACTAAATTTTCAAGTTTTTCCATATCTCTTTTAAGCCAGTCTGAGTTAAATCTATCCCCTTTTTCAAGTTTAAAGTCATCTATTATCTCATCAACATCAAGATCTAGATATTCTGGCATATCTATTGCTACTTCGCTAACCCTATATCTCTCGCCTTCGTCTATATAATAGGTAAGGTTTGCTGTATAGTTGCTCATATTTGTATTTAAAAAAGGTGCTGAGATATTAGCGTTTAGATACCCTTTTTTCATATATTCGTTTTGGATTCTAGCTGGATCGCCTGGCAGGTCTATTGTTTTTAGTTTTCCATCATCAAAACCCCACATCCAACCAAGACTCTCTCTTTCTCTGTTTGCAATAGCTGGTCTTATATCTGAGTAGTCTAAGTTTTTAGCTCCAACTAAGTTTACGTCTTCTATTATAATTTTCTCGCCTCTGTTTACGATGATAGTTAAGTGAAGTGAGCTTTTCTCTTCATCTAGGTATTTCTCTTCAGTTTCAACTACTGTATCAAAGTATCCTTGAACCTCATAAAATTGACTAACTCTTTCTTTTACTTGTTTTAAGGCAACTTGGTCATAGCCTTGACCTGGTCTTAAGCCTACTATTTGCTCCATTTTTTCTCTATCGTTTGTAACAACACCTTCTATATCAAGCCTTGAAATAATTGGTTTTTCTTTAACGTGGATAGTTACGACTCCAGCGTTTTCTTTAATTAGAATATTTTCAAAATAGCCTTGACTAAAGAGTCTTGTAATAGCAGTGTTAGAACTTGCCCCTGTTAGAGTATCACCAACTTTTAACCCTGAGATACCCTCAGCAACTTGTGGTGAAATCTGCTTTAAGCCCTCAAATTCGATAGAACGGATAGTTGCTCCAAAGGCTAAATTTGACAGAATAAGTAAAGAAAGTACTGTTTTTTTCATGTGCTTACCTAAATTAAAATATAATTTTGTATAATACCACAATAAAATTAAAATTTAGTTAAGGAAAAAGATGAAAATAGGGATAATCGGCTTAGGTTTAATAGGTGGCTCACTAGGGCTTTGCTTGAAAGATATGAAGCTAATAAGTGGAGTTTATGGGTATGATATAAGCAAAGAGAATGAAAAATTGGCTTTAGAGTTAGGATTAGTTCATGAAATTGTCTCATTTGAAGAGATGAAGGAAAAATGTAGTGTGATTTTCCTAGCTATTCCAGTTGAGGCAATTGTAGAGACTTTGCAAAACTTAAAAGATATAGACTCCAAAACCACTATAATAGACCTTGGAAGCACAAAAGCTAAGATTATCTTATCTTGTCCTAAAGAGATTAGACCAAATTTAGTTGCCGCTCATCCTATGGCAGGAACCGAGCATTCTGGCCCAAAAGCGGCCTTTAAAGAGCTTTTAAAAGATGCTGTTGTGGTAATTTGTGATGATGATAGGACAGGCGAGATGCATTTAAAAAGAGCGATTGAGATTTTTTCACACTCTGGAATGAGAATAGTATTTATGGATGCTTTAAAGCATGATCATCATGTTGCCATTATCTCTCATCTTCCTCACGTTGTAAGCTATGCTTTGGTAAATAGTGTTTTAAAAGAAGAAAACAGAAGAAATATCATAAACCTAGCAGGTGGAAGCTTTTCAGATGTTGGAAGGATTGCTAAATCGTCCCCTGAAATGTGGAGTGATATTTTTAAACAAAATAAACAAAATGTCATAAATGCGGTTGATGCTTTTAGAAAAGAGTTAGACATCTGCGAAGAGATGATAGAAAATGACAGATGGAGCGAGCTTGAGGAGTGGCTAGGTGACGCTAGGGTTATAAGGGAATTTTTATAAATTTACCGCTTATTTATCGCTACTGTATAAAATGAGAATTATTACAATATATTAAGGCAGGTTTAATGAGAAGATATGACAGAAGAGAAAGAGGTGGATTTGGCAAATTTTTTGCCCTATTTTTAGTTATTTTAATAGTTGGTGGCGGCTACTACGTATATAGCTCAAAAACTTTTGAAAGAAACGCTCCAACTATAAATTTACCAAACCAAATTTTTTGGAATTTAAAAACCCCTATAGCTTTAGAGTTGATGGACGATACGGGCATTAAGTCGGCTAAAATTTCATTAAGCGATGGAAAACAGACAATTGAGCTTATGAATCAAAAATTTGATTTAGCAAGAACTTCTATCCCGCTTGAAATCTCTTTGCCAAAAGGAACTCTTCTTGATAAAGATGCAAATTATAAACTAAGCGTAGAAGTTACCGATATAAGCAAGTGGAAACTAGGAAATAAACTCAGCCAAGAGATAAATATCATAGTTGATACAAAAAGACCTGAAATTTACGTGGTAAATCAGTCTTATAAAATCACCAAAGGCGGTGCTGCTACGGTTGTATTTAGAGCGACTGATGAGATGCTAAAAGAGGTCTATGTTGAGACAAACTCGGGTAAAAGATTTGAAGTAGTGCCATTTTATAAGGAAGGGTATTACACTACGCTTGTTGCTTGGCCTGTAACTGAAGAGAACTTTAGAGCAAATGTTGTAGCAAAAGATATGGCAGGAAATGAAAATCAAACTAGGATAAGATACTATTTACAAGACAAAAGCTATAAAAAGTCTGAAATAGCTCTAAAAGATGACTTTATAGATGGGAAAATTACAGACTTAGTTCACAGATACGCTAAAAACCCAGATGAGTTTGATGGCATAGGAAAGTTTAAATTTGTAAATGAGACTCTAAGAGAGCAAAACGAAGTTGTTGTAAACTCGGCTACGAATAAAATCATAGAAGATAGTTTAAGTGGTTTTTATCTAGAGAGATTCTATCCTTTAAAAGGTGGTGCAGCAGTTGCAAGTTATGGAGATCATAGATTTTATTCAAAAGATGACAAGCCAGTGAGTGAGTCTTGGCATTTAGGGCTTGACTTAGCAAGCACAGCAGGAGCTGAGATAGTTAGCTCAAATGACGGCGTAGTTGTTCTAGCAAAAGAAAATGGAATATATGGTATAAATATCATCATTTACCACGGACTTGGGCTTTATAGCATCTATGCACACTGCACTCACTCAGCAGTTGAGCTTGGAGATCAAGTTAAGGCAGGAGATGTTATAGGCACAACAGGAGTTACAGGACTAGCATTTGGAGATCACCTTCACTTTGGTATAAATATCCAAGGAGTTGATGTTAGGCCTGAGGAGTGGATGGATAAAAAATGGATGGAAGAAAACGTCTTTCAAATTCTTGAAAACTCTAAGAGTGTTATAGAGAATAAAAAGTAAGTATTTACTAAAATTTGATACAATTTCAAATTACTTAAATTTTAAGGATAAATTTTGAGACAAACAACGATAGCAAGAAAGGTTGAAGGAATTGGTATAGGGCTTCACAAAGGTGAGCCGATTAAAATAGTATTAGAACCTTTAAATGCTGATGCTGGGGTTCTGTTTTATAGAAAAGACGCGGGCGTTACTATAAAAGCCCAGCCGTCAAGCGTTATAAATACTCAAATGGCAACTGTTATAGGAGACGGCAAGGGCGTTTATATCTCTACAATCGAACATCTTCTAAGTGCTATTAGAGGTTATGGGATTGATAACATCAGAGTAGTTTTAGATGCAAATGAAGTTCCTGTTATGGATGGTAGTTCAATTGGTTTTTGCATGATGCTTGATGAAGCTGGTAAAAAAGAGATTGACGCTAGTAAAGAGATAATGGTTATAAAAAAAGAAGTTGAGGTTAGAGATGGGGATAAATTTGTAAGAATAGCTCCTTCAAGTAACCCTAAATTTAACTATACTATTAAATTCAACCACCCAGTTATAGGCACTCAGAGCTACTCATTTGAGTTTTCTAAAGAGTCTTATATAAAAGAGATAGCAAGGGCTAGAACATTTGGGTTCTTAAAAGATGTTCAAGCTCTAAGAGCTAAAAACTTAGCACTTGGTGGAAGTTTAGATAACGCTGTTGTGCTAGATGATAGTGGGGTTTTAAACCCAGGTGGGCTTAGATTTCCTGATGAGTTTGTAAGACATAAAATTTTAGATGCTATTGGAGACTTAGCTCTTATAAAAACTCCAATGCTTGGAGACTACACATCATTTGCTGGAAGTCATGACTTAAACCATAAGCTAACTTTAGAAATTTTAAGTGATGCAAAAAATTATGAAATTGTAAAGCTAAACAAAAACACAGCCAAAGAGTTCGTTAAGGCTTTTGCATAAGGTTTTACCATAAAAAAAGTTAGAGTTTTAGCCATAACCCTTACTAAACCTACTTTGGTAGGGGTTTATTTTGATAACAGATTGATTGACGAGCTTATAAGTAGTGATGATGAAAAAGCAAGCGAGTTTTTAGTTGAGGCTACTGATAAACTACTCCAAAAATATGAAATCCAAGAAATCATTTACGCAAACGGACCAGGTAGTTTTATGGGGATAAAAGTTGCATATATTATATTTCAAACTTTAAGCATCGCTTTAAAAATTCCTTTTCATTCAGTTAGCGGGTTTGATTTAAACGGTAAAAAACCGATTCAAGCTAATAAACATTTAAGCTTTGTTTTAGATGATGCTGGTAAAATCACACTCAAAAAATCCAAAGGCGAAAGCTTTGCTCTTCCTTTGGATATATCAAATTTAAATATAAGCAGTGACATACTTCCAAACTATGTAATAGATGCGATTTAGGAGAGAGATGAAGATATTAGTTCCAGCTACTAGTGCAAATTTAGGTCCAGGTTTTGATGCTTTAGGGCTTAGTTTAAAGTTGTATAATGAAGTTGAAATCACTAGGCAAAATATTTTATCTATTACAATAAAAGGCGAGGGAAGTAGCAAATCCTCTATCAAAAAAAACAATAGTTTTGTCAATGTTTTTAATGAAATTTACAGCTCTTTAACAGGCAGAAATGACAACTTTCACTTCTCTTTTGTAAACAACATCCCTTTTTCAAGAGGGCTTGGAAGTAGCTCATCTGTTATCGTTGGAGCAATTGCTTCAGCTTATGAGATGGCGGAGTTTAAAGTAGATAAAAAAACTATCTTAGATAGAGCTTTGTTTTATGAAAATCACCCTGATAATATCTCCCCAGCAACGCTTGGCGGCTTTGTTTCAAGCGTGGTTGAAAATGACAGAGTTTACTCTCAAAAAGCAAATTTAGGTGATGAGATAAAAGCTGTTGTGGTTATACCAAATAAAGCTATGTCAACAAACGAGTCACGAACAAAACTTCCTAAAAACTTAAGCCTAAAAGATGCGGTTACAAACCTTTCTCACGCTGCTTTTTTAGCGTCTTGCTTTTTTTCAAAAGATTATGAAAGTTTAAAAATAGCAGGAAAAGATACCATTCATGAAAACTCTAGGATGGAGAGTTTGCCAGAGCTTTTTGAAGTAAGAGAGTTAGCTTATAAAAATGGAGCACTTTTAAGCACACTTTCTGGAAGTGGTTCAAGCTTTTTAAACATAACATACAGGGATGATGCAAAAAATTTATCAGAAATTTTATCTAAAAACTTCCCAGCGTTTAGGGTTGAAATTTTTGATTTTGATAATGACGGGTTTAAAATAGTCTAAAAAAGCAAAAAATAAAGAAAAAAAAGATATAATGAAAAAATCAGTGCCCATTAGAACTTGCGTAGTCTGCAAAATAAAAGAAAAACAAGAAAATCTTTACAGGTTTAGAGTTAAAAATTTTAGGCTAAATAGCGAGAGTTCTTTTGGTAGAAGTTTTTACATTTGTAAAGAGTGTATAAAAAAAGAAGATAAAATTTTAAAAAAAATAGTTTCTAAATTTATAAAAACAGAAGATTTAGATGAATTAAAGGAGAGTTTCTTATATGGCAGTTCGCATAAGTGAAATAGCAGCTGAACTTGGTTACAGCAGTAAAGAGATTATAGAAAAAGCTCATGAAATGGGGCTTAAAAAAATAAAAGCAGCAAATAGTGCTGTGAGCTTAGAAGAAGCGGAGAACATATACAATTATGTTCAAACTGGGGAACTACCGCAACAAAAGTCTAAACCAAAAACTAAAGAGAAAAAGCAAGAAGTAGTTGTAGAATTAAAGCAATCCGCAGAAACAGAAGATAAAGCTGAGCAAAAAAACAAAGAGCCAGCAGAAAAAATTGCAAAAGAAGAAAAAGCAACAAAAGTAGAAAAAGTTACCGAGAGTGAAAAGGTGGTAAAAGCTCCAAAAGAAGAGATTAAAAAGACTGAGCCAAAAAGAGAAGAAGCTAAACAACCAGTTGTAAAAAAAGTAGCAGAGCCAAAAAGAGAAGAACTGAAAAAAGAAGAGCCTAAACAACCAGTTGTAAAAAAAGCAGAAAAAACAGCAGAGCCAAAAAGAGAAGAAATCAAAAAAGAAGAACCTAAAATCAACACTATCAAAACCATAGATAACCCAATGCTTGGAAGAAGAAGAGGGCTTGTTATAGTTAAGAAAAAACAAGAAGAAGAGGAAGAAAAAACTCCTGCATCAGTAGCTAAAAAACAGCCAAACGAGAGACTAAATTTAGGACTTGAAGAGATTTTCTCAAACGCAGAAACAAACCTTAAAAAGAAAAAATCTACTAAAAAATTACAACCTGTAGCATCAAAAAAAGACGGCGTTAAAAAGATAGAAATTGATAGGGAGATGGCAGATACCTTCATAGATGATGAAGATGAGGTGATGCTGCCAGACCTTACCATCAAGCCAATAGAGGTTGAAGAGAGTGCGAAGACAAAAAGACAAGACTATAGAACAGCCACTCAAAATAAATTTATAAATCAAGAGTCAAGAAGCTTAAGCAGAGGCTCTAGAAAGAAAAGAAAAAAAGTTGTTAAAACCGAAGATAGCGAAGCTGTAAGCTCAGTAGATATCCCAAAAGAGATAAGAGTTTATGAGTTTGCTGATAAGTTAAACAAACAACCAAGTGAGATTATCTCAAAACTTTTCATGCTAGGACTTATGGTTACTAAAAACGACTTTTTAGATGAAGATGCTATCGAAATTCTAGCTGATGAGTTTAATATCGAAGTAAATATTGTAGATGCGGCTGAAGAGTTTGACTATGTAACTGAGTATGATAATTTAGAAGACGATGAGAAAGATTTAGAACCACGTGCACCGGTTATTACCATCATGGGGCACGTTGACCACGGTAAAACAAGCTTACTTGACTATATAAGAAACTCAAGAGTTGCCAGAGGTGAGGCTGGTGGTATCACTCAACACGTTGGTGCATATATGGTTGAGAAAAATGGTAGAAATATAACATTTATCGACACTCCAGGTCACGAAGCATTTACAGCTATGAGAGAAAGAGGAGCCGAGGTTACAGACATCGTTATCATTATAGTTGCGGCTGATGATGGGGTTAAGATGCAGACAAAAGAGGCAGTTTCTCACGCAAAAGCAGCAGGCGTTCCAATCATAGTCGCGATTAACAAAATGGATAAAGAAACAGCCAACCCAGACCTTGTTAAGACTGGGCTTAGCGAGCTTGAGATTATGCCAACAGAGTGGGGTGGAAGTCACGATTTTGTTCCGATCTCTGCAAAAACAGGTATGGGGATAGATGATTTACTTGAAATTGTTCTACTTCAAGCTGACTTATTAGACTTAAAAGCTAACCCAAAAAGAGATGCAAAGGCAACTGTTATTGAAAGTTCACTTCAAAAAGGGCTTGGAACAGTGGCAACTATCATCATGCAAAATGGAAGCTTGAGAGTTGGAGACAATGTTGTAGCAGGGATCGCTCACGGTAGAGTTAGAGCCATAAGAGATGACCAAGGAAACCCAATCGAAGTTCTAAAACCAGGCGAGTGTGGTGTTATCATAGGACTTAGTGAAGTTCCTGAAGCTGGGGAAATTTTAATAAGCGTTGAAAACGAAAAAGAAGCAAGAGAATACGCTCAGAAGAAATATGAGTATATAAGACAAAAAGAGCTTTCTAAATCAACAAAAGTAAGCATTGAAGAACTTAGTGCAAAAATCGCAGAAGGCGAGTTAAAAACTCTACCAGTTATCGTAAAAGCTGACGTTGGTGGAAGTTTGGAAGCGATTAAAGCAAGTCTCGCAAATCTTAGAAACGAAGAAGTTAAGGTTGATATCATTCATAGTGGTGTTGGAGGAATTACTCAAAACGACGTAGGTTTAGCAAGTGCGAGTGAAAACTGTGTGATTTTAGGCTTTAACGTTAGACCAACAGGCGAAGTTAAAGAAAGAGCTAAAGAAAGAGGCGTTGAGATAAAAACTTACAACGTTATCTACTCTTTGCTTGATGATGTAAAGTCTATCCTGGGCGGGCTTATGAGTCCGATTATTAGCGAAGAAGAGCTTGGTCAAGCTGAGATTAGAGAAGTTATCAATGTTCCAAGAATCGGTCAAATCGCAGGATGTTTAGTAACTGATGGGCATATCGTAAGAGGTGCAAAAATTAGAGTTATTAGGGATGGGGTTGTTAAGTTTGAAGGAAATATCAGCTCTCTAAGACGCTTTAAAGATGACGTAAAAGAAGTTGCGAAAGGCTTTGAGTGCGGGGTTGGAATCGAAGGGTTTGACAACATGCAAGTAGGAGACTACATCGAAAGCTTCAAAGAAAGAGAACAGCAAGCGAGTCTATAATGAGTGCAGAGATAAGAAGACTAAGAACCCAGAGTGTTTTAAAAGAGCTTATTCCTGAAGCTCTCGCATCGCTTAATGACGCCCTTTTAAGAGGGCTTTGCATAACAGAAGTTGAGTGTAAACGTGGTAGATACGATGCTTTTGTTTATATAGATAAGATGATGTTAGATGAAGATGAACAAAGAGAGGTTCTTTATAAACTAAGTAAAGTTAGTAGATACTTACAAAACTACTGCATGGAAGCTGAGGGCTGGTTTAAAAGTCCAAAGTTTCACTTTAAATTTGACGATAGATTAGAGTATCAAAACCATATGGACAAACTTTTTGAACAAATTAGCAAGGATATAAACAAAAATGACTAATTTAGACGCTTTAGTAAAAGAGTGTGGCGTTAGCCTTTATGACACTGAGATAGCAAATGAAAACGGTAGGACAATTTATAGAGTTTATATCATAAAAAGTGGCGGTGTGAGCCTTGATGACTGTGAAAGAGTTAGTAAGCTACTCTCTCCTATCTTTGATGTTGAACCGCCAATCGCTGGGCAGTATATGCTGGAAGTTAGTAGTCCAGGGCTTGAGCGAAAACTTACAAAACCAGAGCATTTTATAAATAGTATCGGCGAAAAAGCAAAGGTTACTACAGTAGCTAACGATAAATTTCAAGGTGAGATCGTTGGTTTTGTGGGTGATACACTTACCATAAAAGACACAGACACTCTGTTTGAAATCAAATTTAGTGATATTAAAAAAGCTAGAACTTATATAGAGTGGTAACACTCTATAGCTTTTAAATTTTTCTTAATCTATTATTGTAAATTTGTAAAATGAACAAAGCAAATTTACTAAAACACCTTCTATCCGTCATTGTGAGACGGACGTAGTCCGGCGTGGCAATCTAGATAATGAATTCAAGTGGATTTTACAACCAAATTTGCTAAACAAAACTCTATAATTTCAAGAGCTAGATTACCACGTCGCTTCGCTCCTCGTAATGACAGCTGGAGAGTAAATTTATAACCAAATTTACTAAAAACCACACTCTACCGTCATTGCGAGACGGACGTAGTCCGGCGTGGCAATCTAGACTTTAAACTAAAATTTGATTTAAAGCTAAATTTATTAAAATAAATCTTAAAAACTAAATTCACCAAATCTTCCATAGTCGTCATTGCGAGGAACGAAGTGACGAAGCAATCCAACAAATAAAATCATAAAGAATTTATAAGACTTTCATTTAAGAAAACTCTTATCTATATTTTAAGAAACAAAAACCTTAAATTTAACCAAGCTTTTATCCAAGTGGATTGCCACGATTTTCCGCTTCGCTTCAAAACAAGAGAATCGCTCGGCGTTAGCCGATGTTTCTTTAGATCTCGTAATGACCGGTGGGAGAGTTATAAAATTTCTCTACCAACCTATCTTTATATTTACTAACCATTAAGTTATATTTCTTTTATAAATAATTGATTCAAATCAACAAAACAAATTGTTAATAACTGTATAATCTCCAACCAATTTTAAGTAAGGAGGACTTTTTGAGCAATCTAATTGATAAAATCAAAAAAAGCCCTTCAACTTTCGCTGCCTTAGTGCTTATAGTTAGCTTTGGGGTGGTTATTGGACATGGTTTATTTACATTTGTTTACGCAAAAGGGTTCTCTTATTTTAGCGAAGACCCAGCAGCTTGTAAAAACTGTCACGTTATGAACCAAGTTTATGAGAGTTGGATGAAGGGTGGACATCAACACGTTGCAACCTGTAACGACTGCCATGTTCCGCATGATTTCATTGGCAAGTGGATGTTTAAAGCAGAAAATGGTCTTCATCACGGATATGCAGTTACTTTCAAAGAAAACCCAGTTTCTTTTACCGCTACTGATAAAGGAAAAGGAATTATCCAAAATAATTGTATATCTTGCCATGCTGATTATGCCGCACATTCTATAGATGCTACTATGAAGGCAGGTGCTCCAGGCAGTGAGCCGTTAAGTTGTGTATCTTGTCACAGACAAGTTGGACACGCACATAATTATTAAGTAAAAAACAAGGAGAAAGGTAATGAAAAAGTGGACTTTATACACTGTTGCATTTTTAGTAGCAGTTGTTTTAGGTGCAGGTATGTTTGCACTATTTGCAGATATAGGTGAAAAACTAGAAGAGGAAAAAAGCTATCCTATGATGCTTCATAAGGTAAGCGACACAAACCCAGATATTAACGAGTGGGGTAAAAACTTCCCTTCTCAGTATGATAGTTTTGTAGCTATGGCTGACATTATGTTTGAGACTCCGTTTGCGGGCTCACTACCATACAGCAAGCTTATTAGATGGCCAGCAGCGACTGAGTTTTGGAAAGGCTATCCATTTGCGGTTGACTACAACAGACCAAGACTACACTTCTACAACCAAATCGACCAAATGGAAACTATGAGAAACAACAAAGAGTATCTAAATGCTCACGGACTTCCAAATTTTAAAGGTCAAAGAGCAGCTTGTATCAACTGTCACAGTGGGCACTTAACAGCTGTTATGAAAGACACAGATTATGGTTTAAGCAACGACCCAGTTGAGTCAGCAAGCAAACCAATGCCATTCTTTGATGTAAAAGGCGAAGAAGGGCAAAAAGAAAAAGCTGCTTGGACAAAAATGAACGCAACCCCGTACTTTGACGTTATGGCAAAAGTAGCCCAAAAACACGGCGAAGATGCTTATAAAGGTTCACATATGGGTTCAAGCTGTGCAGACTGTCACCATCCAGATGATATGAGCTTAAGAGTTACAAGACCAGCATTTGTTAACGCTATGGTTGAGAGAGGTTATGAAGCAGACGCAAAATCAGGCTTAAAAGCTACAAGGCAAGAGATGAGAAGCTATGTTTGTATGCAGTGTCACGTTGAGTACTACTTCCAAGGTAAAGACTTTACTCTAATTTTCCCGTGGGCAGACTGGGATAAAGATATGCCATTTAAGATAGAAATGTTTGATAAATACTATGACGATGCATTTGATAGCGGTGCTTTCAAAGCTGACTATACTCACGCTACAACTGGTGCACAGATGATTAAAATGCAGCACCCAGAAGCAGAGCTTCACTCAACAAGTATCCACGCAAGAAGCGGTGTTGGTTGTGCAGACTGTCACATGCCATATAAGAGAGAAGGTGCTCAAAAAGTATCAAACCACACTATGCAAAGCCCATATGCTGACCTAAACGCAGCATGTAAAACTTGCCATATGCAAAGTGAAAGTGAGTTAGCTGAGAGAGTTAGCTTTATCCAAAACAGACATGCTCACGAGCTTAAAAACTGTGAAAACGCACTTTTAGCTCTTATCCAAGATATAAAAGTTGCAAGAGCAGAGCTTGCAAAACTTCCAGAGTTTGCTAGCCTTGGGGCTGATGATCAAAAAGCTAAGATAAATGAAGCTTTAAAAGGTTCACTATACGCTCATAGAAAAGCTCACATTAGATGGGACTTCGCATTTAGCGAAAACAGCTATGGATTCCATGGTCCACAAGAAGCGATGAGAATCATAGGTCAATGTCAAGAAGAAGCTAGAAGCGGACAGATTGAGCTTGCTAACGAGGTGGCAAAATTTGGTATAACTCTTAACTTAACAAGAGTAGCTGATGAAATCCCAGCTCCAGAGCAAATCACTCTACATAAAGGAATGGTTGGAACACCTCCATCAGAGAGACTTCTAAAACTTGATGAAGATATCAAAAACCTAAACTTTAAATAATTCACTACCAAGAGGCTCAAATTTGAGCCTCTTTTTTATTTATCTCTAATTTCAAAATTTAAAAACTTTTTCCTACAGTTACACTCTATCATTATTGTAAATTTACGAAGCAAAAAACATTCTCTATCAGTCATTGCGAGCTTTTCGTAGAAAATCGCGGCAATCTAGGCTTTGAATTTTAAAACATGTTAGAACCAAATTTAAAAGAATAAGATTTAAAAAACTTAAAAACCAAATTTGCTAAAATTTACTACAGAATTTCAAGAACTAGATTACCACGTCGCTACGCTCCTCGTAATGACGCGTAGAGAGTGAATTTAAAACCAAATTTACTAAAAATAATCCTTAAAACCAAATCTAAAAACACTCGCCACCCGTCATTGCGAGCTTGCGATAGCAAGCGTGGCAATCCATTTGGATAAAGGTTTTGTTAAATTGAGATGTTTTTGTTAAATTCAATAGTTTCCTTTCTTTTAAATTTAAAGCTAAAATTTATTCAAGTAGAAAACTTATAAATTTATAAAACTTTTATTTGATGGATTACTTCGTTTGTTGCACAAACTCTGGGTGACGACTATGGTGGTTTTCGCACAGGTTTTACGTTTTTGTTACATAAATTCTCTCTGTTTTCAAAAACAAGCTAGAATTTATCAAATTTACAACAAAAAGACAAAACTATAAATACAAATTTTACAAAGGTATAAAATGAATGATGAGTTTTATATGAAACTAGCTTTGGAAAAAGCGTGGAAATATCAGGTTTTAACTTACCCAAACCCGCCAGTTGGGTGTGTGATAGTTGGTGGGAGTGGTGAAATTCTAAGTATAGAAGCCCACAAAAAAGCAGGCGAGGGGCATGCCGAACTAAATGCTGTAAAAAAAGCTCTTATAAATTTAAATAAAAGAAACAACAAAGGGTTAAATTTCCCACAAAACCCAAACGAAATTTATAACTTTATCTTAAAAAACCATAGTGGCTTACTAAAAAACGCAAAAGCTTATGTCACTTTAGAGCCTTGCTCGCATCATGGCAAAACTCCACCATGTGCAAATTTGCTAAAAGAGCTTGGGTTTAGCGAAGTCATCATCGGCACAAAAGATGAGAACAAAGTCGCAAGTGGCGGGGCTGAAGTGCTAAAAAACGCTGGCGTAAAAGTTAAGTTTAGCACTTTGGAAAAAGAGTGTAAGGATTTGATAGAGCCATTTAAACTTTGGCAAAATAGAAACTTTAGCTTTATAAAGCTTGGTATGAGTATAAACGGCGTTGTAGAGGGTGGAATTATAACAAATTTAGCTTCTAGAACTTTTGTTCACAAGCTTAGGGCTGTTATAGATGTTTTGGCAATCGGTGGAAACACCGTTAGAGTCGATAGACCAACTCTTGATACAAGGCTTTTAGATGAGAGCTTGCAAACCAAAAACCCAGACATTTTTATCTATTCAAGGAGAAGTGAGTTTGACAAAACTATCCCTCTTTTTCAAATTCTAAATAGAAAAGTCACTATAAATAGCGATATAAACTTAGTTAAAAACTACAAACTAGCGATGTTTGAAGGCGGAGAGAACTTAGTAAAAAACCTGCCTGAGTTCGTAACTCACGCTTTAGTTTTCTTCTCGCCAAATTTACTAAATAGAGCAAATTTAATGGCAGAGATGAATTTAGAACCCCTATATTTAGGCAATTTAGATGATAATTTTTACGGTTGGTTTAAAATCAAGCGTTAAATTTAACAAAAACCTTACTTTTTGTAACAGATAAAGCGAAATATATAAATTTAAAAGCTAAATTTATATATTTTTCTACTTTCTTTGGTTATACTCTGTCTGTATTTAATTTTTTAGGAGGCTACTTTGACAAAAGAAGTTCAATGCTCAGGTGGAATGACACCTGTTACAAAAAAAGGTCTGATTATCGTTGCTATAGCAGCAGTTCTGTCTGTTATACTATACAAAGTCTTACCTTACGATGCTAACGTTAACAAGGGTTTAGCTCTGCTACTATTCATAGCTATTCTATGGTTAACTGAGGCGATTCACATCACTATCACAGCTCTTTTAATTCCTATCGCTGGTGTGCTTATAGGGTTACAAAAAGCGTTTGATAAAGGTGCGTTTCTTGCTGAAGATAAAGTTTCAGCTATTTCTGTTGGTCAGATGTTTGCAAACTTTTCAAACTCGACGATTTTCCTTTTCTTTGGTGGGTTTGCACTAGCTACTGCACTTCACGTTCAAAAGCTTGATACAAAAATCGCTATGAAGCTTATCTCTTTATCAAAAGAAAAGCTTGGTTATGCGACATTTGCAATATGCGGTGTTACAGCACTTCTATCGATGTGGATTTCAAACACAGCAACGGCAGCTATGATGCTTCCACTTGCTATTGGTATGCTTTCAGGACTTGATAGAGAAAAAGATAAAGGAACTATAGTTTTCGTTCTTTTAGGTATCGCATACTCAGCAAGTATCGGAGGACTTGGAACAATCGTTGGTTCACCACCGAACGCTATCGTTTCAGCTGAGCTGAAATACAACTTCCTAGACTGGATGAAGATAGGACTTCCAATGGCTCTTATTTTATGGCCTGTTATGATGGCGACGCTATATTTTCTGTTTAAACCAAATTTAAGTGGAAAAATTACTCTAGATACAGAAACAGACATTCCATGGACGACAAATAGAATTATCACTATGGTTATATTTGGATTAACAGCGTTTTTATGGGTTTTCTCAGGTCCTTTAAAAGAGGCAACAGGCATTCCGTTTAACGACGGGCTTATAGCTATGATGGCTGCTGTTTTAGTTGTAATGTTTGGAACTTGTACTTGGGATGATATATCTAAAAACACTGAGTGGGGCGTTCTAATGCTATTTGGCGGTGGTCTATGTCTAAGTATGATCCTTCAGTCAACTGGTGCTTCATATGTTTTAGGTAACGAAGTTGCTAAGGCATTTGGTGGTGCTCCAGAGATAGTTATTATCTTAGTTGTGACTATATTTATCATCTGTCTAACAGAGTTTACAAGTAACACAGCCTCAGCTGCACTTTTAGTTCCTGTTTTTGCAGGTGTTGCAACTCAAATGGGTATGCCAAAAGAAATTCTAGTTATCGTTATAGGTATCGGAGCAAGCTGTGCGTTTATGCTTCCAGTTGCTACTCCTCCAAACGCTTTAGTTTTTGGAACAGGGATGTTTGAGCAAAGAGATATGGTAAAAGCAGGATTTGTACTAAATATAATTGCAACTCTAATCATCGTAATCTTTGCTTATATTCTACTTCAGTTTATAGGCTAGTATATTTAAAGAGTTTGGGCTTTTTAGTCCAGACTCTTTTTTTATTTAAAAATTTACTTAAGCGTAAATTTCTTTTACGTTTTACTAAATTTTTTAAGGAGGTAGTATGCAAATATCAGAAGGAATTTCACCTGCAACTAAAAAAGGCATAATCATTATGATTATAGCGACTATTCTGTCTTACATACTATACAAAATCTTACCATATGATGAGAATGTTAACAAAGGGCTTGGACTCTTGCTTTTTATAGCTATTTTATGGCTAACAGAAGCGATTCATATAACTGTAACGGCTCTTTTGATTCCATTTTTGGGAGTTTTCATTGGGCTTGGTGCGTATAAAGGTGAGGAGTTTGTGCCACTAACCATTAGAGCGGCTCTAGCAAACTTTGCAAACCCGACAATTTTCCTTTTCTTTGGTGGTTTTGCACTAGCTACGGCACTTCACGTTCAAAAGCTTGACAAAAAGATAGCTATGAAGCTTATCTCAATGTCAGGAAACAAGCTTGGTTATGCGGTTTTAATTATGTGTGGAGTAACAGCGGTAATGTCTATGTGGATATCAAACACAGCAACAGCTGCTATGATGCTACCACTTGCTATCGGGATGCTTTCAAGCCTAGATAGAAAAGAAGATAAAGGAACTATAGTTTTTGTTCTTTTAGGTATCGCATACTCAGCAAGTATTGGGGGACTTGGGACAATCGTTGGTTCACCGCCAAACGCTATCGTTTCAGCTGAGCTTGGATATACATTTACAGACTGGATGAAGATAGGGCTTCCATTTGCTCTGATTTTATGGCCTGTAATGCTTGGAGTTTTATACTTTTTATTTAAGCCAAATCTTAACAAAAAGATAGAGCTTGATGTGGAAGATGACATTCCTTGGACAACGAGTAGGATTATAACTGGGGTAGTTTTTTTAGGAACTGCGTTTTGCTGGATTTTCTCAAAGCAACTTACTGCTCTAACAGGAGTTGTATTTAGTGATGCTTTAGTTGCTCTTGGTGCATCTATCGCGGTGGTGGTTTTAGGGCTTTGTACTTGGAACAACATCGTTGATAACACAGAGTGGGGAGTTCTAATGCTATTTGGTGGAGGTCTTACACTAAGTGCGATTTTAAGAGACTCAGGCGCTTCACTTGTTCTTGGAAACGAAGTTGCAGCTGCGTTTACTGGTGCTTCACCTCTAATCATCATCTTTATGGTGACATTCTTCATCATCTGTTTAACAGAGTTTACGAGCAATACCGCTTCAGCAGCTCTTTTAGTTCCTGTTTTTGCAGGTGTTGCATCTCAGATGGGAATGCCAGCTGAAGTTTTAGTTCTAGTTATCGGAATAGGTGCAAGTTGTGCGTTTATGCTTCCAGTTGCTACTCCGCCAAACGCTCTTGTTTTTGGAACAGGGATGTTTGAACAGCGAGATATGATAAAAGCTGGATTTGTATTAAATACACTTTGTATCTTACTAATAGCACTTTATGTATATATCTTCATATACTAAATCTAAATTTGAGCCAGAAATGGCTCAAATTTTTGTTTCTTCTCTTGTTTTGTCATTGCGAGATTTACGAAGTAAATCGTGGCAATCCATCAAATAAAAGCTTGATAAATTTATAAGTTTCTACTTCGTAGAAATTTTATCTCTAAATTTAACAACAAAAATATCTTAAATTTAACTAAGCCTTTATCCAAATGGATTGC
>JAAYPR010000036.1 GCA_012519705.1 Campylobacteraceae bacterium
GATAATTTTGTTTTGCATTTGAAAGAATGTGAATATAGGTACAATATTAAAAAAGATAATAAAGATTTATATAAGACTTTGCTAAAATTAATAAGAGAAAATCCGCTTAAGTTTAATTGAGCCAAAATTTTTAAATTATTCTATCAAAAACGGGCTTAAATAAGGCTATCATTTTCTTTCATTTAAGCAAATTTAGATATAATTTTTGATTTTAAAACAAGGTTGATTATGCTACTTTTAGAGCCAAATTTTTATTACAAAGAGATTTTAAAAACTTACAAAAACAGCTTTTTAGCTGAAGATATTTACCAAGTTATCATAGGCATAGATTGCGACTATTTTAGTTCTGATAGTTTAGGTGAGTTGGAGCTGTTTTTCGAGCAGTCTAAAAAAGAGATGCCAAAGCATTTTCCTAAATTTGCTGGTATTTTTGGAGTGATGAGTTATGAGATGGTTTATGAGTTTGAAAACATCGGCGAGCCTAAACCTGCCCCTTATAAATTTCCAAAACTTCACTATGCAAACGCTAAAAACTACCTTCACTACGATAAAATCAGTAAAATTTACTCATTTTACGGAGACGCGGAAATTTATGAGCGTTTAAAAGCTCTAAAAGAAGTTAAAGCTGAAAAAGAGGATAACCTTTTCTACGAAGTTGTAACAAATTTAGACGAAGAAAAAGAGCATTTTTTAAACATCATCAAAAAAGCAAAAGAGTATATCCAAAACGGCGAAGCTTTTCAGATAGTTTTAGCTGAAACTTTGGAAATCAAGACAAATTTAAACTCACTTGACTTTTACGAACAACTTAAAATCAACAACCCAAGCCCTTATATGTTTCACTTCCCAACCGAATTTGGCGATGTTGTCGGCTCTTCGCCAGAGCTAGTTATGCAGATAAGAGATAGTGAAATTTTCGTTGCACCAATCGGCGGAACTAGAAAAAGAGGCAAAGACGCAAACGAAGATGAGGCCCTTAAAAAAGAGCTTTTAGCCGATGAAAAGGAGCTTTGCGAACATAGGATGTTAATCGACCTAGCAAGAAACGATGTCTCAAAATACAGCCTTGCAGGCTCGGTTAGAGTCTCACGCCCTTTTAGCGTGGTGTTTTATGAGAGCGTTATGCATATCATAAGCGAAGTTTATGGTAAAAAAGACCCTAAATTTAGTGCTTTTGACACGGTAAAAACCATTTTCCCAGCTGGAACTTTAAGTGGGGCACCAAAAATCAGAGTTATGCAAATCATAAATGAGCTAGAGCGAAAAAGCCGCGGGGTTTATGGTGGAGGGCTTGGTTTTTGGCATTTTAACGGCGATGTTCAGATGGCTATTTTGATCCGCTCTGCGATGTTTGTGCCGAATTTAGCAAATGGTAAGGACGCAAATTCGACAGAGAGTGCTAGCTCAAATTTAGACGAAAACTTAGTCTATATCGGAGCTGGAGCTGGGATAGTCTATGACAGCGTTTCAGAAACTGAATACCTTGAAATTTGCAACAAAAGAAACTCATGTTTTAAGGTTATAAAAGAGCTTTGCGAAGAAAACAGAAAGGCAAGCAAATGATTTTAATGATAGATAACTACGATAGTTTTGTTTATAACATCATACACTACATAAAAGAGATGGGGGAGAGTAGCGTCCATGTCGCTAGAAATGATGAGATAACTTTAGATGAGATAAAAGCACTAAATCCAACCCACATCATCTTAAGCCCTGGTCCAAACCATCCAAAAGATAGCGGAATTTGCCTAGATATTTTAAATGCTGATTTAGACATCCCCATTCTTGGAGTTTGCCTTGGACATCAAGCCATAGCCTATAACTTTAAAGCAGAGATAAAAAAACTTGAAACGCCAGTTCATGGCAAAAGCTCTAAAATAAAAGTCGCAAGAGAAAATGAAATTTTCAAAAGCCTGCCTGAAGAGTTTAGCGTTATGAGGTATCACTCACTTTACGCTGACACTCTTCCTGAGTGTTTGGAAGCTTTAGCCATAAGTGATGATGATGTGATAATGGCACTAGGGCATAAAACCAAGCAAATTTACGGCGTTCAGTTTCACCCCGAGAGCTTTTTTACCCAGTATGGCAAGAAAATAATAGAAAACTTTATAAATTTAAATAAAAAATCAAATGAAAAGGAACAAAATATGGAAAATTTAGCACCATTTATGAAAAAATTACAAGTTGGTTTCCCGCTTGACAGTGCGGACTATGAGATTATCTGCAAAGCGATAAATGATAAAAACTACGATATAGTCCAACTTGCCGGGCTTTTGGTTTTGATAAGTGAAAAAAGCCTCTACCCTGACAGTCTTGCGGCTTTTGTTAAAAATATCTTAAAATACTCACTTACTTACACAGACAAAGGCGAGTATTTTGACATAGTTGGAACTGGCGGTGACGGACTAAAAACGATAAATGTCTCAACAACAACAGCCTTTATCATGGCAGCTCTTGGCGTAAAAGTTGCAAAACACGGCAACAGAGCAGTTACAAGTAAAAGCGGAAGTAGCGATGCTTTGAGTGCTCTTGGAGTTAAATTTAGCTCAAGCATAGAAGAGAACAAAACTCGCCTGAATGACGATGGGCTGGTGTTTTTCCATGCACCACTTTTCCATAAAATCACAGCAGAAGTAAAAGAAGTCCGCGATAGACTAAAAATAGGAACTGTTTTTAACATGCTTGGACCTTTGTTAAACCCAAATTTAGGGCTTAAATACCAACTAGCTGGAAACTACCTAGAAGAAGTTAATGAGCTAATGGCTGAAACTTTGATGAGACTTGGAAGAGAGAGAGCTTTAGTAGTTCACGGGATGGACGGCATGGATGAGATAACCATTTGTGATGAAACGCTAATCCACGAAGTAAGAAATGGTAAAATTTTGGAGTATAAAATCACACCTGAACAGTTTGGCTTCCAAAGAGCATTTCACAAAGACGTTGAGGGTGGAACTGGCGAGGAGAATGCTGAAATTTTAAAAGCGACTTTAAAAGGCGAACTAACTGGTCCAAAACTTGACATTGTTGTTCTAAATGCGATGTTTGGTTTATACTGCGTTGGTAAAGTAAATAGTCCGATGGAAGCAAAAGAGCTGATTTTAAACGCTATAAAAGATGGCACAGTATGGAACTACTATCAAAACTATATGAGCAAACACTCAAATTAAAAGTGCAAACTAGATATGCAAACTAAAATGAGTAAAATTAAAATTTGCGGGATAAAAAACACAGATGAGGCTAGGAAAGTCGCTTCGCTAGAAATTAACTATATCGGAGTGATTTTTGCTAAGTCTATTAGACAGGTGGATTTAAAAACAGCTAATGAGATAGCTAAAATAGCTCATGAAAATGGTAAAAAAGTAGTTGGGGTTTTTGCTAAATGCGATAATGTTTTAGAGTATATGGAAAATTTAGACGTTGCCCAAATTTATGATACAATACCTGCTGAGTTATATAAAAGCTTAAACTCATCTAAAAAAGAGGTTTGGCAGGTTTTTAGCGTTTTTAATGAACTGCCAAATTTAGCCATTTCAGAGTATGATATGGCGTTATTTGACTGTAAAGGCGAGAGCCTAGGCGGAAATGGTATAAGCTTCGAATGGGAAATTTTAAAAAGTTTAGAGCCGTTTAGCTACGGGCTTGCTGGCGGACTTGGAGTTCATAACGTTGAGCTTGCTGCTTCATATAAACCAAAAGTTTTGGATATAAACAGCAGAGTTGAGAACGCTAACGGTATAAAAGATGAGAGTTTAATAAAAGAGATTATAAAAAAGGTTAAAAAATGAGTAAAAAGTCATATTTTGGCGATTTTGGTGGACAGTTTATCCCTGAAACAGCCATGTTTGCGGTTGAGGAACTAGAAGATGCGTGTAATAAATTCCTGCACACAAAAGAGTTTATAGAAGAGTATAACTACCTTCTAAAAGAGTATGTTGGTCGCCCAACTCCGCTTTTTCATGCTAAAAACTTAAGTGAGCATTACGGACATGAAATTTATCTAAAAAGAGAAGATTTAAACCACACAGGAGCTCATAAGATAAACAACGCTCTAGGTCAGGCGTTGCTAGCTAAAAAAATGGGTAAAAAGAAAGTTATCGCTGAAACAGGAGCTGGACAGCACGGAGTGGCAACTGCTACGGCGGCTACGCTTTTAGGGCTTGAGTGCGATGTCTATATGGGAGCAGTTGATGCAAAAAGACAAGCACTAAATACCTTTAAAATGGAGCTTTTAGGTGCTAAAGTTGTAGAAATCGAGCAAGGTTTAAAAACCTTAAAAGAAGCAACCACAGCGGCAATTCAAGCGTGGGTAAATGAGATAGAAAGTGTGTTTTACATCATCGGTTCAGCCGTTGGACCTCATCCTTATCCAAAACTTATAAGAGAGCTTCAAAGCGTAATCGGCAAAGAAACCAAAGCCCAACTTCAAGAAAAAAATATAAAAGCTGACTATGTTATCGCGTGTGTTGGTGGCGGAAGTAACGCTATAGGTATGTTTTCAGCGTTTTTAGATGATGAGAGTGTGAAACTAATAGGTGTTGAAGCTGGCGGACTTGGAATAGAAACTCCATATCACGCAGCTACCATCTCAAAAGGAAAACCTGGAATTATCCACGGTATGAAAACTATGGTTTTACAAGATAAGTACGGAAGAATTTCCCCAGTTCACAGCATCTCAGCTGGACTTGACTACCCAGGAGTTGGGCCACAGCATGCAAATTTACACTCTACTAAAAGAGTTCAGTATCACGCTGTGACTGATGATGAGTGTGTTCAGGCTTTTAAATTTGTCTCACTGAAAGAGGGAATCATCCCAGCGATTGAGAGCTCACACGCTCTTGCGTATCTAGAAAAACTCTGCCCTACTTTAGATAAAAAATCAACCATCGTAGTAAACGTTTCAGGGCGTGGAGATAAAGATATGGATACGATAATGAATTATAAAAAAGGAACTATTTATGGATAAGATAGCAAAAGCATTTGAAAACAAAAAAGCAAATATCGGATATATCGTTGCTGGATATCCAAGTCTAGACTACACAAAAGAGTTTATAAACAGCCTTGATGAGAGTGCTTTGGATATTTTAGAGCTTGGAATTCCCTACTCTGATCCTTTGGCTGATGGGATGGTGATTTTCAACGCTAGTTTTGAAACTGTAAAAAAAGGCGTTGATACAGACAAAGTCTTTGACATGCTAAAAGAGTGTAAAACTAACAAATGCCTCTGTTTTTTAGTTTACTATAACCTTATCTTTGCTTATGGGTTAGAGAACTTTGTTAAAAAAGCAAAAGAGTGCGGTATAAGTGGGCTTGTAGTGCCAGATCTGCCATATGAAGAAAACGAAGAGCTTTTTAACCTTTGTGAGAAATACTCACTTAGCTTAATCCCACTTATAAGCGTTACATCAGAGCATAGACTTAGTAAGCTACTTGAACGTTCAAGTGGGTTTATTTACGCAGTTGGAGCTATCGGGGTAACTGGCGGAAAACAAACTCCTATTGAAAGACTTCAACATATGGTTAGAGATATCAAAGCTAGCACAGACTTGCCTGTTGCTGTTGGCTTTGGGATAAGAACAAATGAAGATGTAAAACTAACTAAAAGCTACGCTGATGGGGCGATAATGGGGACTAGCATAGTAGAAAAAGCTTCAAAAGCAAACGTTGGAGAGCTTTTAGCATATATAGAAGAACTTTATAAGGACTAAAATGAGAAAAATAATCTGCTTTTTACTTTTAGCACTAGGCTTAAATGCTGCAACTTTGATGACTTATGAAGTGGTTGAAAATGTAGGGAATGTGGATCTTAAACTTTCTTTTGACTCGCCTTTTGATGGGGAAATTTTCCAAACAAAAGAGGATGGAAATTTAAAAATTATCCTAAAAAATACAGCTAGCAGTGAGAAATTTACCGCTCAACTTAGGTCAAACATCATAAGTAGTTTTGTTATAGACAACTCTAAAAAAGACGAAGTTGAGATAAATATCAAAGGAACAAAAGGTCTAAAAGCTACAGCTGGCATTTTAGAAGGCGGGCTTATGCTAAGTATAAATTTTGAAGATGAGACTCTTAGTAGTTTAAGTTTTGCACCAGAGCCAGCTAAAGAAGATAAATCATCTAGCTTTAAAACTATAATCTTGGTTTTAATTTTTCTAGTTTTAGCTGCCATAATCTTTGTAGTTTTCAAAAAAATAAAAGCACAAAAAGAGAGTTTTGACATCAAATTTAACGACCCTTTTGAAAATAACGACTTTATGAAACAAGAAATTTCAAAAGAAGAAGATATTTTTGAGCAGAGTTTTGAACAAAACTTTGACCAAACTCTTGAAGAGAAAAAATTTGAAGAAGAGCAAGAAAGCATCTATAGCCAAATTTATGAGAAATCTAGCGTGGTTCAAGACGGCTCAAACATAGTCTATCAAACCCCAATTAGCGAAGAAAAAGATTTGCTACTTATAGAAAAAGATGGAAACATCCACCTGATTTTCCTAAGCAAAGAAAACGAAATTCCAAGAGATATCTATGAAAAAATGATAGATGATAGGGATAAATTTAACGAGTTTTTAGAAATTTGTAAAAATAAAGATAGTTTATAGTGTTTTAAATTTGGTGCTTTATGCACCAAATTTAATTCAAAAATGCTCTTTAATACTCTCTATCCAAGTATCGATTCTAGCTTCGTTATCCTTATCGCTATCATTATCGTAGTCGAGCACGAGTCCCACAAACTCATTGCCAGCTAAAGCCTTGCTTGCATCAAATTCAAACTCGCTAGAGGAAGTAAAACCTACAAAGCTTGCACCTTTTTCTTTAAGAAGTTCATAAAGATTGCCTAAGCCGTCACAAAATGTATCACTATACCCATCTCTATCGCCAAGACCAAAAAGAGCTACAGTCTTACCACTTAAATCTA
This sequence comes from Campylobacteraceae bacterium, assembly GCA_012519705.1. Lineage (GTDB taxonomy): Bacteria > Campylobacterota > Campylobacteria > Campylobacterales > Campylobacteraceae > Campylobacter_B. The sequence goes on from JAAYPR010000036.1 coordinate 6,912, forward strand.
AATTTGAAAAATTAAAAGAGTCCCAATCTTCCTGAAGCTCTCCATCGTTCCAAGTTGAAGTTCCGCAAATTAATTTATCATATTCACCAAATACCTTTACATCAATTTTTGCTATATCTAAAACATCCGCCTTGCCACCAAGTTTTTCATTGATTAAATTTGCAACATTTTCTGTGTTGCCCATCGAACTACCATAAATTATCGCTACTGGCATCTATTTCCTTTCTATTCATTTTCTTTTATTCTTTTAGGGCAGAAATCCTTATCTATCCCAAAAACTTTACAATACTCACAAAACACACAGCTAACGCTTCTTTTTGCACAAACTATAGGAATGTTTCTTTTTTTAGCATCATTTTTTATCTTTTTCATAGTGTTATGATTTAAAAATGAAGTTAACATTACTACGCAGTTTGTGTCGTAAGGTATGCTTTTTCTGTTAACCCTGTTTTCATTTCTAGCATCCCAGTGTTCAACCTTTGATACACCTAAATCTTTTAAAACTGCTTTTATCGGGGTTATCTCATCTGCACCAACTACTAAAACTGACATTTTAACTCCTTTGTTTGATTTGAAAAGATTATACTCTATTTTATCTTAAAGTATTATAATAATTGTTATCAATAAGTAGTTCATAGGTTATTATTTTCGTGTTGAAGTTTTAAATTTAGACTATTTGTAAAGTAACTTATCTATTTTATATTTATAAAAATCAAAATTTAAGTAAGTCTTATTAAATTTATTAGTAGGAAATTTGGCTCTAAATTTAGAGCCAAATTTAAGCCGAGTATGAGCAGAATATAATTAAATTTTACTCTTCTATCTCGTTACTATAGTCAGCATCAGCGATTCTTCTTAGCTGTCTATACCTTCTTTTTGAATCTTCTTTGTTTGCTTTTAAAAGCTTTTCTGCTTTTTCAGGATTTATCTTAAATAGTGAGTTATATCTTGACTCATTCTTTAAAAACTCTTCATAGAGCTCAAAGTCAGGCTCTCTTGAAGTTATTTTAAGTGGGTTTTTACCCTCTTTTATTAAGCTTGGATTATATGTATATGTCGGCCAATATCCACATTTTGTAGCTAGTTCAGCTTGATTTCCTGATTTTGCAAGCCCACCTTTCATCCCGTGTTCGATACAAGGGCTATAAGCGATGATTAAGCTTGGCCCATCGTAGTTCTCAGCTTCAACTATCGCTTTAATGGTGTTTGCTTGAGATGCGTTTGAGTTGATTTGAGCTACGAAAATATTTCCATAAGTCATCATCATAATGCCTAGGTCTTTTTTCTGAACTCTTTTTCCACTAGCTGTAAACTGGGCTATAGAGCCAACTCTTGATGATTTAGAACTTTGTCCACCAGTATTTGAGTAAACTTCAGTGTCTAGAACTAAGATATTTACATCCTCACCACTTGCTAAAACGTGGTCTAGTCCGCCGTATCCTATATCATACGCCCAGCCGTCACCGCCGATTATCCATTGTGATTTTTTAGCTAAATAGTTTTTAAGGTTAAGTAGCTCTTTTACGCCTTCAACGTCTTTATTTTGTTCCAGAATAGGGATTATCTTATCTCTAACCTCGGCTGATTTTATACTATCATCTTTAAACTCAAGCCAGTCGTTATATAGAGCACTTAGAGCGTTTGGCACTTTATCTTTTGTATCAAGCATGATATTTTCTATTCTATGGCGAATAGTCTCAGTTGCTACCTTCATACCTAGTCCAAATTCAGCATTATCTTCAAACAATGAGTTTGCCCATGCAACACCTCTTCCGTTTTGTCCTTTTTTATACGGCATTGACGGAGCTGAACCACCGTAAATAGAGCTACATCCTGTTGCGTTTGCTACTATCATCTGCTCGCCATAAAGTCTTGTGATTAAAGTTAAATATGGAGTCTCGCCACACCCTGGGCACGCTGCGTGGAACTCAAATAGTGGCTCTGCAAAACCTGAGCCTTTGACACTTTCTTTATTCATCAGATCATCTTTATAAGTTACTTCTTTAAATAGATAGTCAGCGTTTTCTTGCTCGCCTCTATCTAGCTCATCATTTAAAGGAACCATAACTAAAGATTTTTCTTTGCTTGGACACGCTTCTGCACAAAGTGTACAGCCTGTACAGTCAAGCGGACTTACTTGAATTTTATATTTTAACCCCTTGACTTCCTTGCCTTTTGCATCAAGAAGCTTGTCTTTAACAGTTTGTGGAGCATTTTCTACTTCATTTTCATCTAGTAAAAACGGTCTTATAACAGCGTGCGGACAGACAAATACACATTGGTTACACTGGATACAGTTTTCCTCTATCCACATAGGAACTGTGATGCCGATTCCTCTTTTTTCATACTGAGTAGTACCTTCTGTAAATCCACCATCTTCATAACCTAAAAATGCTGAAACTGGAAGCTCGTTACCGCGTGCTGCGTTCATAGGCTTTACAATGTTTTCTATAAAGTCATTTCCGATATATTTGTTCTCTTTTTGAGTAGCTTCGTCTAAACTTGCCCAACTAGGATCAACCTCAACTTTGACTAACTCATCCACGCCTTGGTCGATTGCTTTATAGTTCATCTCAACTATAGCATCACCTTTTTTACCATAAGACTGCTTCGCAAAATCTTTCATATATTTTTGAGCATCGTCAAATGGGATAATATCGGCTAGTTTAAAGAAAGCTGACTGCATGATGGTATTAGTTCTATTTCCTAGTCCTATATCATGAGCTAGTTTTGTTGCGTTGATGATGTAGAAATTTACATTTCTCTGGGCTAAAATTTTCTTAACTTTGTTTGGAATTCTATTGATTATCTCATCTTTATCCCAAATGGTATTTAATAAAAATGTTCCATTTTCTCTAATCCCATCAATAACATCATAAACATCAAGATAACTCGCAACCGTGCACGCTACAAAGTGTGGGGTTGAGACTAGGTAGGTTGAGCGGATTGGGTCTTTGCCAAATCTTAAGTGACTTCTTGTATACCCGCCTGATTTTTTACTATCATAAGCAAAATATGCTTGAGCGTAAAGGTCTGTGTGGTCGCCAATAATTTTAATAGAGTTTTTATTTGCTCCAACTGTTCCATCAGAACCAAGTCCGTAAAATAAGCACTCAACAGCGTCTTTGTTTGCTAGTGAAATTTTCTTCCCAACTTCTAGTGAAGTGTGAGTTACGTCATCAACTATACCAACGGTAAAACCATTTTTAGGACTCTCTTTTTTAAGCTCATCAAATACTGCGATTAGTTGTGCTGGGTCAACGTCTTTTGAACTAAGCCCATATCTTCCGCCAATTATCTCTGGAGCATTCTCTTTTCCATAAAACGCTGCTTTGATGTCAAGATAGAGTGGCTCGCCTAAACTTCCTGGCTCTTTTGTTCTGTCAAGTACTGCGATTTTTTTAACACTCTTTGGCATTACAGCAAAAAGGTGCTTCAAACTAAATGGTCTATAAAGCTTAACTTTGATAATGCCTACATTTTCACCTTTTGAATTTAAGTGGTCAACTACCTCTTCCAAAGCTTGGTTAACTGAACCCATCGCTACGATGATTCTATCAGGATTTTTAGCACCGTAGTAGACAAATGGCTTATACTCTCTTCCAGTGATTTTTGAAATTTCATCTAAATACTCAGCCACGATGTCAGGAAGAGCGTTATAGTAGCTGTTTGATAGCTCTCTTGTTTGGAAGTAAATATCATCGTTTTGAGCTGTTCCTCTTGACTTTGGATTTTCAGGGCTTAGCGAACTATCTCTAAATGCCTGAACTGCATCATAGTCAAGTAGCTTGTCAAAATGAGCGTAGTCCATAACCTCAACTTTTTGAATCTCATGGCTTGTTCTAAACCCATCAAAAAAATGAACAAATGGAACTCTACCTTTGATAGCCGCTAAGTGAGCAACGCCACCTATATCCATAATCTCTTGAACGCTATCGCTTGCTAACATCGCAAAACCAGTTTGTCTTGCTGCGTAAACGTCTTGATGGTCTCCAAAGATAGAAAGAGCTTGAGAGGCGATAGATCTAGCTGCTACATGGATAACGCCAGGGAGAAGCTGACCTGCGATTTTATACATATTTGGTATTTTTAGTAGTAAGCCTTGTGATGCCGTGTAAGTTGTAGTTAAAGCACCAACTTGAAGTGAGCCATGCACTGTTCCAGCAGCACCTGCTTCACTTTGCATCTCGATAACTTTAACTGGCATACCAAAAAGGTTTTTCTTGCCTTGACTTGCCCACTTGTCTGTGTAGTCAGCCATCGGCGAACTCGGAGTGATAGGATAGATACCAGCAACTTCTGTAAAAGCGTATGAGACATACGCGGCTGCTTCGTTACCATCCATTGTTTTCATAACTTTACTCATAATACAATCTCCTAGATTTAATATATAAATTTAACAGTAAAAATTACGTTATTTTATCTAAAGTTTTTTAATGGATATGTTAATTAAGATTATTATATTATAAATTTATATGTTTTTAAGGTATTTGACTGCGTCTAGTGTGGTTGGGAAGATTAAATTTGAGTACTCTTCTAGGTTTTTACCATATCCACAGGTTACTCCGATACCGTTTATGCCGGCACTTTTTGCAGCAAGTAAGTCTAATTTTGTATCACCTATCATATAGATTTTTTTACCTTCAAAATTTCCTATGTTGCTTAAGGCTTTGTCAATCGGTTCTTTGTTTGGTTTTGGGTTTTCAACATCATCTCTTCCAATGATAGTTTTAAAATATTTTCTTAATCCCATACTCTCAAGCAGAGTTTTTGAAAACGTAGATGTTTTTGTTGTAACCACTCCAATTTTGGCAAACTCGCTTGCCATGATTATAGCTTCTCTTGCCCCTGGAAGTAGTTTGGTGGTTTCTAAATGTGAGTTTTTATAGTTATTTTTATAGCTTTCTACAAAATTTGATATCTTATCATCGCTAATGTTAAGTTTTGAAAGCATTATGTCTAATGGATGTCCTATTAGAGAGATTACCGCTTCATCTCCTGGATAAGCAGTTTCATTTTCTAAAAAAGATTTTTTAAAAGCATTAGTGATTGAAACAGTTGCGTCAATCAAAGTTCCATCTAAATCAAAAAGTATTATCATAAGTAAAAAATTAATAGAGCGTCCTAAGACGCCCTATTTTATAGAATATTATTTTCTAAATTTTGTTTCAACTCTTCTGTTTTCAGCTCTACCTTCAGCAGTTTTGTTATCTGCTACTGGTCTTGACTCGCCATATCCAGCAGTGTCAATTCTATCAGCTGCAATACCTTCTGAAACTAGACCTTTTTTAACGCTAGCAGCTCTTCTTTCTGATAGTTTTTGGTTATAAGCATCGCTTCCAACGCTGTCAGTATGTCCTTCAACTAGAACGCTATAGTTGTCATTGCCTTCTAGATAGTTTGCAACTTCGTTTAGTTTTGCAGATGCTGCTGGAGATAGCTCAGCACTATCAAACGCGAAGTGAATTGAGTCAAATTTAATAACTTTTTCACATCCGTACTCATCTACAACAACACCTGCTGGAGTACCTGGACATCTGTCTAGGTTATCTGGAACACCATCACCGTCGCTATCGCCAATAGTTGCTGCTGCAACTGGAGCATTTGACGATCTTGCACCAAAGTCAACAGCAAAACCTAGTGAGTAGAACATATAGTGGTTGCCATGATCAAACGTAATAGCATCTCTAACTTCTAGTTTTGTTGCGAAGTTATCTGTGATATAGTATTTTAAACCAAGACCATATTGACCAAAGCCAGTGTCTCTGTTTTTCCCGTTAATTCTATCGTTAAAATCCATATAACCAGCACCAACTAAACCATATAGTTTAAGGTCATTTGTAATATTCCAAATGTCTTTTACAGCATTTAGGTGGTATACGTCTATAGATGTATCGCCAGGCTGTTTATCAAAGTTAATATCTTCGATTCTGTCATAGCCAAGCTCAACTTGATCTATCCAGTAGCCATCTTCAATGTTTTTAGCAATTCTTAAACCAAATGTAAAGCCTTCATCTAATCCAGTATTTCCTTCTGGTAGAACGCCTCCAACAGTTGGAGTAAACTCCCAGTGATAATTTGCATCGTTAGCTAAAAGAGCTGTTGATGCACATAAACTTAATGCAATTAATATTTTTCTCATACTTTCTCCTCTCTGAAAAATAAGATACAATTTGAAATTATACCATAAATTTTGTAAATTTTTCCAAAATGATAAAAAATTATCTTTTTGAGAATTGTGGGCTTCTTCTAGCTTTTCTTCTACCAAATTTCTTTCTTTCAACAACTCTACTATCTCTTGTTAAAAGACCTTTTGGCTTTAGCATAACTCTGAAGTCAGCGTCCATCTCAGCTAAAGCTTTTGAAATTCCATGTCTTACTGCTTCTGCTTGAGCGTTATATCCACCACCCATAGCAACAGCTGTAATGTCCATTGATTTTTCTTGTTTTGTTACAAGAAGTGGTTGAATAACTTTTAGCTTAATGGCTTCTAGTCCGCCAAGCCATGAGTTTAAGTCCATTCCGTTTACGATGATTTTACCAGTTCCTGGCTTTACCCAAACCTTAGCTACTGCTGTTTTTCTCTTTCCTGTTGCATAAACTACTGTTGCCATAATTATTTTCCTTCTACTTTAATTTGTGCTGTGTGTGGGTGTTCGCTTCCCGCATAAACTTTTAGTTTTTTAATCATCTCTCTACCAAGTTTTGTTTTTGGAAGCATTCCTCTAACTGCTAAGTGGTAAAGTTTTACTGGGTTGTTCTCAAGCATATCAGCAAATTTTACGCTTTTTACGCTTCCAAAATAACCTGAATGTCTGTGATATAGTTTATCTTCACCTTTGTTTAGTCCTGTATAGATAGCTTTTGAAGCGTTGATGATAACTACATAGTCACCACAATCAACGTTTGGAGTATAGCAAGGTTTGTGCTTGCCTCTAAGAAGTGTTGCAACTTCTGTTAGCATTCTACCAAATCTTTTTCCTTCCGCATCTATAACAATCCAATCGCGTTTAACCTCTGTTGGTTTTGTAATTTGTGTCATAATATTACCTTAATTTGAAAATAAGTTGTGATTGTATATAAATTTAGCTTATAGAAAGCTTAAATTAAGTTAATTTTAAACTTTTTCCACCAAAATTTTATCTTCTAAAATATAAAAGATATAAGCTTCTACTTTTTTGTCTGTGTAAAAGCTAGAAACCGCCTCCCTGTAGCCTAAAACTTGGGCTTCGTTCTCTTCGCTAAAACCAGTTCCGCTTTTATAATCTATGATGTTTATTTCGTCTTCTTTAAAGGCTATTAGGTCGATTTGCCTTATCTCGCCTTCTGTTTTAAAAGGCTGTTCCTTTAAAACTTTGGCATTTTTAGTTAAATTTATAAAAGTTTCATTTTCAAAAAGCATAGAGACTCTTTTTTCGATATCTTCAAATTTATTAATATCCAAAAATTTACTAAATTTATCTCTAGTTTTTAAAATAGCAGTTTTTATCTGTTTGCTCTCAAGGCTTGCACACATCTCTAAGGTATAGTGCATAGCAAGTCCGAAATTTATAGCATCAAGGTTTTCTACTTGCTCGCCTTTTTTAGCCACTTTTTGCTGTTCAATGCTAACTAACTCTATCTTTTTAGTAGGTTTTTTACTCTCTTTTACAACTTTATCTTTTATCACTCTACCAAACTCAAAGTCAGGAATATCAAGCAAAAACTTCCCGCTTTTATCAGTCTTTTCATTTCTAAAGTTGCTATATCCACTGTTTGACTTTATCAAAACTAGCGAGTTTACCGCCCTTGTAAAAGCAACATAGAGCTTATTTATGCTCTCTTCCCTGTCTAGCTCTTTGATTTTAGTAGTTAAGTTTTGATACTCTTCATCAACCCATTCACGTCCACTTACACGGTATTTTATCTCCCAGCTCTCATTTGCTACATCATACTCTTTTATGAAATTTGGAACGTCCGGGCTTCCTCTTTGAAAGCTATCACAAACTATCACGTGTCCAAACTCAAGCCCTTTTGATTTGTGAATAGTAAGCAAGCTAACGCCCCTGTTTTCATCATTTAGAGCTGAAATATCACCACTTCTAAAAGCAAACTCATAGATGTTTGGATATTTGCTTGCTTCATCTAAAAGTAAAAGAGTGTTTTTATCATCAAGCCCAAGACCTAGTTTTTCTATTAGATAGACTAAGTTCTCTTTTGTGGTTTTTTCTAGTTTTAAAAGGGCTAGTTTTTTGCCGATAAGTCGCTCCACATTTAGAGCGTAAATTTCTTCCCCTGTTGAGCAAAACTTCGCATACTCAATGATAGCTCTAGTTGTAGGAAGCTCTAAAAGAGTTCTTTTCCCCTCTCCATTTGAAGAAATTCCCTCTTTGTTTAGCATATCTTTTAAGGTGTCGATGTTTTCGTTTTTAAAGCAAAGAACCGCGATATTATCAGGGTTTGCACCATTTTTTATAAGAGCTTTTACCTCATCAACTGCGGTTTTTAAAACCAACTCTTTCTCTTCTGTGTCATCAACCATGAGTGACTTAAGATAGCCAAAATCATCACTTTCTATCTCAAAAAGGTTAAAGCTTGGACTAATCAGTGGGTTAAATTTAGCATCAACTTCAAGCTTTGAAATTTGATCTTCATAGCCATCTATAACGTCCTTAAAAACAGTGTTTACAAACTTAACTATAGCTTTTGAGCTTCTATAGTTATACTCTAAATTCTCAGTTTTGATTTGTGGAAATTTATCAGCTAAATGAGTGAAAATCTCCTTTTTTGCACCGCGGAAACGGTAAATGCTCTGTTTAATATCTCCAACATAAAAAAAGCTTCCAAGCCCGCTCTGCCCGTATCCTGAGACAATTTCTTCGATTAAAGGAAGTAAGATTTTATACTGAATCACACTTGTATCTTGAAACTCATCTATCAAAATATGCTCTATCCTTGAGTCAAGCCTAAAATAAATCATATTTATCATATCAGGCTTGTTTAAAAGCTCAAATATCATCGTAGGCAGGTCGTTGAAAGTAAGACGGTTAAGCTTTTTGTTGATATCTCTTTTTGTCTTGATATAAAGCTCTAAAATCTCACTAAATTTAGAGAGTTTATAAGCTTCAAGCTCACTTAAATACTCCTTTATCGCCTCTTTTAACTCTAAATAAAGAGTGTCGATTTGAGGTGAATAGGCATGAAGTTTTGAGTAGGTTCTATAATTTAGACTCTCTCTAGAGATAAAACTCTCTTTTAAAATGCTAAATAAGCTTGCTCCAAGCTTTTCTTTAAGCATTAAGGCTTGTTTTTTAACGCTCTCATCAGCTGTTTTTATCACCTCATCTAAAAACTCTAGCACCCTATTTTGAGTTTTTTTAAACCCGCTATCATCAGGAAATTTGAGTCCTTTTGGGTAGTCTAGTCGCCCCATCTGAGTTGAAATTTCATTTAGCGAGCTTAAGAATTTAGAAGTTGTACTATTGGTATCCACAATAAAAGATGAAATTTCATCTAATAACTCGGGGTTTTTAGAGATGTTTTTACTAAACTCCCTGTTTAAAACCTCGCTCATATCATTTTCTATATCAAAGTTTGCATCAAGTCCGAAATTAGTAGCAAATGAGCGAAGAATGGTTGAAAAAAATGAGTCAAAAGTTGAGATTTTAATATCTGAGTTCAAAAACTCATCATAAATTTCATCCCTCTTTGCAAAAAGTGCTTCTTTGCTTAAATTTAAGAGTTTACAAATTTCATCTACTTGGGCTTTCCTACTCTCATCTTTTAGGTTTAAAAAAGTGCTGATAATTCGCTCGTTCATCTCATTTGCGGCTTTTTTGGTAAAGGTTAGGGCGAGAATTCTATTCGGGCTTACTCCGCTAAAAACTAAGCTTAGATATCTGATAGTTAGAGCAAAGGTTTTTCCGCTTCCAGCACTTGCTTTTAGGGCTTTAAAGTTTTCAAAACTACTCATAGCTATCTCCATCTGCCAAACCAGCCAAATTTCCAACTAAAATCTCATACTCACTAAATTTATAGTTTTTATTATCGCTAAAATCATAAGGCTTACCTGAAATCTCTTTTAGAGCATCTATCTCTTTTTTTAACTTTTCTAAATTTAAGTTGCTATAGATAAAATCCATCTCTTTTAGTGATAAAAACGCTGCTTTTGCTTCATCACCTGCTCCTAAAAGTGCTTTATAAAATGGTAGTTGAAGTGAGTTTTTATCCGCTCCGCCGGTTTTATAATCTATGATAAAAATATCGCCGTCTCTTGCGTCCACCCTATCAACTGTTCCTTTTAGTAAAATTTCTTCAAATTTAGCAGAGTTTATCTCTTTTTCTCGCTCCCAAATTTGCCAGCCATCTGCTTCGTGTTCTTTGATTTTAGACTCTAACTTTTCAAAGGTTTTTAGAAGTATAAGCTTTTCAAGTTCGTTAATTTGGTAATCTTTAGATAACTCTAAAAAAGCGGTTTTGAAATTTATAAACTCAAAAGTTTTAGAGTTTTCATAACATTTATCAAGTGCTTTATGAACTAAAGTTCCCCTATCTTTTGCATCAATGCTTTCATTTACACTTTTCGCTGGTACAACTTTAAAAATATATTTGTAAGCATAACTTGCTGGGGATTTTAGAAACAAATCAAGCCTTGAAAAAGAAAGTGGTGTTTCAAAAAAGTTATGAGTTAAAACCATGTTTTGCTTTTTTTCTTGTGGGGTGTAGCTACTTTTAAAAATTTCTAAATATTCACCATCACTAAACTCACTATCAACTCTAAATTTAATCTTCTCGCTCTCAAGCTCGTTTAAAAACCTTGACTTTAGCTTGCCTTCGCTACTATCATAACAAATTGCAACTTTTTTGGCTCTCTCTATCAGGTTTTTATAGTAAAACTTTTGTAAGTTTTCCCTATCTCTATAGCTTATTAGCCCAGCTTGTTTTCTAATGGTGCTGTTTAAAAACATCTCATTTATAGATCTTTTTGGGACAACGTCGTCGTTAAAGTCAGGGATTATAACGCCTTCAAACTCAAGCCCACGGCTTTCAAGTAGTCCCATAACGCTCACTTCCCCGCCACCTACATAGTCTAGATTACTAAGATTTAGTTTTAAAATTTCCAACGCTTCTTTTAGTTTTAAAGGCTCACTCTTTAGATAAATTTCTATCTCATAAAGCGGGTTTATAAGTTTCTCTTTTAGTTCAGCTTCTTTTGAGCAAGAGAGAATTTCATCTACAAAATAGTTAAATTTAAAAAAATCCACTTCCTCATCAAAGAAAAACTTAAACTCATCTAAAAACTCTCTTTTTAAACCAATCTCGTTTAAAAACAGCTCTTTTGTGGTGTAGTTCTCGCTTTTTAAATACTCATCTTTTAAACTCACGTTTAAATCTTCAAGGGAAATTTCTATCAGGCTCTCTAACACTCTATAAAAAAGTGAGTTTTTTATCTCCTTTCCCATAGCGAAATTGAGCATATTATTTCTATCTAAACTCATCAAAGTTTCACTAAAACTCTCATCTGGCAAAATCACAACTATATCTTTTGGCTCTATGCCGCTTCTAACAAAACTACTTATTTTTTCAAAGATATAAAAGCCTTGCATTGCCCTTAAATCAAAGCCTCTAATATCTATCTCTTTTTCCAAAATCTCTTTTTTATAAAGCTTTTTAAACTCTAAATTTGATAAATTTAGTTCATAAAAAGCTCCCATCTCTAAAGGCTCGTTAAGTTCTATAAAGCTTCCTACTGTTTCGTAAGTTAAAGCGTTTGTGTGAAGATGAAGTTTGATGGTGGTTAAATTTTTAGCCTCTTTTAAAATATCAAGCTCAAATTTGCTTAACACCCCATCTATAAAAAGAGTGATTTCATAAAAGTTTTTAAAAAACTCGCTGTTTATCAGGTAGTCATCAGTGATAGTTATATCATCATACAGACTATCGCTTCCTAGTTCAAATTTATAGTTTTCCAAAAGCTCATCTAAAATTTCCAAATGCTCGTCATAATCGGCATAAGTATCTCTATTTTTCAAATCATTTATGCTTTTTTTAGTAATCGCAAGCTCTTTAAAAAAGGAAAAAATATACTCGCTATTTTTTAAAAACTCGTAGAAATTTGGTGAAATTCCAAGCTCTTTTGTTTTGGTGTTTAAAACAGCCCTTTTCATCGCCATAAGCCTGTCGATGCTTGAAGACTCGCTAAAATTTGGACTGTAAATAGAGCTACTAAAAAACTCATTCAAAAGCATAGTTTTTGGAAGAAAGCCATCAATTTGTTCATCCAAAAACTGCTTTAAAGCTCTATTTGACGCAAAAACAAAAAGCTTCATGAAAGCTTCCTAAACGCCCATTTTATAACCAAGTCCTGAAACGTTTTCTATCGTATCATGACCGATTTTATCTCTTATCCTTTTTATAAAGGTTCTAATGGCGGCGTCATTGACATTTTGAGTTCCCCAAACGTTTTTCTTAATATCTTCGTGAAGAACTAAAGTGCCAAGCCTTTGGGCTAAAAGAGAGACAAAAGCAAGCTCTTTTTTGGTTAGCTTTATCTCCTCGCCATTTTTTGTAAGCTGTTTTGTAGTGTAGTTAAACTTAAGTCCATCACCAAACTCAGCCTCATTTACAGAAAAAATTCTTTTCTTAGCCAGCTCTTTTATCGCGCAAAGCAAATCATCCATATCAATAGGCTTTAGAAGATATTTATCAATTCCAACATCTATGGCTTTTAAAAGTTTTTCTTTCTCGCTAAATGCACTTAAGGCAATAATAGGTGTATTTGGTGAAAAAGATTTAATATTTTTCGTCATATCAAGCCCGTCCATTATAGGCATAGCGATGTCTGTAACAACGATATTTGGACTTAGTTTTTTAAACTTCTTTACTCCCTCGTCCCCGTTTTTAGCTGTATAGACCTCCTTAAAAACATTTTTTAAAGTAGCTTCCATAAGC
>JAAYPR010000037.1 GCA_012519705.1 Campylobacteraceae bacterium
AACAACACTTCCATTTGATTGAGATACTGCATTTGGTCCTACGGCAATAGAGTCTATGCCGATTGCCCCATCATTGTCATAGTTGTTCTTTTTAACACCATTATCGTTTACACTAAAATAGTGAGTTCTTGCTGCTTTAATAGCTGCATCAACAGTTTTTTTACCTGTTCCGCCAATATTATCGCCCATCGTTATAGTGCCATCAGATCCAAGAGCAGCATTGCCACCTAAAACATTAACAACCGAACTTCCTACATTGCCAAGCACTGTGTTAGTTGCAAATAGTTGACTTCCGTTTATAGCATCTGTTGAAGCAGATGAAATTTGCCCAGCGGCTACGTTTATGATTTGACGTTCTTTATCTGTATCGCCAACGCTTACAACGCCATTAGCCGCAGAGCCAACACCTTTAAAACCACTATAAGTTAAGTCTCCAACCGTTGCAGTTGTTTCAGCTGTTGCTTCACGATCAGTTGAAAGATTACCCAAAACTACGCTATTTGCTTGAGTTGTTGTTACGCTATTACCTAAAACAAATGTATTTTCTTGTGCGATTGTATTGTTATTACCAAATGCATACGATGCATTGCCAGTTACATTGTTTGGGTCACCAAACGCACCTGAGTTTGCACCACTTACAATGTTGCCAGTTCCGACAGAGATAGAGTTTTTATTAAGAGCTTGAGCACCTTTACCGATGGCGATAGCATTGTTGGCTTCTACAACAGATTTAGTTCCTAATGCAATGGTATCTATGAAAGAACTTCCACTGCGATTATTTCCATCTTTGTCAAAGCGTGCAGCTTCTTGTCCTATGGCTATGTTTCCATGCCCTGTATTATTTCCGCCGGCATATATACCTATAGCTAAGTTATTGTTCCCTTTTACATTTTGACCGGCACTTTTCATGATAGCCAAGTTGTTATATCCAGATATATTTTGCCCAGCACTATGTGCTATGGCTACGTTTTCATTTCCTGTTACATTTTGACCCGCAAATGATCCGATAGCTATTCCATTTCCTCCTGATGCATTAGAATTGGCACCAGCACCAGCACCTATATTTATACCAAGAGCATTATTTATAGTGTTGTTGCCTGCTAAATTTCCTATAGAAATCATACCTACCAAACCATTTGGCTTTGTCTCGGTAGTGCCTAAAGACCCAGCTGCATTACCTATAGATACCATATTTTCTTGTTTAGCCTTGGTTCCTGTTCCATGAGCGATAGAATTTAGTCCTAATGCTTGAGCACCTTTACCTATAGCCGTCGCACTCTTTGCGTTAGTCCTTGCTGAGTTTCCTATAGCGATGGAGTTTTCATTATCATTTTTATAGCTTGCTGTTTCAAAACCAGCCCTTATATCATCTATGATTTTTTGTTGTGCTTGAAGTTTCGTTTGATAGTTAGGGTCTGAAAGCTTAAGTTTTGCTATCTCATCCTCGGCGAGCTTTATGCTATTTAAATCTGCCCTTATGCTACTCTCTATTGTGCTATCAGTTGTTACAGCATTATTTCCAAAAGTTATAGAATTTGAGCCGACTGCTAAAGCATTAGGTCCTGCTGCTACAGAGTTGGTATTGACAGCTCCTTCATTGTTGTAGTTGCCAGTTGTTTTGTCTTTATTTCTAACGCTATAAAATCTTGAAGTAGAGATATTTTGTGCTGCTTTTAGCTGAGCGACGTTAACAGCGTCAGTATCAGCCGAGCCAGCCGCGACGTTTGTTATCTGACGAGTCTCAGTTGAAATATACTCGCCTGTATTTTTATCAACCTCCCCTTTTCCTACTGATACCACTGCCTTGGTAGAATGCCAAGTAGCATAGCCAGGATCATTTGGATCTGTTGGTATTCCATCGCCAGTTAAATTTAAAATAACAAAAGGATCGTAAGTATTGCCATTATAGCTGTCTCTGTTTGATATAGAGCCTGAACCTAACGCTATTGAATCATCGTCGTTAGCTACTGCTCCAGCTCCGATAGCTACCGTATTTGTACCTTTAGAGATAGCATTGCTTATAAGAACATTGTTTTTATCAAAAAGTCGCCCACCTATAGCAACAGAGCCACTCGACTTTGCCTCTGAATAGCTACCTATAGCAACAGAGCCTTTTCCTACTGCGTCATCAATAGAGCCAGACTTAGCGCTATACCCTATCGCAACACCACCTGTAGCATAACTTCTAGCCTCGGCTCCTATGGCGGCAGAGTAGCCTCTCATAGCCCAAGACTTTGCACCTACAGCTGTAGTTTCTATAGCATCAGATGGTATCCAGTTATATATAGTCATGGTATCTACTTTTACACCAGTAGAAACACCTTGTGTTCCATAGCCAGCTGTTGCACCTATGCCTATGGCAGTTGCACCTTGTGTAAGAGCTTGAGCGTGCGGTGATATAGCAGTAGCACCTTGTGCTCCACTGATAGTTGTTCTATATTTTTCCCTAAAATGCAAGTTTCCTTTATTTCCATCATAACTTACTATATCGCCATTAGCGTCTTTAACATGCATATCGCCTTTATTATACGGACCTGTATCGCCACCACCACTATCATCACCGCCTATGGCTATACCGCCTTCGCCTAAAACAACCGAGTCATTGCCTATAGCTGTTGATTGTTGTGCTAAAACTGCTGTTCTACTTCCTATAGATATAGCTTGTGCACCCCTAGTATAACTCCACGATCCTAGTGATAGTGACCCAGCATTATCTCTATCTGTTAAATTATCTACTATTGCCTTATACCCTAAAGCAATATCTCTTTTTTTGTAAGCATAGCTATCTTTACCTATGGCGATAGACTCCATACCAGTCGCTTTAGCTCTTAAGCCTATAGTCATAGAGTCTGTTCCTGTAGCGCCATTTACGCCTGCTGTGTGGTCATAGTTTGAACCAGTACCAGTAACACTTGAGTTTACATTAAAATATTTTGTTCTATAATCTATATAATCGACTATGTTTGTTTTACCAGAATCTCTTATAGAGCTTAACTTTTTGGTAGCTATGTCATAAGATAAACCATTTCCTAAAATTCCTAAATCAAAAGCAAATGTCAAGCTTTTATCCGCCTTTGATACCTTTGTTAAAATACCATCTTTACTAATAATATTTAGAGTGTCCGTTCCAAATATATCAACCTCATCTGTATTGTTTTTAAGAGTCCAAGCATTCAAACCTGATGGCACAAAAACTGAACCTAAAGTTAAAGCTGATATGACAGCTAATGATAACGACTTTAACGCATAACCCAAACTAAAAATACTCGCATGTAGCCTAAGACCTTTGTTGGACGACTTGCACTTACAACTTGTTTTTTCACTTACAGCTACTGTGCAAGTTTCACCGTTAAAACTTCTAAATTTAGTTTTAAATATCTTATTCATGATTTTTTCCTTTGAAAAAATTTATTACTATTTTAAATCACTTATGACTTAAAATAGTAATTATGTTTCTGTTTTTCCATAAAATGAAGCTACAAAAACTATAACTACTTCAGTATCTACAGAATTTTATATTATATCAAATGCCTAAAAAACAATCAATAATAAATTTGTAAAATGAAATTTATATGTATTTAAAAGATATATACAATTTTCTTTGCTGCAATAAGTAATTTTTAATTCTATTTCTCTCTATATTTAGCCGTTTGATGATAAATTTATATCTGATATTAATGCCAGCTTAAAACTAAATTTAAAAAAAGATACTATTTATAATACATTTAAAATATCTTTTACTAAATTTTAAAGTACAAAAAATAAAAAGATTTAAAATAGCCCATCTCAATAGTTAAGAAACTCATAACTCTAAATTTGCTAAAATTCACAAACTTTAGGAGCTTAAAATGTCATATAAACACAAAGATTTACTTGGAACAAAAGACCTCACAAAAGAGGAAATTCTCTTTTTCTTAGACAGTGCGGATAAATTCAAAGAGCTAAATAACCAAAGCCTTAAAAAAGCTGATGATTTACGCGGGAAAACGGTTATAAACGCTTTCTTTGAGAACTCTACAAGAACTAGAATTTCCTTTGAAACCGCAGCTAAAAGGCTTGGAGCGGACGCCATAAACTTCACCGCTTCACAAAGTAGCACCAAAAAAGGTGAGACTTTAATAGACACTATAAAAAACATGGAAGCTATGAAAACTGACATTTTCGTAGTTCGCCACGAGTCATCAGGGAGCGTTAAATTTATAGCTAAAAACACGGATGCTTGCATCATAAACGCAGGAGATGGTGCTAACGAACACCCTACTCAAGCCCTACTTGACCTATACACCATAAGAGAGCATAAAGGCGAGTTTAACGGGCTTAAAGTAGCCATAATAGGCGACATCGACCACAGCAGAGTCGCAAGGAGCAATATCTGGGCTATGCAGCGTCTTGGTATGGAGATAACGCTTTTTGGACCACCGATGATGATGCCTTTAGGCGTGGAAGCATTTGGTTGCAGGGTCGCTAAAACTATGGAAGAAGCAGTTGATGGAGCGGACGTCATCATCATGCTAAGAATCCAGCTTGAGAGGATGGGAGCTAGCACACCGTTTCCATCAAGTAGAGAGTATAGTAAATTCTTTGGGTTAAACAAAACAAGAGCAAGGCTTGCAAACAACCCTATCATCCTTCACCCTGGCCCTATAAATAGAGGCGTTGAGATAAACTCAGATGTGTGTGATGGAGAGTTTTCTGTGGTGTTAAATCAAGTGGAAAACGGAGTTGCTATCAGAATGGCAGTGCTAAGCGAACTTATCAAAAATAGAGGTTAAAAATGAGCATACTTATAAAAAACGGAACTATCATAAACAAAGATGAAATTTTAAAAGCAAATGTTTTAATAGAGGGCGAAAACATCGCTAAAATCACTACTGACGAACCTAAAGCCGAGCGTGTCATAGACGCAACTGGTAAGCTTATAGTTCCAGGGCTTATAGATATGCATGTGCATTTCCGAGACCCTGGTTATGAGTATAAAGATGACATCATGAGTGGAAGTAAAACCGCGGTAGCTGGGGGTGTGACGACAGCTCTACCTATGGCAAACACAAACCCTGTAAATGACAACGCTAGCATAACAAAAGCGATGATAGAAAAAGCTAGAAATTTAGGGCTTATAGACCTACTTCCAATAGGTGCGATTAGCAAGAAGCTAGAGGGAGAGGGCATCGTAGAAATGGGCGATATGATAGAGGCTGGGGCGGTTGCGTTTAGCGATGATGGGCTTCCTGTAACATCAAGCGATGTGATGCGTGCGGCACTTGAGTACTCAAAGCAGTTTGGCTCGTTTGTCATAAGTCACTGCGAGGACTGCTCTATGTGTAGAAGCGGTGTGATGCATGAAGGGAAAGTTTCAGCCGTGCTTGGACTAAAAGGGATGGCAAGAGAAAAAGAAGAGATAATGGTAAGCCGTGATATGCTTCTAGCAAAGCTAACTGGCGGACATATCCACATAGCTCACGTAAGCTCCCAGTGGTCGCTAAAGATGATAGAGATGGCAAAAAAAGAAGGCATAAATGTCACTTGTGAGGTGACGCCTCATCACTTTAGCTTCACAGATGAGTGCTTAATGGAGTATGATACAGCTTACAAGATGTCACCACCACTTCGTGAAGTAAGTGATAAAAACGCTATGAGAGAGGGGCTTAGAAACGGACTAATAGACGTGATAGCAACTGACCATGCACCGCATAACTGGGATGATAAATTTGTGGAGTTTGACAAAGCACCATTTGGGATAATCGGGCTTCAAACTCTAGTGCCACTGACTTTGAGGCTTGTGGAGGACGGTGTTATAGATATGAAAAGGTTTGTAGAACTAACTTCATATAACCCTGCAAAGATACTAAATTTATCAAACAAAGGTGCTATAAAAGAGGGGTTTTTAGCTGATATCGCCGTAATTGACCCAAATTTAGAGTATGTTTATGATGAAAAAATCAATCAGTCAAAGTCTACAAATTCACCTCTTTTTGGTAAAAAGCTAAAAGGTGCAAGTGTGGTAACGATAAAAAGCGGTAGGGTTGTGTGGGAATTTCCGTTAGTGTGAAATCCAAAATAGTAATAAATTCTTCTGCCATGCGTCATTGCGAGGAGCGAAGCGACGTGGCAATCTAGATGTTAAAATTTTAGAGTTATGTTTTGTAAATTTGGCTGTAAAGCTCTTTTTAAATTTAAGAACTAGATTGCTTCAGCCTAAAGGCTTCGCAATGACAGAATTAGCGTAACTGAAAGGAAAAACATGAGTAAAGTTTTAATTTTAAGTGGTGCGGGCTTGTCAGTTGATAGCGGCTTAAAAACATTTAGAGATAATGACGGACTTTGGGAAGAGCATGATGTCATGGAAGTTTGCTCAGTTCAAGGCTTTAAGAGAGATCCTAAAAAAGTACTTAATTTTTACGATAAAAGAAGAGCTCAGCTTAAAGGCATAGAGCCAAATTTAGCCCATAAAATGATAGCTAAAATCAAAGATGAATTTGGTAATGATATCGCTGTCTTAACCCAAAACGTTGATGACCTACTAGAAAGGGCTGGTTGCAAAGATGTCATTCACTTGCATGGCGAGCTTACAAAGTTATGGTGTATGAAGTGTGGATGTGAGTTTGACATCGGCTATAAAAATATGAGTGGAAAAGCCTGCCCTAAATGCGGGAGTGAGAACTTAAGACACGCTATCGTGATGTTTGGCGAACAAGCACCGATGTATCAAGTTCTGTATCAAAAGTTAAAAGAGATGGAGTTATTTGTCTGTATCGGCACAAGTGGGGAGGTTTTAGACGTGGCAAGCTACTCAAGAATGGCTAAATTTAGTATCTTAAACAACTTAGCAAAGTCAAGGATAGATAGATACTTTACAAAAGTTTATAATGAAAAAGCCGTGGCAGCAAGTGAAAAAATCGCTGAAGATATTAGAAATTTTATGAAAAATTCGGCTGTTTAAAAACAATCAAAATAAAAGGCTATTTCTAGCCTTTTATTTACCGCTTAACTTTAACAAATTTGCTATAAACGGAGCCTCAACTACTTCGATGTTTTTCATACCATCTTTATTAAATCTCTCAAAGTTAGCATTCACACCTAAAATATGTCTAGATTTATCACACATCGCATCTACGCCAATCTCGCCATCAAAGAAATTAGCGTATTTTGAGATGATTTGACCCGCAAATTTAGCTTCGTCTAAATCAACTACCAAACTATATCCAGCAAGAGCGGTCGTGTATGAACCAAGTCCTGCAAACTCACTCTCTTTTAGAGTGTTTGCAAAAACAACTTCTGAAATAAATTTCTCATAAGGATTAGCTCTAAATTTAATGCTAGTTCCCTCTTTTATCTCTCCAAACTCGATTAAACCACTTCTTACAAACCCAGCAAAAGACGCTCCAATAGCCAAAATATACTTATCTTTTATAAACTCTTCTATCTCGCTTTTTATATCTTTTAAAATTAGCTCTACAGCTTGTCCGTAAGCTAGACGGTTTGAGAGAATTGCACCATCAGGGAAAGCTAAAATGTCAAATTCTTTTAGTTTTTTAGCAAACTCTTTTATAGAGTTTTTGTAGTCACTCTCTTCTTTTATGATGAAAAACTCTACATTTGGGGTGTGCTCTTTAAACGACTCGTACAGATCATACTCGCCATTTACACCTGTGATAACTGGGATTAAAACTTTAGCGTTTGATTTTATCTCTACTTTTTTAAGTGGTGTTTTCGCGTCTGCTTTTTTCACTAAATTTACAGGATTATAAACGCTTGAAAGTGGCTTTACATAAGCCTTGATAAGCTCATCTAGACTGTAAGTTTCATCTAAAACTGCCGTAGCGTTAGAGTTTGTTTTAGCTATAAGTTTCTCATCTAAAATTTCATCCGTTTCTATGATAAATCCAAGTGGATATTTCCTGCCTAAATACTCTTTGTTTAGTTCAAAGCCGATTCCATTTCCAGCCGCCATTTCAAAAAGAGTCATTTCAATAGTTTTATTATCCAGAGTTGAGATAGCTTTAACCACCCCTTTTTCTATCAAATTTGTAACTTTTTCAAAAAGAGCTTTTACCGCGTCTAAGCAGACTAAATCACTCTCATTTAGTTCTAAATTTAGTAGATAGATATTTGAGTTCTCACCTTTTAACTCTCTTGAAACCACGTTATCAACGGTAGTTGTAGCAACTGCGAAGCTTATCAAAGTCGGCGGAACATGAAGCTCTTCGAAACTTCCACTCATACTATCTTTTCCACCAATGGCTGCTAAGTTTAGCCCTTTCATCGCACTAAATGCACCAAGTAGGGCTGAAGTTGGTTTACCCCATTTCTCATCAGTTGTAAGTCTTTCAAAAAACTCTTGAAAACTTAGCCTTGCTTTTTGATACTTAGCCCCTAAAGCCACGACCTTTGCCACTGAGTTAAGAACTGCGTAAAAGCCCGCGTGATATGGTGAAATCACAGCTAAGTTTGGCTCGTAAGCACTACTCATAATGGAGACTTTTTTTGTATAGCCATCAAGAGTTGGTATTTTTGAAACCATGCCTTCCTGAGTCGTAAGTCTATTTTTACCACCAAGTGGTGCAAGGATGGTGTTTTTACCGATGGTAAAGTCAAAGTTTTGAGCTAGAGCACTCTGGCTTGTCAAATTTAGATCACAAAGCTGAGTTTTTAAATCCCTATTTTCTTTAAAAAACTCAGCTACATTTGAGTCTATCTTAACGTTAGTTTTTGCAAATTTCGCCCCGCCATTTGAATCTAAAAACTCCCTGCTTAAACGCAGAACTTCCCTGCCTTCATAGCTCATAACCATATGCTTTGTATCAGTTACTTTTGCCACGATACTTGCTTCTAAATCTTCCGCTTCGGCAAGTTCTATAAACTTTTCCGCGTCACTTTGGCTAACTACAACCGCCATTCTCTCTTGTGACTCTGCTAAACCTATCTCACTAGGGCACATTCCAGCGTATTTTGTTGGCACTTTTTCAAGCCATATATCAAGCCCGTCCGCAAGTTCTCCGATAGCCACAGCCACCCCGCCAGCTCCAAAGTCGTTGCACTTTTTAATCAAAGTTGTAGCTTTTTTATCTCTAAAAAGCCTTATGATTTTTCTCTCAACTACGGGGTTTCCTTTTTGAACTTCTGCCCCTTGAAGTTTAAGAGAGCCCTCGGTTTGAACCATAGACGAACCAACTGCTGCACCAAGCCCGTCTCTTCCAGTTTTTCCACCTAGAAGTATCACAACATCGCCATTTTCTGGGCGTTTTCTAACTACGTTTTTAAGTGGAGCTGCTGCTACTAAAGCTCCAACTTCCATTCTTTTTGCCGTAAATCCAGGGTGATAAAACTCCCTTAAATACCCCGATGTTTGACCGATTTGGTTTGCATAATCACTGTAACCAATGGCTGCTTTTTGGCAGATAAAACGTTGTGGAAGTTTGCCATCTCTTGTCTCATCAAAAGGCGTTGTTGGATCTCCTGCCCCAGTGATACGCATAGCTTGATGAACGAAACTTCTTCCAGATAACGGGTCTCTAATGCCCCCACCAACGCAAGTTGAAGCCCCTCCAAAAGGCTCTATCTCGGTTGGGTGGTTGTGAGTTTCGTTTTTAAAGTAAAGTAGATAGTCCTCTTCTACGCTGTCCACATCAACTTTGATTTTCACACAACACGCATTTACTTCGTCACTCTCATCTAGGTTGTCTAAATAACCCAAAGATTTCGCATATCTAGCATTTATAGTTGCTAAATCCATTAAATTTATAGGTTTTATTCTATTTAGCTTCGCTCTAACTTCGTTATACTCTTTGATAGAGTTTTCAATAGCCTCTTTATACTTACCATCTTCTACTTTGATTTCTGTTAAAGTCGTTAAAAACGTGGTGTGACGGCAGTGGTCTGACCAGTAAGTATCTATGACTTTTAGTTCAAAAATGCTCGGGTCTCTGCCCTCTTTTTTAAAATACTCATGAACCACTTTTATATCTGCTAAGTCCATAGAGTAGTTTTTTATCAAATTTTCAAGTTCATCTTCACTGAAATTTATAAAGTTTTTTATAGGTTGCAAGTCCTTGTCACTACTTTTTCCCATATCAAAATTTAGCGGTGTAAAAGGCACAACTTCACACTCAATGTTGTTTATGAAGTATTTTTTAAACCTCTCTATGTCACTTTTACTAGCTCCAACTAAGCTTATGATATTTGAGTGATGAAGGCTAACATCTTGCTCTCTTAAGTTGTTTAAAATCCTATGAGCCATCTCTTCTACTTCATCATACTGCCCTAAAATTTGGCGGTATCTAAAGCTAGTATCGCTTTCAAATTTCGCTAAATCATCGTGAAGGGTGGCATTTTCAAAAAACTCTTTAACGCTCTCTAGGCTACTATCGCTTTCAAAAACATCATATATCTCAACTTTTTTTACATTTTCTAAGCCTAAAAACTCTCTCGCCTCTTTTAGTAGATACTCGCTCTCTCTTTTGTTTGAAACTATAAATTTACTCATCTATTTTCCTTAAAAAACTTTGATAACTCCACTGGGTCTAAATACTCGCCGTCTCTATAAACTCTCATATTTCCCCCTGAAACCTCGTCTATTAGCATAACTCCGCTCTCATCATATCCAAACTCAAGCTTTATATCGTAAAGCTCAAGCCCTTTTTTACTCATCTCATCTTTTATGATATTTGCTATTTTTAGGTTTAGGTTTGTTAGTTCAAGGTAGCTTTTTTCACTCATGATATTTAGAGCGATAAGTCCCTCTTTTGTGATAACTGGGTCGCCTCTTTTGTCATCTTTGATAGTGATTTCATAGTAGTTATCAAGGCTAGCACCTTCAGCTATGTAGTCGCCATATCTTTTATAAAACGACCCAACCGCCCTAAAACGAGTGATAACCTCTAATCCCTTTCCAAAGACTTTTGCTTTTTTAACTTCCATCGTGCTTTCATCTAAATTTGAGCTGATATAGTGAGTTTTGATGCCTTTTTCGTTTAAAAGTTTGAAAAAGTACTCACTCATAGCTAAATTTAGCTTTCCCATCCCTTCAATGCTAAGCCCAACCTCGTTCGCTCCTGGGTCAAATTTACCATCCACCCCAGTCATATCATCTTTAAATTTAAGGATAATACTCCCATCTTTTTCAAAAATATCTTTTGTTTTGCCTTTGTAAATTTGCTTCATAAACTACCTTTAGTTAAATTTCTCTTGCCAAATTTGCATCATACTAGAGTTTAAAATCTCTTCTAACTCGCCTATATCGTTACTCGTGATTGTGATATGCCCCATTTTTCTATGCCGTTTTGGCTCTCCTTTATCATAAATGTGAACCATAGCGTTTGGATAAAACTCCCTAAATTTAGGCAGTAGCTCTAAATGTGAGCCTAAAATATTTATCATCAAAGCTTTTTCTAAAAGCCTAGTTTTAGCCAGTTTTTGCCCACTCACAGCTAAAATATGCTCATCAAACTGGGAAAAACTACACGCCTCAATGCTATAATGTCCGCTATTATGCGGTCTTGGGGCTACTTCGTTTGCTATAATCGTGCCATTTTTAGTTAAAAACATCTCAACCCCACACACTCCAACTAGCTCTCCAGCTTTTGCGATTTTAGTGGCGATTTCTCTAACTTGTGATGAAATTTCTTCGCTATACTCAAGTCCAACTAGGCTTGTAAATAAAATGCCGTTTTTATGAACGTTTTTACTGATTGGGAAAATTTCTATATTGTTATAAATATCTCTTGCTACGATGACTGAAATTTCACTCTCAAACTCGCAAAAACTCTCTATTATGCAGTTTGTATTTAGGGCTTTCATACTCTCTAAAAGCTCTAAAATTTCACTTTTTTTAAGCTCTAACTCATCTAAAGAACTTATTAAAACCTGCCCTTTTCCATCATATCCAAAGCGGTTTGTTTTTAAAATAGCTGGATATTTAAAGCTTTTTAGTTCATTAAAATTTGAAATTTCATTAAAATTTGCTGTTTTTATGCCGATTTCATTAAGCCAAGTTTTTTCTTTAACTCTATCTTGTGAGATAAGCAAAAGCTTTGTTCCTTGCGGAAAATTTGAGTTTTTAGCCACTTTTTCTAAAGTTGTAGCATTTATATTTTCAAACTCATAAGTTACAGCGTCCACCGAACTTACAAACTCTAAAAGAGCCTTTTCATCATCAAATTTAGCTACCCTGTAGCTGTTTGAGACAGCAAACCCGCAAGAAGCAGGGTTTGGGTCAAACATCGCTACCCTATATCCCATCTTTTGAGCTGAAAATCCTAGCATTTTTCCAAGCTGTCCAGCTCCGATTATCCCGATAGTTTCGCTTGAATTTAAAACCTTACTCATAGAGCTTTTTACTACTTTCTTTTGAAGTTTCGTTTTGTTTTTGCATAAAATCTTCTACTTTTTTAGCTAAGCTCTCATCATTTAGGCTTAGTATTTTTGCCGCCATAATCCCAGCGTTTTTCGCCCCAGCCGTGCCGATAGCCATAGTTGCTACTGGCACACCGCCTGGCATTTGAACTATGGAAAGAAGCGAGTCGATGCCGTTTAGTGTGCTTGACTTTATCGGCACGCCGATAACTGGAAGTGTGGTACTTGCCGCCACCATCCCAGGCAGATGTGCTGCTCCGCCAGCTCCTGCGATTATAACTTTATAGCCGTTTTTCTTTGCATTTTCAGCGAACTCTATCATCTCACTTGGCATTCTATGAGCTGAGATGACCTTTTTATCATACTTTATACCAAACTCATCAAGCATCTCACACGCAAACTTCATCTGCTCCCAGTCTGAGATACTTCCCATTATAACTGCTACCATTTTATGCCTTTAAATTTGTTTCTAAATTCTGTCTCTAAATTTTATCTCTATGAAGTCCGATGTCATTTCTATAAAATGTATTTTCTGACTTGATTAGCTTAACTTTTTTATATACAGCGTCTCTACACTCATCTATGTTTTGTGCATGAGATGTAACCATCAGCACTCTTCCGCCAGCTGTTTTAAACTCATCACCGCTTACTAGCTCCATCCCAGCTGAGTAAATACTGCTCCAAATTTCCTTTGGGATAGTTAGATTTTTGCCTTTTTCATACTCACCTGGGTAACCTTTTGACGCTAATACAACGCCTAAATTTACGCCCTCTTTTAGAGTTATCTCAAACTCTTTTTTATTAACATGAGCCATAACGATATCGTAGAAATCTTCATTTAGCAAAGGAAGCAGAATTTGAGTCTCTGGGTCGCCAAATCTAGCATTAAACTCTATAACTTTTGGGCCATCCTTGGTTAGGATAAGTCCAGCGTAGAGCACCCCCGTATAAGGGTTAGCATCTTTTACCATCTGAGTGGCAACTGGCTTTATAACCTCATCAATAACCCTTTGTTTTAGAGTCTCATCCACCCAAGAAACTGGTGCGAAAGCTCCCATCCCGCCCGTATTTAGTCCAGTGTCATTCTCCCCAACTCTTTTATAGTCACACGCCGCCCCAACAGGTATGATATGCTCACCATTTACAAAAGCAAAGTATGAAAACTCCCGCCCTACTAAAAACTCCTCTATTACGACGTTTGAGTCCTGCATCATCTCATTTAAAGTCTCTTTTGCCTCTTTCATAGAACTAGGTATCACAACCCCTTTTCCAGCCATAAGCCCATCAGCTTTTATAACAAATGGGAGTCCCATTTCTTCTATAAATTTAGTTGCTGCTTCTTGCTCGCCAACTTTAAAGTAGCGGTGTTTTGCGTTTTTAACACCAGCTCTGTTCATAACATCTTTTGCAAAGTTTTTTGATGACTCAAGTCTTGCTGCCTCTTTTGTAGGCCCAACTGCTAGTAATCCTTCAGCTCTAAAAGCATTTACAACTCCAGCATCAAGCGGTGCTTCTGAGCCAACAAAGGTGATATCAATAGAGTTTTCTTTTGCAAATTTGATTAAACTCACAGCGTCCGTAACGCTGATATCAACCAAAGTTATCTCATCCATTTTCATACCTAAATTTCCCGGTGCCACGAAAACCTTGCCAACATGCTTGCTTTTTAAAAATGCTCTTGCTAGGGCGTGTTCTCTGCCGCCTGAGCCTATGATTAAAATTGATTTCATTAATTTCCTTTTTTCATTTTTTCTATTTTTTATCTTTTTCTATTTTCTCTATGACTTTACCGATAGTTTCTGGATAAGCTCTATGTTCGATTTTATGAATTTCTTCTTCAAACTTTTCTAAACTCCAGCTTGGCTCTATTTTGATAGCTTCTTGGTAGATAATCTCTCCTGTATCTATCCCACTATCAGCGTAGTGGATGGTTATACCGCCCTCTTTTTCCCCTGCTTCAAAGGTATCTTTTATCCCATTTCTTCCAGGGAATTTTGGAAGTAAGGATGGGTGAATGTTTATGATTTTATTTGGATACGCATCAAGTAGCACTTTTCCAACTATCCTCATAAAGCCGGCTAAAATGACAAGTTCCACACCCTGTTTTTTAAGAAAAGTTAAAATATACTCTTCCCACTCATCTCTTTTTTCAAACTCTTTTGGCGAAGTTATTAGGATAGGGATATTTTCATTTTTTGCTCTAGTTATAGCGTAAGCATCTTTGTTATCGCACACCATACAGCTAACTTTGGCTTTCAGTTTTCCACTTTTTATAGCATCGATTATCGCTTGAGCGTTCGTTCCACCACCTGAGACAAAAATAGCTAAGTTCATCATCTTAAAATATCATCTCTAAATTAGCATCTTTTTTAGCCACAATTTTACCTAAAATTTGGCTGCCTTCTATGCTCTTTAGCACTTTATCAGCGTTTTCTTTTGACACAGCTAAAACCATGCCAATGCCCATATTAAAGATATTAAACATCTCTTTTTTATCTATGTCTCCAAGCTCCATCATAAGCTTAAAAATATATGGAATTTCATAATTTCTTAAATCAACCTTAGCACTTAAATTTTCTCCAAACATTCTAGGAAGGTTCTCATCAAACCCGCCACCTGTTATGTGAGAGATACCGTTAATTAAGCCTCTATCCAAAAGCGGTGCAACGTCTTGAACGTAAATTTTAGTTGGTGTTAAAAGCTCGTCTATCAAAGTTTTGCCATTTTCTAAAACCGTGTCAAATTTATAGTCGTTATCTTTAAAAAAGAGTTTTCTAACTAGTGAAAAACCGTTTGAGTGGATTCCGCTACTTTTAAGCCCTACTAAAACATCGCCCTCTTTTACTTTTGAGCCATCAAGCATGTGAGCTTTATCAGTTATCCCAACGCAAAATCCAGCTAAATCAAACTCATCCTTTTTATATAAATCCGGCATTTCCGCAGTCTCACCGCCGATTAACGCAGCATTTGAAAACTTACAACCTTTTGCCACGCCTGAGACGATTTGCTCTATTTTTTCAGGGTTGTTTTTACCAACTGCTAAATAATCTAAGAAAAACAGAGGCTCCGCACCTTGAGCTAAGATATCATTTACACACATCGCAACGCAGTCAATGCCGACAGTGTCAAGTTTGCCAGATTGTTGAGCAAGTAAAATCTTTGTGCCAACTCCGTCCGTTCCACTAACTAAAATCGGCTCTTTATATTTTGAAAGATCAAGTTTAAATAGTGCCCCAAAGCTTCCTAACCCACTCATAACTTCGGGTCTAAGAGTGCTATTTACGTGCTTTTTTATCCTCTCAACTGCCTCGTATCCTTTATGAATATCAACGCCTGATTTTTCATATGCATTACTCACCTTTGAATTCTCCTTTTATAATTTTCTTTTGAAGTGGGGTTAAATTTGCCTTAAAACTCTCTTCATAGTCGCAAATTTCAGCTGAGTGACTTCCGTCAAACGCATCCATAGAAATTCCCCCATTTTTTGTATTAAATTTAGTTCCGATACTCTCTATCAAACCCTCTTGTGAGAGGTATCCTAGAGTTGTTCCGCCAAAATCTTTATTTAACTCTTCTACTGTTAAATTTGCAGCGTAAAAGTCCTCTGTTTTTAAAGTATTTATTCCATAATAGTTTGGAAAGCGTAGCACAGGGGAAGCTATTCTTATGTGAATTTCCTTCGCCCCTGCGGTTTTTAGTAAGCTTATTAGATATTTTATAGTTGTTCCACGAACGATTGAGTCATCAACTAAGACTACTGATTTACCATTTATCAGGCTTTCAACTGCTGAAAGTTTTGACCTAACACCTTGCTCCCTAAGTTCCTTTGTAGGCTGGATGAAAGTTCTTCCGATATACTGATGTTTTATAAGCCCTATCTCGTAAGGAAGCCCTGCCTCTTCAGCATAACCTATAGCTGATGAAAGAGATGAGTTAGGCACTCCGATGACTAAGTCAGCAGTAGGTGCTGGCTTTTCCTGAGCTAGTCTTCTGCCCATATTTTTTCTAGCTGTGTGAACGTTAATGCCAACGATATTTGAGTCAGGTCTTGCAAAGTAGATAAACTCCATCGGTTCTAGAGAGATATTTGTCTCATCTGTGTAGTTGTAAATTTTATATCCGTTATCGTTTATGACGATATACTGCCCAGCTAAAATTTCAGTCTCATAGCTAGCTCCAAGGGTTGAGAGAGCACAGGTTTCACTTGCTAAAATGTAAGCACCATTGTGCATTTTACCCACGACTAATGGGCGAAAGCTATTTCTATCAACCGCTCCGTAAAGAGCGTCTTCTGTTAAAAGACAGAAGTTAAACCCACCCCTTAACTCTTTCAAAGCTTTTTCAAAACTTATTCTAAACTCATCATTTGGGTATTTTCTTATAAGATGAATTAAAATTTCAGCTGCTGAGTTAGATGAGAAAACAGAGCCTTCTTTTTCAAGTCTGTTTTTTAGAGTTAGTGCGTTGGTTAAGTTTCCGTTGTGAGCGATGCAGATAGTTTGGTTTGTGAAAGAGTAAAGATGGGGTTGGATGTTTGTTTCGTCTCTGTCTTCAACCGTGGCAGAGCGAACCTGTCCGATGGCGGCTCGGCCTTTTAGCATCTCAAGCCTATCCGCAGATGAAAAGACGTGAGTTATCAGTCCGTAGCCTCGGTAGGAGATGAAGTTCTCTCCGTCACTACTTATAATCCCAGCACTCGTTTGACCTCTGTGCTGGAGGGCGTGAAGCCCAAAATAGGTAATCTGACTGGCGTTTGGGTGACCCCAGATGCCAAACAGACCACCTGACTCAAGAACGCTATCGTTCTTTGTTTGCTTACTAATATGTGTAGTATATAAAGGTGTCATATAAAAAATTTGCCTTAATAAAAATCTTAAGCTTTTATTTTACTCTCTTTTAGCTTAAAAACAAACTATTTATAAATATATCTTTTTAATAAGCCTTGGTAACTCTCTATCCTTCTATCTCTTAAAAACGGCCACCAACGTCTTACATCTTCGCATCTTTTCTTATCTATCTCTATCACTTCGGTTAGCTCTTCACTGCTTCCACTTCTAAAAAGCTCTTCGCCTTGAGGTCCAAAAACAAAGCTATTTCCCCAAAATCTAATGCCGTGGCTTTTACCTGAGTCATCCTCTTCAAAGCCTATTCTATTTACCGCTACAGTAGGCAAGGCATTTGCAACAGCATGCCCTCTTTGAACTGCTACCCAAGCTTCAAGTTGTCTTGACTTTTCATCTTCTTCGTCACTATCAAACCAGCCAATCGCGGTTGGGTAGATTAAAATCTCAGCTCCATTTAGTGCCATAAGTCTTGCTGCTTCTGGATACCACTGATCCCAGCAAACTAGCAGTCCAAGCCTTCCAACACTCGTATCTATCGGCTCATATCCTAAATCCCCTGGTGTGAAGTAAAACTTCTCGTAGAAATTTGGATCATCAGGGATGTGCATTTTTCTATATTTTCCAGCCACACTTCCATCAGTGTCAAACACAACAGCAGTGTTGTGGTAAAGCCCTGGGGCTCTTTTTTCAAACAGAGATGTTACTAAAACAACCTTGTTATCTTTTGCTACTTTTGACCAAAAAATTATATCTTCTTCGTAGTCGTTTGCATAGTCAAATGTATCAACATTTTGGCTTTGGCAGAAATACTCACTTTGATGAAGCTCTTGCAATATAACTAAATTCGCACCTTTTTTAGCCACTTCTTCTATCAGCTCAACTGTTTTTTTGTTTGTAGCTTCTTTGTTTCCCATAAATTTATGAGATACTAGACCTATTTTAAATTTATCACTCATTTTTTCTCCTTAAAATTTATTTCTCTTCTAAGACGCTGCAACCCTTACAGCTTTTATTACAGTCACAACACTCATCCTCGCCTTTAAAGCTTTTTATCAAAGACCTAAAAGCAAAGTAACAAATCACCAATAAAACTAAAGTTACAAAAAAAGTTTTCAAACTCCGCCCCTTAAAAAAACACTCTTCCGATTTGGAATATCAAAGTTGAAACGACATAAGGCACAGCCGTCATAAAACCCACAACAAAGAGTGTAAATTTCACTCCAAACTCCTGCTTTATGGCAGCTAACGCAACCACACAAGGCACAACTAGCAAAATAAACACCATAAAACTATACGCTCTAAGCGGTGCTAAATCATCACTCCATAAGTTCTTCGTTGCTTGTATAACGCCTCTTCCCTCTTTTTCTATCTCCTCCTCGTCCGGGGCTAAAAATAGTCCAAAGTAACTTGAGGGCGAAAACGCACCGATAAAACTATCTTTTAGTGCAACTATTAAATTCTCGCCTTGCTCTTTTAAATCACTTGCTAAAGAGATAGTTAAAGCCTCTTCTTCGCTGCTTTCTTCTACTAGCGGTAAAACTTGAGCCATAAATCCAACGACGATTTCCTTTGCCGCGATACTTGGCACAACAGCAGCTGCTGTCTCCCACCTATCAGCAAAACCAGTTGGAGCTAAAATAGGCTGTAAAGCCCTTCCAAAGCTAGCCATATATGAAGTTTTTGTATCGCCGTTATTTGGGAAGTACGTAAGTGCCCAAAGCACCATCAAAGCAGCCAGTATCGCAGTAGCGGCTTTTTTAAGGTACATTTTAACTCTTCTTGAAGTTGAGCGAACTATTACTTTAAGTGAGGGTAGTCTATATGGCGGAAGTTCAATCAAAAGTGCTTTATTATCAACTTTAAATGCA
Organism: Campylobacteraceae bacterium; assembly: GCA_012519705.1. Taxonomy (GTDB): domain Bacteria; phylum Campylobacterota; class Campylobacteria; order Campylobacterales; family Campylobacteraceae; genus Campylobacter_B. Next base: position 19,064 of record JAAYPR010000037.1, read on the forward strand.
CTAAATCTTTTTAAAAAAAGACCAGAAAGAATTGCTACAACTATACCTAGCAAGTAAAGCGAAACAACTATAAGTCCTGCCTTTGCTCCAAAAAATGCCGCTGTAAAAAGCCCGTAAACAGGAAGTCTAGCCCCACAGCTCATAAATGGTGCCATAACAGCAGTTAGTTTTCTACTCTTTTCATCTTCAAGTGTTTTTGTCGCATAAATGGCTGGAACCGAGCATCCAAATCCTATAACCATAGGAACAAACGCTTTTCCATTAAGCCCAAGCTTTCTCATAACTTTATCCATCAAAAAAGCGACTCTGTTCATATACCCACTCTCTTCTAAAATCGCTAGGAAAAAGTATAAAAACGCCATCAAAGGCACAAAGGTTAAAACCCCTCCAAGTCCAGCAACTATCCCATCTATCCAAAGGCTTTGCATCCACTCAGGCGTGCCATCTACAAAAATAGCTACATATTTACCTATAAAATCTACAAAAAAGCTATCGACAAAGTCTATTAACGGAGCAGAACCGTTAAAAACAAACCCCATCATAAAAGCGATGATTAAGAAAAACATAGGAAAGCCGATATATCTGTTAAGCAAAAACCTATCAACTCTCTCAGTCATCTCAAGGCGAGACTTTGACGATCTAGTTAAAGTCTGCTCTAAAAGCCCGTGAAGTGCCGCGTATCTTGCGGATGCAAGGATAGAGTTTATATCGTCATCTTTTAACTCTTCTAAATTTTTTCTAATTTCTAAAATTTCATCACTAACTTTAAACTCAAAATTCTCTTCTAAATCATCTAATGCTTTTATGTCATCTTCTAAAATTTTTATAGATAAAAACTTAAGATTATACTTTTTAGTTATCTCTTCAAATTTAGGATGAGATTTTATGATTTCAGCGATACGTTCCAACGCACTATTTATCTCAAATGGAAAGATGTTTCTATAATTTGGCTCTTTTATATCTGAAAAACTTTGGAAAAGCTCTATTAACCCACGCTCTTTAGTGGCTGAAACAAAGATAGTTTTAGCCCCGATAAGTTCTTCAAATTTCTCTTTATCTAGCTTAAAATGAAGCTTTTCAAACTCATCACTAAAGTTTAGAGCTAGCACCATAGGGATATTTAACTCTTGTAAAAGATAGGTAAGATATAAGTTTCTCTCTAAATTTGTAGAGTCTAAGACGTTGATTACCAAGTCTGGCTTTTCATTTAGAAGATAGTCTCTTGTGATAACCTCTTCCATACTATAAGGACTCAGGCTATAAACCCCTGGCAAATCAACCAGTGAGTAAGTAGTGCCTTTATAGCAAAAACAGGCCTCTTTTTTATCTATAGTAACCCCAGGCCAGTTGCCAACCTTCAAATCAGACCCAGCTATGGCATTTATAAGGGCTGATTTCCCAACGTTTGGGTTTCCAGCAAACGCAACTTTTATCATTTTTTACTCACGATTTCTACATCAATATGTTCTGCATCGCACTTTCTTATAGCGATGCCTGACTGTTTTACGATGAATTGTATAGGGTCCCCTAGTGGTGCACTTCTTTTATACTCAACTATAGCACCAGTTACCACGCCCATATCAGCAAGGCGTTTTTTAAGCTCGCCTTTGTTTGCAATATTTGTTATCTTTGCTGTATCTCCAGCTTTTAGCTCAGAAATTTTCATTTTAATCTCCATTTAATATCTGGGGATTATATCATTGTAAAAACAGAAAATCAATAGCTTTAATATGAATTATCAAAACTACTCTGAGTCATCGCTTGGGTCAAAGTGTAAATTTATATCCCAAGAGTATTCGCTGTATGTATCTCTAATATAGTCTTCTATCTCATCGCCTATTGTATGGGCTTTTAGAAGTGAAATTTTAGTATCAAACACAATATGAGCTGATAAATAACATTTATCAACCGACTTTCTAGTTTTTAAGTCGTGATGACTTGTAACTCCGCTGTGGCTATCTATAAATTTCTCAATATCTTTTAAAACAGCCTCAGGAACTGCCTCGTCTATGAGAACTCTACCGCTCTCTTTAATCAAACTTATAGCACTATAAACTATAAAAATCCCGATAAAAACCCCGATAATCGCATCTATTAAAATATAACCTGTTAATTTTACTATGACTAGAGCCACGATAATGCCGATATTTGTAAAAAGGTCTGTTTTATAGTGCAAAATATCAGCTTTTATAATGAGTGAACCGGTCTGTTTAAAAGAGCTTTGTAAAAAGAGAATTAATAAAAAAGTTACAATGGTTGAAAATATCATCACATAAAGAGCGATATCTGTTTTTATAACTTCTGGCTCACTAAAAAACTTAACCCCACTAGCATAAATCAAAAAAAGTCCAATGCCAGTGATGAAAAACCCCTCTACAAAGCCCATCAAAGCCTCTAGCTTTGCATATCCGTAGTTAAACTGAGTATCAGGGGCTTTGTCAGCTTTGTCAGCTGCTATGTAGTTGGCAGCTGAAATCAAAGAGTCCATAATGCTATCCATAGCAGAGCTAATAACCGCCATTGACCCGCTTAACACTCCAACTAAAAGCTTAACATTTGCTAAAATAAAAGCACTCACTCCAGCGACTAATGGGGCTTTTGTTTTTAAATTCATACTTTTCCTTTTATCAAAAATATATTTTTTTGATAATTATAAAGTTATTTAGTAAATTTATCTATCTTATACCTAAATATCTATTTTGACTTGCACAATGAAGTGAGCCATTTTGTCTAATAAACACTCTTGCATCCACGCCCACAACATCTAAGTTTGGTAACGCTTCTTTAAGTCTAGCAAGAACCAACTCATCGTTTTCATCAGCATATGTTGGCACAACTAAGGCACCATTTACAAAAACGAAATTTGCATAAGTTGCAGGAAGTCTCTTGTCGTCATAAAAAATAGGTTTTGGGATAGGTAGAGGGATGAGTTTAAACCCTGTTTTTTTAAGCTCTTCTTCCATCTTTTTAAGCTCTTCGTAGTGCTCGTCATTTTCATCATCACAGCTTGCGTAAGCGATGGTATCTCTTGCTATAAACCTAGCTAAAGTATCCACGTGAGAGTCTGTGTCATCACCTTTTATGAAACCATGTTCTAACCAAATGACAGTGTGAATTCCAAAAAGCTCTCTAAATTTTGCTTCAAACTTCTCTTTGGTATAGCCAACGTTTCTATTGTCATTTAGAAGGCAAGTTGTAGTTGTTAGCATCGTTCCATATCCGTTAAAGTCGATACTTCCACCTTCAAGGATTAAATCTACAGGTTTAAGCTCACCTTTGAAAGACTTAAAAAGTTCTTTATTTACAGCGTTATCTTTTGAGCTTTGAAATTTATCTCCCCAAGCGTTAAAGATAAAGTCATAGCTTATAATTCTACCTGCACTCTCAGCGTCAATCGCACCATAATCTCTTATCCAAGTATCATCTGTCTCTATCTCATAAAAGCTTAAATTTGGAATATCTTTGAAAAAGTAGTTGAAATCCTCTTTGTTTGGTGAGATGATACCTACTTTTTGATATTTGGAAAGTACTTTTACAAACTCAACATAACTCTGTATAATCTCTACTAAATAATCGCTCCAGTCTGTGTTGTAGTGAGGAAGCGATACAAATATCATCTCCTGTTTTTCCCACTCAGCATAACCTCTCATCTTTGTTTCTCCATTTATAAAAATAGTATAAAGAATAGCATAAAGATTATAAATTTATATTAAAAGCGGGGATTTATTTTATTTAAAGATTTTAAGCTTTAACTCTTGCTTTCTAAACATAAGTGCTGAAATAAGGCAGATTGTATATCCTAAAGTCTCAAGCCCTTCTTGGACGATATGCTTTACAAAAGTAACACTTTCACCTTCTAAAATATGCTTCCAAAACATACTAGTTCCAAAAAGTCTTGAAAAAGCGATGAACATAAAAACCCCACAAAGCATCATAACAAAGCTTTGAGTTTTTATATATTCGTCTAATTCACTTACAAGTTCTTTAGGCTTAATAAATGCTAAAATAAGTGAGATAATAGCTACAACTAAAGCTGGGTATATCCAGCTCCCGTGAGAAACTTTATCAAAAATAAAATCCATTTCTCTTATGAGAATAACCGTAAAAAACCCTAAAATCAGTATATTTAGCCTTCTAAAATTTCGGCTATCTTTTAAATTTAAAATATAAATCAGACAAATTCCAGCAAGAACTAACTCTTGAAAAATTTCAGTTGCGGAAATTTCGACTATATACTTAAAGCCAAATAAGTTTGTATCGATATACATACATAAAAGACTAAGCAACGAAACAAAAGAAAAGATAAAAAATACTGCAAATAACTTTAAAAACACTCTCAATTATGACTCCTTAAGGTAAGGATTATATTAAAAACTAACTTAAAATTTGCAAAATAAGCGGAGATAAAGCTTGTTTGTAAAAGCTTTTGCTATGTAAAAGCAGTTAAGCTCCTGCGTTACACAGCACCTTGAACGTTGCAGGAGGATAGGGGGTTCAGGGGAGAAAAGAGAGCGACTTCGTAATCTAAGCCCCATTCCCCCTGTAAAGTAATAAAATATAAAACTCAGCCCTTAAACTCAGCCTCATATACAGCTTCTGAACTTCCATCCACAAAACGAGTAAACTCTCTTTGAAACACAACCTCAACTGTGCCTAAAGCTCCGTTTCTGTTTTTACCAACGATGATTTCAGCTTTTTCTTCATTTGCGTTTGATACAAATTTAGGCTGATAGTCTTCTGGTGCCTTGCCTTCATTTATCCATCTCTCACGTCTCTCATCCTCTTCTTGCTGGGCATAAACATCGCCCCTGTAAACAAAAAGTATCACGTCAGCGTCTTGTTCTATCGCCCCACTCTCTCTTAAATCACTTAGCATAGGACGTTTGTTTGACCTGCTCTCTAAGCCCCTATTTAACTGAGAAAGAGCGATAACTGGAAGCTTTAGCTCTCTTGCAAGAAGTTTTAAACCACGTGAAATTTCAGCTATTTGAAGGTGTCTTTCGCTAAAGTTACTACTACTCATCATAAGTCCGATGTAGTCGATAACACAAAGGCTTATCTCTTCGTGCTTTGACTTTAGTTTTCTAAGTTGGGTTCTGATTTGATGGATATTTACATAGCTGTGGTCATACACAAAGAGCTTTTTCTCACTCATCTCATCGCACGCATCACCAAAACGGCTAAACTCATCATCATCCATCTTTCCAACTATCATATTTGACAGGGATATTGAGGTTTTTGCACTTAGTATTCTCATCATTAGCTGGCTTGCTGGCATCTCAAGTGAGAAAAATACCACTCCTTTTCCCATATCTAGAGTTTTTTGTATGGTGTTTAGGGCAAACGCAGTTTTTCCCATGCCAGGGCGAGCGGCGATGATGATAAGTTCGCCTTCTTTAAAGCCTTTGGTATATTCATTTAAATATCTAAACCCAGTGTCTAATCCAACCAAGTCTTTATCAGCGTTTGCTTTTTGCTTTTTAATCTCCTCCATAACTTCTAGGACGATTTCGGGGCTTTCTTTTATAACGCCTTTTCCACTCTCTTCAACTAAAGCGTATAAATTTGAACTAAGCTCATCGACCATATCTTTAGAGCCGATATCTTCGTTGACTTTTGCTGGAATTTTGTGAGCAAATTTTATTAACGCTCTTTTTATGCTTTTTTCTTTTAGCTCTTTTGCATACTTTTCTATATCGATAATCGAGTTTGTCGCAACTATCTCGCCAAAAACAGCCTCGTCATATCTGTTTTCAAGTCTTTTTTTAACAAAGGCGAAGTCTATTGGCTCGTCATTTTGCACGCATTCAGAGATAGCTTTAAAGATATCGCTATGCCCTTTTAGGTAAAAATCACTCTCATTTATAAGACCATAAATTTCACTATACGCATCTTCACTGTAAAAAATAGAGCTTAAAATCGCTCTTTCCATATCATAGTCATATAAATTTGAAGGAATTAAACTATTCATTTCTAAGCCTTACTTCGTCCTCAACTTCAGCTAAAAACCTATCCACAAGCTCATCTTCTTTTAGCTTTGCTACCACCTCGCCGTGCCTCATAACAAGCCCTTGACCTTTGCCAAAAGCGATTGCCACATCAGCTCCCTTTGCCTCTCCGATGGCATTTACCACACATCCCATAACTGAGACATTTAGAGGGGTTGTGATATGTTTAGTTTTTTCTTCTACTATCTTTACAGCTTTTACCAAGTCACTTTGAAGTCTGCCACAAGTTGGGCATGAGATGATATTTAGCCCGCTTTTTTGAACGCCTGAGTCTTGAAGTATCGCTCTTGCTACTTTTATCTCCTCTTCAAGCTCTCCTGTGATGCTAACTCTCATCGTATCGCCGATGCCTTCTAGCAGTAGTCCACCTAAAGCAATGGCACTTTTGATAGTCGCATGAAACGTAGTCCCAGCCTCTGTAACGCCTAAGTGAAATGGATAGTCGCATAGTGGACGAAGGGCTCTGTAAGCCTGCATAGTGCTTAAAACATCACTTGATTTTAAAGAAATTGCGATGTCTGTAAAGTCAAAATCTTCTAAAAGTTTGTAGTTATACTGAGCTGAGGCAACCATGCCTTCAACCGTTCTACCGTATTTTTCTTCAAACTGCTCCTCAAGTGAGCCTGAGTTTACGCCGATTCTAATAGGCAAATTTCTCTCTTTGCACGCATCAACAACGGCTTTTATACGCTCTTTTCCGCCGATATTTCCAGGGTTTATCCTTATAGCATCTACAAATTTAGCCACACTTAAAGCGTGACGGTAGTTGAAGTGAATGTCAGCGATGATTGGAAGTGGACTTTCCTTTTTAACCTGCTCTAACGCTACAGCGTCTTCACTGTCAAGCACCGCACAACGAACTATGTCCGCCCCTGCAAAATAAAGGCGGTTAATCTGCTCTAGCGTGGTTTTTACATCTTTTGTTTTTGAAAATGTCATAGACTGAGTGCTTATCTTTGCATCTCCGCCAACTGCAACCTTGCCGACAAAAAGTTGTTTTGTTTTGTATCTTTTTATTTCATTTGTATGCATAGTTTTCCTTTAAAAGAGATATTCTACAAAAAGTTTGTAAAAATTCGCTTTAAAAACTAATTTATTAAAATTTACTATAAAAATAATCTTATATTAAGCTTAGTAGATTAAACTAGAAGGAAAAATTAAAGGGTATTTCTTCATGAGACTATTTCTTCTATTTTCGCTTTTAGCCACCATCTCTTTTGCGGCTGTATCGTTAACTTGCGTGGATGATAATGTTAGCAAGGATAAGAATTTATCAAAAACTTGTGAGATAGAGAGCTTACCGCCCTTTTTACTAGAGTTGCTACAAGATAACAACAAAAGCCAAAAAAGCGGGTCAACCATCAAACAAGATTTTAATAAGGTTAGCCCTATTAATAAAATTGATAAAAGTGGTTTATAGGATTACAGCCCTCACCTACTTTAAAAGTCTTTCTAATCGCATCAAATACATAGTCTTTAGCATCACTTACTGCTCTTTGTAGCTCTTTGCCGTTTGCTAAATTTGCTGCGATTGCACTTGCAAGTGAGCATCCTGAGCCGTGAGTATCATCACTCTCGATTCTTTCATGTCTTAAAGGTAAAAACTCTTTTCCATCGTAGAAAATATCAAGCGACTCGCCTTCAAAATCTCCAAATTTAAGCATAACATTTTTTGTGCCAAGTTCCACCATCTTTTCACACGCTTTTTTAGCATCTTCGTAAGTTTTTATCTCAAATTTAACTATCTCTTCTGCTTCAAAGCGGTTTGGTGTGATGATAGTTGAGAGTGGAAAAAGATACTTTACAATCGCCTCTCTTGCATCATCGCCTAGCCAAATGTTTCCATTTTTGCACGCCATTACAGGATCAAGCACAACTGGTGGTAAGTTTTCTATACTTTTTAAAGTTTGGGCAACTGTTTTTATAAGTTCAGCCCCTGGAATAGCTCCTATTTTAATCGCATCAACTCTTATGTCATCAAAGATAGCTTTTATCCCATCGCTTACCATTTTTGGACTGATGGCTTCCATGCCAAAAATTCCTTTTGTGTTTTGAGCGGTTGTTCCTGTTAAAACCCCCATAGCATAAACTTCATGAGCGATAAAAACCTTGATATCTGCAAGCATTCCAGCTCCGCCACTTGGGTCTAACGCTGCTATAGTTAAAGCATTTTTCATAATTTTCCTTCTTATTTTTATAAATTTAATTGGTTATTATACAGCAAATTTGATTATAAAAGCAAATGTTAAGCAAAAACAATTAAACCACTGCGTTGCACAGCACCTTGAACGTCGTAGGGGGGAAAGGGGGTTCAAGGGGGAAAGGGGAGCGACTTCGTAATTTAAGCCCCCTTTCCTCCTTTTAAATTTGACTCTAAATCAAATTCTAATTCTTAAAATGCTAGAGTGGCTTTTAGCAAATTTGGTTTTTTAGATTTCTTATAACAACATATCTACTAACCTCGTCATTGCGAGATTTACAAAGTAAATCGTGGCAATCCATTTGGATAAAGGTTTAGTTAAATTTGTGGTTGTTTTGTTTTTAAATTTATAGATAAGAATTTATTTAAGTAGAAATCTTATAAATTCTTTAAACTGTCTTTGATGGATTGCCACGCTTGCTAAAGCAAGCTCGCAATGACGACTCTGGTGGATTTTGGTAAATTTAGTTTTAAGATTTTTCTAAATTTGATTCTTAATCAAATTCTAGTTTAAGGTCTAGATTGCCACGATTTTCTACGAAAATCTCGCAATGACGAGTGGAATATGTGTTTATAAATTTAGTTCTATGAATTTATTTCTATTCAAGCCCTAGATTGCTTTGTTTGTCCCACAAACTCTGGTGATGGTAGGGAGTAAATTACCACGAATTTACTTTGTAAATTCCAGCAATGACGATATATTTTAATCTTTAAAGCTTTTGCATAGCAAAAGCAGTAAAACCTGTGCGAAGCACAGCCTTCGTAGGGACGCGTAGTGTCATCTCGTAACGAGCCGTAGGCGAAGTTAAGCTTTGTACATCGGTCAGGGGTGTGGGCTAACCATTCCACCCAAAGTGAGCAAACGCTTTGAGAGTCAATCGTGAGGACTGTTTTCTTGACTCGAAAAGCGAATTTGCGAACGAATTTTGAAGCCCCCTTTCCTCCTTAAAAAATGACAAAATAAAGCTTTAATAAATTTGATGAATTTATATATTTAAAAATTTTATTTATAAATTTAACAAACAAAAAACCATTAAATTTAATTAAAACTCAAATAAAATGGATTGCTTCGCTTGTTTCACAAACTCAGAGTGACGACTATAGAAGATTAAACTGTTTTTAAGTATAAAATTTCTTATAAACAAAAAAGCTAAGGCTTAAAACCTTAGCTATAAAATTTTGAATATCAAAGAACTGGTGATTTTATAACCATCATCTTTTCAACACTCATATCATTCATTGAGTGTGGGATTCCACCCATTCCAAGTCCTGAAACTTTTGCTCCACCAAATGGCATCCAGTCCACTCTAAACGCTGTGTGGTCATTTACCATAACCGCTGTTGCGTTTAGTCTTTTTACAGCTTTTAGAGCATTGTCAATGTGTTTTGTAAAGATGGCCGCTTGAAATGAAGCATCAAGTTGATTTGCCCTACTTATCGCCTCATCTAAATCTTTATATGAATAAACACAAACAACAGGCCCAAACACCTCTTTTGTAGATACTAGTGCATCATCGCTTGGGTTTAAAATAACCGTTGGCTCATAGCAAGAGTTAGAAATTCTTTTTCCGCCAGTTAAGATTTTCCCACCTTTTGTAGCGGCTTCATTTACCCACTCTTCAACTCTATCAACTTCTGAGTGGTTTATAAGTGGTCCAACCTCTGTTTTTGGGTCAAGTTGGTCGCCAACTATTAGTTTTGAAGCAATAGTGGCTAATCTATTAGCCACTTCATCGCAAATCGACTCATGCACAAACACTCTTTGAACAGATACACAAACCTGCCCAGCGTGGTAAAACCCACCTTTTGCTAAAGCTGGTATCATATCGTCGATATCCGCATCAGCTTCAACTATGACAGGGGCTACTCCGCCGTGTTCTAAAACAACTCTTGTTCCATCACTTGCTTTTGAGTTTAAGTACCAGCCAACTGCTCCACTTCCGATAAATGTTAAAAACGCAGTTTTTGGAGAAGTCGCTAGCAACTCTCCAGCTTTTCTATCGCAAACTACAGCTTGAGCCCAGCCTTTTGGAAGTCCAGCTTCTTCTAAAATCTCCACAAGTCTAACAGCACTCATAGGAGTTTGGCTCGCTGGTCTGATGATTACCGGACAACCAGCAGCGATAGCAGGGATGACTTGATGAACTGCAAGGTTAAATGGGTGGTTAAAAGCTGAAATCGCAGCAACCACGCCAATTGGCTCTTTAAAGGTATAAGCTAGTCTATTTGTGCTTGTATTTGTATGCCCCATAGCTATCTCTTTTCCCTCAAAAACACTTAAAGTTTCTATAGCTATTTTAATACCATTTATCGCTCTTAAAATTTCAACTTTTGAGTCGATATAAGGCTTGCCACCCTCACTTGCACAAAGAATGGTAAGTTCCTCAACTTGAGAGCTCATAATCTTCATAGCGTTTTCTAAAATTTCAACTCTTTTATATTTTGGTAGCCAGCCATCTTTGTTTAAAAATATTTTATGTGCCACGTCAATGGCAGCTTCTACCTCTTCATGCGTGCTATACTTTACAGTTCCAACAACTTTCCCATCAAATGGCGACTTAACTTCTAAAACACTCATATTTTTCTCCCCTTAATCATTTAAATTTAAGCTCTTTAATGAGACTACACTAAACAAGTTTTATTTGGAAGTAGCTCGTTTAAAATCGCATGATTTAGCGAGTAGTCAACAGCAAGGTCGATTAGATGAACACCTTTACCGTTCACACACTCTTCCAAAGTTTTCTCAAACTCTTCAACCGACTCTGGTCTATAGCCTTTTGCTCCATACGCCTTAGCATACTGAACAAAGTCTGGATTTCCTAAATCAAGCCCAAAAGACTCAAGTCCCATGCCTGTTTGCTTCCATTTAATCATCCCATAAGCATTATCATTTAGGATAATCACTGTCAAATCAAGTCCAAGTCTAACAGCTGTCTCCATCTCCTGTGAGTTCATCATAAACCCACCATCCCCACAAACTGCAACAACTTTTTTATCTGGATTTATCATCTTAGCCATCATAGCCGAAGGAAGTCCAGCTCCCATAGTAGCAAGTGCGTTGTCTAGTAAAAGGGTGTTTGGCTTTGCACATCTATAGTTTCTTGCAAACCAAATTTTATAAACACCATTATCAAGTGCTACGATATCGTCCGCATCTAAAGTTTGTCTAATGACCCTAACCGCCCTTTGCGGCAAAATCGGAAATCTATCGTCTCTAAAATACTTTGACAGCCTTGTTCTAATCTCTTCTGCCATCCTTGTATAGTAGTCAAAATCCCAGTGGTCTTGGACTGTGATTTTATCAGTGATTTTTGCGATATTGCCAGCGATATCGCCTATGACATCCATTTGCGGGAAGTATGTATCATCTACTTCGCTTGGGGAGAAGTTGATGTGTATAACCTTTGTAGCACCCTCTTTGTTTGACATAAAAAATGGTGGTTTTTCTATAACATCATGCCCAACGTTGATGATTAAATCTGCTTTGTCTATCGCACAGTGAACAAAGTCATCTTTTGACAAAGCCGCCGCACTTAAGCACATAGGGTGGTTTTCATCAACAACGCCTTTTCCCATCTGTGTACTAAAAAATCCCATACCTGTTTTGTTTACAAAATCTGTAAGAGTATTTCCTATTCTTGTTCTATTTGCCCCAGCTCCAATTAAAAGTAGTGGTCTTTTTGCTTGCTCTATCATAGCAACAGCTTCAGCGATAACCTCGTCAATCGCAACTGGATATTTAACATTTTGCACTGGATAGATAGTCGTATCCTTATCTACAGGCTCGGTAGCGATATCTTCTGGAAGCTCGATATGAACGGCTCCGGGTCTTTCCATTCTTGCTATTTTAAAGGCATCTCTTACAACTGATGGGATGTTGTGAGCATTTACGATTTGCTTTGCAAATTTAGTCATAGGTCTCATCATTCTCACAATATCAATGATTTGAAATCTTCCCTGTTTTGATTTTTTGATAGGCTTTTGACCTGTAATCATCAGCATTGGCATTCCGCCAAGCTGTGCATAAGCAGCACTTGTTGCTAAATTTGTAGCACCTGGCCCTAAAGTTGAAAGACATACCCCAACTTTTCCTGTAAGTCTTCCATAAGTTGCTGCCATAAATCCAGCACCTTGCTCATGTCTTGTTAAGATGAGTTTTATTTTTGATTTTCTCAAAGCTTCTAAGAAGTCTAAGTTCTCTTCACCTGGAACACCAAAAATATACTCAACACCTTCATTTTCTAATGCTTTTACAAATAAATCTGATGCATTCATCTTTTACTCCAAAATTTTATTTTGACAAATTATATAACCAATGTTTAAATGAAAATTATTTTCAACTTGTATTTAGGTGTATAGCTGATAAGTAGTTACTATTTTACTCATCTTGTAGCTTGGTTTAGAAAATATCAAACATTTTTGTCTTGTATTTTAAATTTAGGGTTAAAAAGTTACACTTTTGTTGGGAAGTTTTATTTTGTAGTAGGTTTTTAGAAATTACTCCCCACTGGTCATTGCGAGAAACGAAGTGACGAAGCAATCTAGACCTTTAAATTTCAAAGTCTTATTTGGCAAATTTGTTTTATAAATTTCTCACAACAACATATCTGCCAACCTCGTCATTACGAGCTTGCGTTAGCAAGCGTGGCAATCCATTTAGATAAAGGTTTTGTTAGAGTTAAAAGTTTCTGATTAAATTTAACGGTTATTTTATTTTTAAATTTAGAACTAAAAGTTTAGTTAAATTTACTGACTTTTTCTTTTTTAAATTTGAAATTATGAATTTCTTAAGTAGAAATCTTATAAATTCTTTATGATTTTATTTGATGGATTGCTTCGTTTGTTTCACAAACTCAGAGTGACGACTCTAGTGGTTTTGGTGGATTTAGGTTTTTAGATCTGTTTTAATAAATTTGGCTCTAATGTGTTTATGGCTCAATACCTAGATTGCCACGAATTTACTTCGTAAATTTTCGCAGTGACGGGAGTGAATAGTAAATTTAATGTCTAGATTGTTAATGTATAAAATAAAAAAGCCCCGATAAATTCGAGGCTTTAAGAAGTTATTTATAAGTATAAATTTTTACTCAAAAATTTAAACCTTACTCTTCTTCTTTTGCAAAACCATCTCTTGCGTGGGCTTCAAGGAATCTTAACATCCTTGCCATCTCTTCGTCGTTGATTTTTGCAAAGTACTGCATCGCTGAAAGATAAGCATCCCATTCAGCCATTAAATGCTCAGTTGGGTGGTGTCCGCCGTGGCAAGATGTGCAACTGTCATAGTAAACTAGCTCTATCTCTTCCCATGATGGATACTCTCTATCTGCTAAGTCAGAGCTTTTTACTAAGTATTGCTCGCCAGTTTTTGCAACTCCATCTTTTAAAGTTAAAAAAGTTACTAGTGGAGCTTTTGAGTATGCAAGAGTGTTTTCTTTGCCTTCAACTGTCTCGCCTGTAACTTCTATTAACGAAAACTCACCTTTTTCTTCGATAAGTTTTACTGGTGTTCCTTCATAAATTTCACCTACAACTTCGTTTGTTTTTGGGTCTATAATGTCAGTTTTAACGTTATAAATCCACACATCTTTTGCAACTAAAAAACTACTTAATGTTAATATTAAAGCTAAAATTTTTCTCATTAATTATCCTTTCACAACTGGTGCTTTTATACCTGCGTATGGCTTCGCGTCAACTTTTTTCATATTTGCAAGACAAGTGTTTGCAGTTGTTGCTTGCGCCATGCCTGATGTTGAAAAATCAGCAGTTAAAACGTTTACGTGACCTGCGATTTCAAGAGGGTTATCTTCGCTAGCGTTATCTGTATCATACCAAGCTCCCTCATCTATAGAGATAACTCCACTCATGATATCATCACTTACAACAGCACCAGCTAACATTCTTCCTCTGTTGTTAAATACCTCTACCGTATCGCCGTCTTTGATGCCTAAGTTTTTAGCATCTTCACTGTTTATTAAAACCGGTTCTCTGTTTCCAACTTTGTAAAGTTTTCTAACAAAGCAGTTATCAAGCTGAGAGTGAATTCTATGTTTTGGGTGTGGGCTTAACACGTGGAATGGAAACTCTTTTGTTTTTTCCTCGTTACCTAACCACTCAGCTGGCTCAAACCACATTGGGTGACCTTTGAAGTCTTCAAGCCCTAAATCAGCAAATCTTTGCGAGAAGATATGAATTTTACCTGTTTCAGTTCTTAGTTTGTTGTTTTCAGGGTCTTCTCTAAAGTCTGCGTGTCTTACATACTGATAAGCACTCTCCATCGGCTCAAAGTATAGGTGTCCTTTTTCCCAGAACTCTTCAAACTCCATATAGTTAGGGCAGTCACTTCTGTCATAGAAGCCTCTTATTAGCTCTTCTTTTGTTTTTCCACCACCTGTATATCTTCTCCACTCTCTTTCACCTGCCATTTTTGCCATCTCTTCAAAGATGTCATAGTCGTTTCTTGCTTCGTGTAATGGCTCGATAACTTTTTTCATAGCATAAACATAGTCTTGTGAATAGCTTCCACCATAACTTAAGTCATCTCTTTCAAGAGTTGTTGTAGATGGTAAAACGATGTCTGCCATTTTAGCTGTTGCTGTCCACCATGGCTCATGAACGATAACAGTATCTAGAGTTCTTAGAGCTCTAATAAGTCCGTTTGAGTCTGGTTGGTGACCAAGAGTGTTAGCTCCAACGTTATAGAAAACTTTAATTTCTGGATAAACTAGGTCTTCGCCTCTAAATTTGATGGTTTTTCCTGGGTTTAAAATAGCTTCGCTAATTCTTGAAGCTGGAATTTTAGCTCTTACTTTGTTTTTACCTTGAGCAAGTCCTCCTGGAAGCATAGCCCCGCTTGCTGCTTGTCCACCACCTGAGTAGTGCATTGAAAAGCCAAATCCTCCACCAGGAAGTCCGATTTGTCCGATAAATGCAGCTAGAACCATAAGTGTCCAGTCAGCTTGTTCGCCGTGATGTGCTCTTTGCATCGCCCAGTTGCCTGCTAGGAAAGTTCTGTTTTTAACAAAAGTATCAGCAAGGCTTTTTATAACGCTTTCTTCTACTCCTGTGATTTCTGCAGCCCAAGCCGGTGTTTTTGCGATTTTATCTTCTGTTTCGCCAAGTAGATAAGGTAGGAATTTATCAAATCCGTGAGTATATTTTTCAATAAACTCTTTATCATACTGTCCAGTTGTATAAAGGTAGTTCATCATACCAAGCATTAAAGCTACGTCGGTATTTGGGCGGATTTTTATCCACTCTGCGTTAAATCTTTTTGCTATATCAGTGTATTGTGGGTCGATTGTGATAAATTTGATGTTTGATTTTTCGTATTTATCATAGTAAGGGTTGTTTCCACGGTTTGCAACTTTGAAATCTATCTGGTTACATTTGAAAATATCCGCACCCCACATAACGTAAACTTGGGTGTTTTCTAAGATAACTTCGTGAGATGTTTGAAGTGAGTAAACCTCTAAGTCTCCAACGATGGTTGTGTTTACTTTACCAGCTGCACCGTTACTGTGCTCGCCATCCATAGTAACTGCACCGCCAATTACAGTGTTGAAAAATCTACCAGCTGTTGCTGAACAGTTGTGAAGAAGTCCTGGGTGTCCCCATCCACCATAACTTGCGTTGTAAATTTCTTCAGGTTTAACGCTTTGAAGTTTGTCAAGGATTAGCTCTAGTGCCTCATCCCAGCTAACTCTAACGAACTCTTCTCTTCCTCTAAGTTCTGGCTTTGAGTTGGCTTTTACGCCTTTTGCTTCAAGGTAGCTTTTTCTAACGCATGGATATTTGATTCTTGTATCGCTATAAACTCTATCTATCCAAGCCTCACTCCAAGGCATTTTAGAGTCTTTATCTGACTCTTGTGGTCTGATTTTTACAATCTTTCCACTCTCATCAACGTCAGCATAAAATGCACCAACGTTTGAAGCTGTAGGGATTGACTTTAGCTTTTTATCTTCACTTGCAAGAAGTGGGTTTGCTGAAAGTGCAACACCTAAAGCACCTGTGCCTTTTAGAAAGTTTCTTCTATCTAAACTCATTCTGTCTCCTTATATATAATATATAAAAAAACTAGGCTCAATTAAAGTTAAGCTCTAACAAAGGAGCTTTAAACTATGATTTCAAGGATGAAAAATAAGTATATATATCGTTCCAGGATTTCAGAGAAGAAATTTAGAGAAATTATTAAGTATTTCTGT